>NZ_BAAFPR010000026.1:0-38014 GCF_042847315.1 Lacticaseibacillus jixiensis
CAGAATCGTCGTTGGTCTGGTAACTTGAGGCACTGATTGGCAAGTTGCCTAAAGTTGATACGATGAAGAAACTCTTGGAACAAAACGAGCCCGGCGTCATTTGAAAGTTGACCGCCGTCGGCGGTCAGAGTCACATTGGTATTGCATTGCAGGGATAAGCTGGTTAAAGTTGAGATGGTGTGAAGCCTCGCTTTCGTGATGGTTTTCGTTGACTCAACCTTAGCATATAGGCGCACCCAATGGGTGAAACACCAAAGCAGCGCACTCCCGTGTGAATCGTGGGATTGCGCTGCTTTTTTGAAATTCTATGAATAATCCAGGATTAATTATTGGCGCTAACGGTCAAATCGCGCGCCTGGCAGAACAACAGTTGTTAAGTGAAACCAAGCATCATCTGACGTTGTTCCTGCGTGATGCCAAGCGGCTGGAAGTTGCAGACGCTGATCGCGAAACAGTCATCGAAGGCGACGCCACAGATCCAGACGCGCTGAACAAGGCCATGGCCGGTATCGATGTCGTTTATGCCAACCTGGCTGGCACCAAAACCATCGAAACCCAAGCCAAGGCTGTCGTGCAAGCAATGGACCTGGCCAAAGTCAGCCGCTTGATCTGGATCTCAACGCTTGGGATCTATGACGAAGTGCCTGGCGCTTTTGGCAAGTGGAACCATCAACAGCTTGACGACGGCTACTTGCCGACATACCGCGCAGCTGCCAAGGTCGTTGAGCATTCCGACCTTGACTACACGATCGTCCGGCCTGCTTGGCTGTCGAACGACGACACCGTTGACTATGAGTTGACGCATCGCGACGACTTGTTCAAAGGCACCGAAGTTTCCCGCAAGAGTGTGGCGGACTTGGTTGTCAAGCTGATCAACGACCCGAAGAAATATGTTCACGATTCCCTCGGCGTCAACCAGCCCAACACAGACGGCGCTAAGCCATCGTTTTACTAATATTACACACTGATTGATTTTTGTCAGCAAAAGGCGGCCTTACACCAACTCGGTGTCAGGCCGCCTTTTGCCTTACTTCATCTGTTCGCGCGTTGCGGCACTCACCCCACCTGGATGTTCAACTTGCCACTGCTGGGCTTCTTCAAGCAGCGTCTGCCAGCGCCGCGCGGTGTCTTGCGCACTGATACGCCGCAGCTCAATGTGCTTTGAAGAATTGTCGACTGTGCCTAACACCTCGCGCGGCATCAACCCAGGTGTCACGTCCAGATTCCAGAATTCGTCTTCAACTACCATCACGCGATCTTCTTGAGCCGCTTCAAGCTTCACGCGCTGCTGCTCATAGTTTTGCAAGAGCTGCTGCAGCTTCAGCAAGCTCGGCGCCGCGGTCAAACCGCGCTGGCCTGCCAGCCATTCATCAAAGTTCAGCCGGCCTTGGGCAAAACGCTCCCCCAACAAATCAAACTGATAGTGTCCCAACCCCAATTCCCGTTCACTAAAACTGCGGCTTTTGGCAATCATCTGAGCCGTTAAATTCTGCAAGACACGCTTAGGCGCGGCTGTGGCGCCGGTGAACTCGATTGCCCAATCCAAGTCGGCTTCGAAGTTCAACACATCGCCAACATGCACATCAAACGCCGCCAGATCTGCCGCCTGCAGACGCACGGTATGCGGCGGCGGATAAGTTTCATCTACTTCAGGATCTGTCATCAAAGACGCCTCGCGATCCACTGCCACCACCAGCCAGTGCACAATGGCCACTTGACCGGAATAAAACATCACCTGTTCTTCAACGGCATCAACCACTTGGCCTTGGATCAGAAACGTCAGCGAATGCTTTGCCATGCGCATTTCCTCCTATCCGCGATATACCTCATCCACCCATGCTTGCCACTGCGCTAAATTGGCCGCGTCCCATCCCGAGCGCGGGGCTAGCAGCGGCAAGTTGTGCTGCTTGGCAAACTGGTAGTCCGATTGAATTTCTTGAGCTTGTTGGTGTAAATAATCCGGATCATCAACCAAAGCCAGATCCACTGCATCGCGTGGCCGCTGTTGGCGGTGCAGCAAGGGGCTGGTGATCACTTTGTGCGGAGCCATCATGACCAATAATTGTGGCGCGATCGCGTCAAGTTCGGCGCGAATCGCTGCATTCAATTCGCGTTGGTGAGCTTGCATCTTAATCAATGCCGCAATCGCAACGGTACTTTGATGCCTAGCCAAATGCGCCACATGCGCTTGATAAGCGGCCAGTCCCGCTAAGCCTGGCCAGCTTTGCGTAGCTTTTGCCAAGTATCTGGCCAGCGTGTCTTCGCCAGGCTGGCCGTGGATGTAGCGGGCAAACCATTCCGATTGAGCTTGCAAGATCTTGCCGCGACTCTCTTTGATCATGTGTTCAACCCGGCGCAGGTCATGCGCATGCCTCAGGACTGTGACGGCATCTAGTTGTCCGCGGACTAAGATATCGTTTGAGTAGCGAAGCGGTTGATTGGCATTCAGCAGATCCGGTGTCACAAGCAGCCCTACCGTTTCGATTGGCGAATCAGTCACGGCGCGCTTGCCACGGAACACGGCATAAGCACGAACTATCACCACTTCCACGTGTTGCGGCGGCAGGTTTTGCATCTGGATCAGCAATTGTTTCGGTCGATCGATTACACCATTGATCCTAAACACTGGGGCTCGTTTCACTATTGTCACCCCTTCCTAGGTATCTTGATTATACGAACGAATCGAAAAATTCGCGAATTTTTCGCTGTGACGTTCTTAAATAAAACGCTTGCATTCTAATCTGAATCGTGGTACATTATGATCGCAACCTGCAGTGGGGTGTTGAGACTGGCAAAGTACAAGTTGGTCTGTACCCGGCATCCCTACACGAGCTGATTTGAGGGTGTATGTGTAACGGCATCCACCGCGGCTCGTGCGTTCAAAGCGCCAGAGCGCCATGAAGCCCAGCGTCTTCTCCCTGGGCAATGCCAGGACGTTATCAGATTGTGCCACGACCACCTCAGCGCACGTAGGCTTACGGTGCTGGGTACTTAACTGAATATGCAAGAGTTGTGCAAAGCGATTCTAGCGGCAGTCTGCCGTGTTGCGCCATGCAGCTCGCCGAAACCCAACAGGCAAGGGTAGACATAGCCTGTTGCGACAAATTCCACGATGGGTGAAGGCCTGATCGTGTATTTGTCGTGTTGTCTGTAAATTTGAACAGCGGTCATATCCACACGGTTTTACGAAACAAATAGAACCCGCTCAGAAATCTCGTCGCTTACGACGGTTTCTGAGCGGGTTCTATTTTCGTTATAGCTTATCGAGCGCTTAGTGACTGGTTTGGCTTAGTTGCGGTCTTTTCTCCGCTTCCAGCCTGCCAAGCCCAGCAGTGCAAGTAAGGCAGTGCCTAAGAATGCCAGTTCTGACGATGATTGATCACCAGTTTGTGGCAGTTGCCGCCGCGAAGTCTTTGCTGCTTCAGCAGTTGCCTTGGCCGTCCCAGTTTGTGTGGTGGCCGCCGCCGACGCGTTGGTATCTGGCAAGGTCGTCCGCGTTTGATCACTCAGCGTATTTGGCTGATCGCCATCTGTCGCTGGTAATGTGATCCGCGGCGTGCTGCCTTCATCCTTGGTTGGCGTGCTATTGCCATTGTTCGTTGGCGTGCCACTGCCGTTGCCGGTTGGTGTGCCACTGCCATTGTCAGTCGGTGTGCCGCTGCCGTTGTCGGTTGGTGTGCCACTGCCATTGTCAGTCGGTGTGCCGCCACCGTTGTTCGTCGGCGTTCCACCACCGTTGCCGGTTGGTGTGCCGCCACCGTTGTTCGTCGGCGTTCCACCACCGTTGTCCGTTGGCGGGTTGCCGTCTTCGTTACCGGTTGGCGGGTTGCCGTCTTCGTTGCCAGTTGGTGGGTTGCCGTCTTCATTACCGGTTGGCGGGTTGCCATCTTCATTACCGGTTGGCGGGTTGCCGTCTTCGTTGCCAGTTGGTGGGTTGCCATCCTCATTACCGGTTGGCGGGTTGCCGTCTTCGTTACCGGTTGGCGGATTACCGTCTTCATTGCCTGTTGGCGGATTCCCATCTTCGTTACCGGTTGGCGGGTTGCCGTCTTCGTTGCCTGTTGGCGGGTTGCCGTCTTCGTTGCCTGTTGGCGGGTTGCCGTCTTCGTTACCGGTTGGCGGGTTGCCGTCTTCATTACCGGTTGGTGGCGTGCCACCGCCGTTGTTTGAAGGACCATATTCACGATACAGATAGATCACGATTCCATCGGCAGATGGTGTCAACGTGTATGCGATGTCGTCGCCGCTATTGACCCCACTAAGTTGATAGTGGCCATCTAAGCCATCAGGAATATGCACCGTATAGTGAACGGTCTCACCAGTCTTGCCAGTGACCATTTCCGTCGTGAGGAGCTGATCATCAAAACCAAACTCACCCTTTTCAATGTAGGTGACTTGCAGTTCATCAGCTTTGGCAGCGTACGTGACTGTGACAGTCTCGTCCTTCAAATCTGCAGTCGGCTTTACCCCCAGCAATTCTCCGGCAATCACAGCTTGATCTGGTTGATAGCCCGGCACCTCTGGGGAAATAACTTGCGTGTAGATCCCCTCAGCCGTCGCAACGGATTGACCAGTGACCTCATCTGTTTCCACTTTCCAGTCAACGGTTTGCACAACATCTGCTGGGGCCGTGCCGCCTTCGACGACATAGTGGATGGTCCGCGTTGTGGTCGGATCATCATACGTCACCTTGTGTGTCAAGTGGACAATTAAGTTGTCAGTGTCGTTAATCGTCAGCGTGTAGCCAAGCTTGTCCGCTTGACCATCGGCAAGTACATAATGCGCCGGCACTTTGACATCATATTCACCAGTATCGCCGGTGTGGCCGTTAACCAGCTCCGATGTCACTTGCTGACCGATAACGTCATCGACATAGATTACTCGCAATGCAGCTGCGACTGGCTTGTAGGTCACCGTCGTCGTCACATTCGTTGGCGTTTGTGTCATCGTCGTCAACGTGATCGTGTCGGTTGCTGGGATATCTGCCGCATAGCCTGGAATCGATGGACTCGTTACTGAGGCAACAGTTGAGTCTTTCGGCACGTACTCCGTTTTGCCGGTTGCTTCATCCGTCGTTGCGGTCCATTCGACTGTATGGGTGACTGGTTGCGGCAGCAGCGCAGCCGGCAAGCCAGTGTAGTTTACGGTGTAAGACGTTACAACTGTCGCTGTTGTCTTAGCGTGAACCAAGTGAATGACCACATCTTGGTTGTTGTTTGCCTTGAAAGCATACGCTCCCTTCTTTGCTTGACCTGGTGCCAAAATGTATCCGCTTGGCACAATGGCTTGCCAGTTGGTGCTGGTATCGGTGCGGCCGGCAAGGGTGCCAAGGCCGCCGACTTGGGCCTCATCGTTATCATCATCCACATACTGCACATGGATCTGTTGCATGTCAGGCTTGTAGGTGACTGTGACCTCGGTGTTCTTAAGCTCAGAGACCGGCATCCCATCAAGTCCGACTTGCGCAACTTTTGCCTTATCCGGTGTATAGCCTGGCACATCCGGACTAACCACCTCGTAATAAGCTCCCGTAGGTGTTGCGACCGCTTCGCCGGTAACCAGATCTTCACTGGTCTTCCAGTTAACCGTTTGCTTAACTTGCTTTGGCGCAGCTGCAGAGCCGTTAACGACATAGGTGATCGTCCGAGTTGTCGCAGCAGTGCCTTGCTTGATATCGTGGGTCAGGTGCACTGTCAAGTTGTCTGTGTCGTCAGTTGTCAGCGTGTAAGCAAGTTTGTCCGCTTGCCCATCAGCCAGTACATAATGCGTCGGCACTTTGACTGTATATTCACCAGTACCGCCAGTTTGTCCGTTAACCGTCTCTGACGTTACTTTCTCACCGGCAACATCATCAACATAGGTCACACGCAATGTGGCTGCAGCAGGATTGTAAGTCACGGTGACCGTCTCATTGGCTGGAAGTGCACCAGTTGTCGCTGGTACCTGCTCGAGATCAACTTGGGTCTGATCTGGAACATAGCCTACCAGTGTTGGCGACTTAACCAGTTCATAGGCATCTTGTGGTGTCGCCACAGTCTGCTTCGTGACTTGGTCGGTCACGGTCTTCCAGTTGATAGTCTGAGTCACAGTCGCCGGTGCGTCCGGCGCGTTGTCACCAGTGACGACATAGGCGATGGTCCGCGTCGTGGTAGCTGTGCCGTAAGTCAGCTTGTGCGTCAAGTGAATGACCACATCCTGGTTGTTTTCCGCTCTGAAAGCATAGGTGCCTTTCGCTTGCTGGCCTGGCGTCAGAACATACCCGCTTGGCACATTGGCCTCCCAGTTGACACTAGTGTCAGTACTGCCAGTAAGCGTGCTAAGGTTGCCAACTTGCGCTTCATTGTTATTATCGTCCACATACTTGACGTTGATCTGCTGCTTGTCAGGATTGTAGGTGACCTTCACTGCGATATTTGCCAAATCAGCAGTTGGCTTAGCGCCAAGGCTGACTTGTGCGACTTGCGACGGATCCGGCGTATAACCTGGCACATCCGGACTAACCACCTCGTAATAAGCCCCCGAAGGCGTTGCAACCGATTCACCGGTAACCAGGTCTTTACTGGTCTTCCAGTTCACCGTTTGCTTAACCTGCTTTGGCGCTGTTGCTGAGCCGTTAACGACATAGGTGATCGTCCGAGTTGTCGCAGCAGTGCCTTGCTTGATATCGTGGGTCAGGTGCACTGTCAAGTTGTCTGTGTCGTCAGTTGTCAGCGTGTAAGCAAGTTTGTCCGCTTGCCCATCAGCCAGTACATAATGCGTCGGCACTTTGACTGTATATTCACCAGTACCGCCAGTTTGTCCGTTAACCGTCTCTGACGTTACTTTCTCACCGGCAACATCATCAACATAGGTCACACGCAATGTGGCTGCAGCAGGATTGTAAGTCACGGTGACCGTCTCATTGGCTGGAAGTGCACCAGTTGTCACTGGTACCTGCTCGCGATCAACTTGGGTCTGATCTGGAGTATAGCCCACCAGTGTCGGCGCCTTAACCAGTTCATAGACAGTCTGCGGTGTCGCCACAGTCTGCTTCGTGACTTGGTCGGTCACCGTCTTCCAGTTGATAGTCTGGACCACTGCAGTTGGCGCTGCTGGCGCATTGTCACCAGTGACGACATAGTTGATCGTCCGCGTTGTTTCAGCTGTCCCATAAGTCAACTTGTGCGTCAGGTGGATCCGCACATTATTTGTCGTCGCCGTCAAAATGTTGGAAACAACTTGTCCATCAGACAATCCTTGTCCTGTTACTAAGGCATAGCCATCTGGCACATGAACAGGAAAGGTTACTTCGTCACCAACGCCGCCATTTTGCGTGGTTTGCGTGCCGACGATCGCGCCGTCGTTGTCATCGTCATAATACGTCACCGTTTGCGTTGCAGCATTCGGAGTGTAAGTGACGGTAACCGCCTCGTTACCCGGAATTGCACCAGTTGTCGCTGGCACAACTTCCCGATCAACTTGGTTCTGATCTGGCGTGTAACATGTCAAGGTCGGCGTCTTAACCAATTCATAGGCATCTTGCGGCGTCGCCACAGTCTGCTTGGTGACTTGGTCTGTCACTGTCTTCCATTTAATATTCTGAGTGACTGCACTTGGCACCGCCGGTTTGTTGTCACCAGTGACGACATAATTGATCGTCCGCGTCGTTTCAGCTGTCCCGTAGGTCAGCTTATGCTTCAGATGGATCGTGACATTATGCGGGCCTGACGCCAACGTATAGTTTACCGACTGTCCATCCTTCAGTTCCTGCCCTGGTGTCAAATAGTAGTCATCAGGTACATCGACCGTGTAGCTGACCTTGTCACCTACTTTGCCATCTTGAGTTGCAGTTGTACCTACTTTGGCACCATCGTTGTCATCGTCAACGTACGTCACTGTTTGACTGGAGTCATTAGGACTATATGTGATTGTGACGTCCTGATCCGTTGGCTCGGTGGTTGTAGCCGTCAATTGTTGAGCAGCCACACTCGCTGGCGACG
This sequence comes from Lacticaseibacillus jixiensis, assembly GCF_042847315.1. Lineage (NCBI taxonomy): Bacteria > Bacillati > Bacillota > Bacilli > Lactobacillales > Lactobacillaceae > Lacticaseibacillus > Lacticaseibacillus jixiensis. The sequence goes on from NZ_BAAFPR010000026.1 coordinate 7,980, forward strand.
GTGTATACCCGTCAACTTGCGGTGCGTTGACCGCGTTAACCGTCGGGGTTTGCGGCGTGTAGGTCTTGATACCTGTGATGACATCGGTTGCTGCAGTCCATTGCACAGACTGATGATGAGCTTCCGGAGTCAGCTCAGCCGGCAACCCCGCATATTGGACAGTATAGTCGGTCGTCACCGTACCCGCAGGTTGAGTTTGATGAACCAAGTGGATGATGAAATCATCAGTATCGTCAATTGTCATATGATAGTGGATTTCAAGAGATTGACCAGTGGCAAACTCGTAATTATCAGGTGCCGTTGGAACGTAAGTCGCATTTTGACCGAGGTAGCCCTTAATCATTTCCGTGGAAACGACTACATGCTTCTCTGGACCATCTGGATCATCCTTGTCTAGGTCGATATATGTCACTTTTGTTCTGGCCGGATCGAATTTGTAAGTCACTGTCTGAGTATCATCATGTGGTTCGACTTTCGTAAATTCCGGCGTATAAGTCGTCCGATCTTTATCTGGATGATACCCAGTGATCTGTGGTGTTTCGACAACAATCTCGGTCGTATCAGTTGGTGTGTACGTAGTCGCCTTTGTGATGTCATCGGTGTCCTTCGTCCACGTGATTGTGTGCGGTACGGATTCAGGCAACACACCTTCAGGCACTTGAGCTGCAGGGTCACCAACATAAACCGTCGTAGTCGTCGAGGTCACAGTAGCCTTGGTATGGTGGTGAACCAAGTGCACGGTAATATTGTCTGTATCATCTGCCGTGATCATGTAGTGAACCGTGTTATGAACTTCGCCGTCTTTGTCCTTGGCCAGCTCATAGCCAACTGGTACCTTCACAGGATAATCACCAGCAGCACCAACTTCGCCAGAAATCGGCTTCAAATCTGGCACAGGCACAACTACCTGATTGTTGTCATCATCGACATACTTCACCGTCAGGTCTGCCTTTGGCGTGTCAGTCGTCAGTTCATATTGAACAACATCGCCATCAAAGTCATACTTCGCCACTTGTCCGAAGGTTGCCGTGCCGTTAGGGTGAGTGGCATCATATTCTTTACCACCATTACCCAAGTTCAAAACGGTGCGACTATTTTCTACCAGATGATAACCTTCCGGAATCAACGCTGTGCTTGCAGCGTCAAGTGTCTGCGGGAAGTCTGCTTCCTGCATCGTGTCCTTGCCATCTGCATATTGTTTGGTCAGGTCAGGCAGATCAATATACTGATCCTGACCATCCTTCTTATAGTGCAAACGAGCAGTTACAGTATCAGTGGCAGTAACCGTAATCTTGGCAGCACTGTCTTTGGTAGACAGTAACGCAGGTGCATTAGACGCATAGAATGCAGTCTGCAAATAACCGACCCTACCATCGTCATCCAAGATCGTTTCGTCAACACCTGGAATTTGAATCCGCCCAGTCTCAGTACGACTAGGAATCGTGCCTACATTAATGAAGATCGACTTGATTGCGCCCCAGTCCGTAACCAGTTCTTTAGGAACATAACCATTAGTAGGGAATGTGGTCTGGTCTGCATTCAATGTCGCCCGTTCCGTTGAATACAAAGCCGTCGCATTCATCGGACTCCCGTTAGCAAAGGTACTTGGTAACACCACAGGACCACTCAACCTAAAATTAAAAGTAGAACCTTGATCATCGCCGGCTTGAGGTAAGTTGACGACTTCAAATGCCTTAGTGGCATCAGTACTTGTCGCATCGATCATATTAACGTAGAAGTTGCCTGCTTTGTACCCGTGAATTTCCGATACACCAGCAGCCGCTGGAGACTCATCCTGATTACCTTGCGCCAATGCTGCAGAGAATCGCGCGTCAGCCATGTCGATCTTCCAATTTTTATTATAATAATCCAACGTACCTGCTGGCACAGACTTCAATAAGATTGGATCAGTAACTTTAGCAAGATCCTTCTGTAGTGGTGTGTTTGGCGAATATACCAGCAACTGAAGTGGATACGTACCTGCTACTGCATCAGGCAGATTGTCGAAGAACACACGTGAATATGAGCGAGTGGGTTTCGACGTATCGACGGAAATCCCAGTGCCAGTGTAATCAAAGGCAATCAAAGTCCTGCCGTCTTCAAGGGTCGTCGTTGAAACTTTAGCACCATGTACGGAGGCTTCATCAACATAGCCATGCAGTTGCGGTGGCAGCACTGCATACATAATCGGCTCTTTGATTAAATTGGTGGTCTGCCCATAAATACCAGATGCTAACGTGATTTCCCCTGCTTTTATCTTACCAGGAAATGATGAATCATCATCAATTGCATTAGACCAGCCCGCAACATGCGCCTGGAGTCCGACAACGGTTTGTGTAGTCAACGAGCCTTTGATCTCGCTTGCACCAACAACGCTGATTGCTATCGAGGTCGTCAGCTGATCACCCGGCTTAACTGGCGCACCACTATCATAAGTCTTTGACAGTGTCCCCAGTAGCACCATACCATCCGTCAAATTCCCATCATCATCACGATAGTTCTTGGAATGCGCGCCTGGCGCCAAGACATTAGGAGTCAGCTCGATCTTACGGATTGGAGAATCACCTGATCGCGTAAATGTGCCGCCTGCACCGACAGTTCCACTCTGGGTCGTCCCATCAGCTAAAGTAAGCGTATAAGCATATGAAGTGGTACCCGGCATATAAGCTGCTGTGCCATCAATTTGTTCACTTGGCACTTGCATGCCGGTAGCATCAAAGCCATCAGGAACGGTGATGGTCAAGGTTGCTTTTGTTTGCGGCAATAACCCTTGATAGCTGACCGTAAAGGCATTTAAGAAATGAAGCGGTTGGCTCGTCTCAGCCTCAGAAGCCAAGGTGAGCTTGTCGCTGGCAACTGAACCATTACCAGCCACCTGAACATCGCCAAGCACCTTCAAATCACTACCGTCACCATCGCCAGCTGGTTGCATTGTTTCCGACCAAGGATTCTTAGCAGTGGCAGTTAGAGTTGGTGCATCTTCACCGTCACCAAGCTTCTGAACCAATGTTGCTGGGCCAGAAGCGGTTAGCGGTTTAGGATCAGCAGTCGGTGCCACGTCGTATTTTCCCACCAGTTGGTAACCATCTCCATGGTAGGTGAATCCACTACCTTTAGGCACCGTAATGATAATGTCACTGCCAGCACCACCAGGTTGAGCAATCGTCGTTTGATCATTGAAATGATTAAGTTGTTTGGTTAAATCCGTATTCAAGACAAAATGCGGCGGAACGGGGATCGTAATGGTCGTCCCATAATTTACGACCCGGTTGATGCCACCTGTCGGATCACTTGTCGCATCATGGGTTCCACTTACCTCTGGGGTAGTGAACTGATACACGTAATCTGTTTGTGGTAACAGATTACCAAGGTCTCCTTTGGGATATTCACGCACGATTGGATTAATTGTAATCTTGGGAGACACAGTCTGTGTCATCGTAATTGGCGTCTGCTTGTCACCGTTAACCGTGTAAGTAATCTGATCCGTCGTAGTACCGATATCATTGAATGGTGAAGTCGGCATATCCGGATGGTAGTTGCCGTAAACGTGAAGCATTAGTTTCTGGGTGACACTAGCATCAGCTTTGAAAGTATTGGTGATCGTCCACGTATTATTTTCTGTATTTTGCGTCCGTTCCGTCGTCCCGACTGCAGCTGGCAACGGCTCTACCTTGCTACCGTCAAAATTCCATGCAGCATGCACTGCAGGAATCGTAATGGTAAAGACATCACCAGCGTGACCAGTCATATTAAATAAGGCCGTCATGTCTTTACCAGCAGCTACACTAGTGCCAAATCCAAGCGTGGTCGTCGGAATGTCAACAGTGGCACTGGCGTTAGAGGCTGGCGCAGGAGCTGGTGCTGGGGCGGCAGTCGCGTCGACCATAGTCTTGGTTTGGGCAACTTTGATCGTGGAATTAGCGCCAATAGTTGCAGTCGATGTTGCTTGCTGGCTACCCGCTTGCGGCGTAATTGACGCACTCACAGCTTTGGTTGGTCCAGCTGTCACAGGTTTCGTGTCGGCTGAAGTTTCTGTTGCAGGCGCAACCGGAGCATCATCAGGCTTAGTGTCTGAAGCAGCGGCCTGCGAAGCCTTTGTCGTATCAGAAGCCGTTGCTTCACTCGCCGTGATATCAGTAGACTTGTTCGCAACAGATGCGTCCGTAGTCGTGTCGGCTACAGACGTGCTGGTTGCAGCTGCTTTAGCAGTATCAGTTGCTGTATTATCTTGACTCTTCACAGAATCAGTCGCAGCTGTTGCGTCCTGGGCGTTCGTTACCGGCGAAGTCGTTGCAGTTTCACTTGCAGCCTTTGGCGCATCGGCAGCGGCCGTGCTTGAGGCAGGCGCGTTAGCTGCAGACGTACTCGTTGTAGCAGCTTTAGCGACATCTGTCGTCGCAACAACCGGTGCCTTCGCAGGCTCAACCGGAGCCGATGTATTCTGATCAGGTTCAGGTGCGTTCTTTGTTTCAGTTGCCGCTGCAGCCGGCGCAGTCACCGTCAGCGTCCCGGCTTTCACCTGCGTCGCTTGGATCTTGGCACCGAGATTGGCGTTTTGCAGATCCTTCAACCCTTGGGCGCTGAGCGTGACAGAATAAGTATCAGCTTGGCCGGCCACCGGCGTCAGAGTGAAGTCCGCCGCCGTCCAAGTTGGGGCCTTAAAGCCCGCAGTTAATTGGACGTCAAAAGTCGCGCCAGCTTTGGTAGCCGCCGTTTTGCTTTGAATGGTGGCCACAGCTTGCGCTTGGGCCTGTTCGCCTGGCTCGCTTGGCTCACTGGCATGCACTGATGTTGGTTGCGCCATCATCATGGTGCCTGCGAAGAACAGGGACAAACCGGCTACAGCCCACATTTTGCCATCTTTGTACATTTTGTAATGACGTTTCTCATCCACCGTCATTGAGAATAATTTATTACGTAGATTGTGCCTTGGCATGATTACCAAACTCCTCCCGGCACACTCCTATCACAGTTCCCCCGAAATGTGATCCTTACGCCATAAGTGTACAACGTGTGTATCAAAAAATAAATCAATAATTGTAAGAAATACTTATATTTCCTGGAACGTGTCTGTCACAGTTCCAGCCAGCTTGGCCAACATACTACTACAACGAATGCTATGCATCAGCATTCACCAATGTACAAAAAATTCGCTACACCGCTTCAGTCTGCTAATCCACTGAAACAATATAACGAATTATCGATATACACTACTCGCCTAACACCACCACATGCTTGCCGACATACCGCCCTGATTCCAGATTGGCTTGTGCCTCACCAACTTGCTCAAGGCCGTGATAAACCTTGGCAATCGGCACCGTCAGTTCTTTTGCAGCAACAGCTTTGAGCACCTGATCAAAAGCTTCTGCCGGCAAGTCTTTGGCTTCGCCGGCGTAACTGGTTAAGGTCTTGCCGCTGGGGATCATAAACGGTGAGAAATGCGCGATATCCCAGCCGCCGCCAAGACCGCCGGTGAAGCAAACGCGCCCGCTGGCAGCGACTGCATCAAATGTATCAAACAGCGTCGTCGTGCCCACCAGCTCCAAAGCTTTGTCCACGCCATCAGGCAACAACTTATGGACCTGCGGCGCAAGCTTACCGTCGTCAAGCAAGACATGAGTGGCGCCAAAGTCCTTGAGCTTGTCGACTTTGGCGGGGTTGCGCGTGGTGGCCAACACGGTGGCGCCGACCATTTTGGCCAAGGCGATGCTCATTAAGCCGACAGTTGAAGAGCCGCCGCGGATCAAGACCGTTTCGCCGGCTGCAAGCGCCAAGCCGGTGTGCAATGAGCCGTAGCTGGTTTGCAGCATCTCAGGCAAGGCGCCGACAGTTGCCCAGTCAAGCGTCGTGTTAATGGGAATCATTGCCGCATGCGGCACCAAGCAGTACTGCGCGTAGGCGCCATCAATGGCACGGCCCATGCCGCCCATCATCATGGCCACCTGCTGGCCCACGGCGTAAGGCGAATCAGGGGCAGTTGCTGAAACGATACCGACGCCTTCGATGCCTAAGATCCGCGGATATTGAAAATCGCCATCTGACTCGCCTTTGCGGCTGGTGACTTCAGATTCGTTGACACCAAAAGCCTTGACTTGCACCACATCAGCGCCTGCCTTGAGTTTAGGCGTGGGCACCGTCACTGGTTTCAAATCACTTGCCGCACAGGGTTCAGTCAGTTTAATTGCTTGCATAAAAATTTCCTGCTATATAAAATGTGGAAGAATGTCTAATGACACTAGTAAAGGATTATATTTTTCCTTTCTTAGTTGTACATTCATTATTTTATTCGGTCCCGTTAACACCAGTATTCTTACGTTGGTAGTAACCTCGCAACATTGACTGGCTCTTGAACCTCTAGGACACAGCCTGCCCCTGAGCGTATTGAATCAAATTCTGTACGGCATTCTCGTCACGCTCGAGTTGAGCGCCACAGCCGTAACAATGAAACTCGTGATGTTTCGTACCATGAAGTTGATTACCTGCCAAGGTCAGTTTATCGTCGCCGGTTTTCACCAACCCACACCGACTGCACCGCTGTGTGCTAGGGTAGAACCGATCAACTATAACCAGTTGACGGCCATACCATTGCGCCGTGTCCTTCATCAGCAGTTTGAAGCGACCGAACAACGAGCGATGTAAGTTCTTCGCCAGTCGTTTGTTCATCTTCATACGCTTAACGTCCAAGTCCTCAATGGCAAGCGTGCCATTAGCTTTTACCAACATCGTCGTGAACTTCTGCAAGAGGTCGTTTTGAATCCGTGTCACTTTCTGATAGGTCCGCTGCAACTTGGTTTTCGTTGTGCGGTAGTTGTTGGAACGAAAGTGATTGGGATTCGCCTGACGTTTGCGGGCGAGCCGCCGCTGGTACAAGGACACGCGGTTATACAAACTGGCCAGTTGCTCAGTCAAGACGCGGATGACAGACATTGCTTCGACATTGCTATAGACAAATTTGCCAATGTTGGCATCGACGCCGCATACTCGTTGGCTTTCTGGTAACGGAACAGGTTTGTCCACGTCAATGCTTAGGCAAGCGTAATAGCCATCCGCTTCTTTAACAATGGCAGCCAATTTGATCGAGCCTTGCCAACGTGGTTTCTCAGCCAGGCAGATATCATACCATCGGTCACAATAGCCGCGCGGTTTATCCAACCGCAACTTACCATTAACGATGGTCGCCCGATCGGTCTTAAAGCTGCGCCGACTGCGCTTCTTTGACTTGAACTGCGGTTTACGATGGTCTGGCATTTCCGGGTTGAAGAAATTCGCCCAAGCCTGGGCCAAGTCATTAACTGCCAATTGCAAGATCCGCGCGGAACGACTATATTGCCAGTCTGCTTTGTTGTTAACTAATTCATTGCGGACTTTACGTTCATTAGGCCGCACCGTCTTATTTGCCAGCACGAGTGACGCATCATACATCTCGTTCCACGTGGCAAGCGCCTGATTGTAACAATACCGGCGGTAATCGCATGCCTGCTCCAATACGCGGCGCATCGTCGCATTCGGATAGCAACGGAGCTTGTGCGTTCTCAACATGTTTTCACCTCCAGCTTGCTTATAGATATCATAGCAAATTAAGATGAGGATACCCTGTCGAGACATGATGAAAACCGTCATCATCTGTCCATGCATCAGTCAGCGATTTTTCACGAGTTTATCATTTTGTAGCCGTTAGTCATTCTGCCTTCCACTTGATTACCACAGAACGACTAATTGCTACAAATTAACACATTGTGCCACATTTTCGATTACTGTTGACGACCTCCTTCTAACGTATTGCGGCGCTTAGTTGACGGCATACTCCAGCCAGCCATATTGCGTCGCCCCATTTTCCACCAGCGTATCGCCGGAATTCAATTGCCATAAGCGGTCTTGGACCTGCAGGTGTTGCGCTTCACAGTAAGCTTTCAACGCATTCAAGCCGCGATCAATGCCGGCAGCGGTGTTTTCGATCCACACCCGCACATAACGGCCGGCGGGCTTTTGAAGCAGCGGCAGATAATCTGCGCTGTCAGCTTGATCGGTGGCTTTCAAGATCCGAAAACCGGCATCTTTGTAACCCGCCGGATCACTCACCGGCAAATCAGTCAAGAAACCAGACGTTGCCGTGTCCAGCAAAGTCATGGCATCGAGTTCTTGATAGAACTCTGCAAACAGCTGCGCCACTTCTTGTTCGGTGCAATCTACGGCCTTGCGCGAACACCAGAACGTCGAAGGCGCCAGGGTGGCCACTTCAGGCACATACAACTGCGGCGCTTGCGCTTGGGCCTGCTGGTGCAGCCGCTGATCCAACACCGCTTCAATGCGCTGCAGCTTCTTGATCTGGTCGCTGATTTTGCCTTGGGCTTGGCGCAGCACCGGAAAAGCCGGCTGGCCGCCGCCTTGAATGGCCTTGATTTGCGCCAGCGATAACCAATATTGCGCAAACCCAGGATCGTCATTAGATCATATAGTTGTTTATAATCATAGTAGCGATAGCCTGAAGCGCTTTTGTGCGCCGGGGTAAACACCCCTTGTTCGTCATAGAAAATCAGCGTCCGCCGGGTGGTATTGGCCAGCTTCGCCATGTCACTAATTTTAAGCATTGAACCGTCCTTTGCATTGACTGTAACGCGACGTGATAGTTTATAACTAGTGTAGCACAATTGGCACAGGCATTATCGTGATCGATCGCCGCAACAAGTTCAGTGTAAACCGTCCCGCAACGTGACAGTCAACCCATTAATTTCAAGAAAGGATCCATCATGTCAATTCAAGATGATATCTTTAAGCACCGGCAGCCAGACGCCGCCAAACTCAAGCACTTCGGCTTCACCCATGACCAAGACCAGTGGCGCTATCAGACCCCGCTGGTGCAAGGCTTCGAGTTAGTCGTGACGATCAAAGACGACACGGTCACCACCACCGTGATCGATCAAGAATCCGGCTTGCCCTATGTCTTGCATCTGGATCCGGCCAACTCCGGCATGTTTGTCGGCCAGATCCGCGGTGCATATGTCGCCACACTTGAAGCAATCGCCAAGGATTGCTTTGTGCCCACCATGTTCACTACCGGGCAAATGGACGCCATGATCGACGCCATCGGCAACAAGTACGATGAACACCCAGAATTCTTATGGGCCAACTTTCCCAACAATGCGATCATTCGCCGCAGCGACAATCGCAAGTGGTACGCCTTGCTGGTGAAAGTCTCTGCCGATAAACTCGGCCTAAACGGGACCGATGACGTGGATGTGTTGGTGGCGCGAGCCGAGCCTGAAGTCGTGACGTCACGCCTCAACGCCAAAACGGCGCTGCCGGCTTATCATATGAACAAGCAACACTGGCTCTCTTATCAACTGGACAACGGCACACCGCTGGAAACGCTGATGGGGTATGTCAAGGCCAGTCGGGAGCTGGCGAAATAATCAAGGGACTTAACCGCATTATAGCCATCTTTGTCCTCACTCACTCTTGATCACAAATTAATGAAATAGGGCCATAACCATAAAATCGTAATGATTTCTGGTTATGGTCCTATTTATCAGACGAAGATGCGCTTAAATTCTTGTTAGTTTAATTCTAGTATGAGAATATTATTAAACGCATCTCGCTATTTTGAGACGTCATCAAAGGGGGAACGTTAAATGGAGTGGGAAGAATTCACTTATTCGGCCTTAAAACAACTAAAACCAAGACTCAGTTTTGTAGAGTATCAACTGATCATCAATGACAATCGTACAGATCAGCGAATTTCAATCCGGCAAGATCAGTATGCACTATTAGGTGCACTACGGTTAAAGATACGGGTGCTTGAGATTTTAGAGTGGCGACTAGGTCTGAACCATCATGCTTCGGCAGAGTTAACTGGCGTGATTTGCCCAACTCTTGCTGCTCAGTTCGGCACCTTATTGGAACCAATTCGACAAGCCGACAAACCCACCTCAGGGTCAGAAATAACTGGTTTACGCATGCTTGGTTTCCTGTACGCGCGACTCTCTGAGCAACATGCTGAGCACGTAATTACAGAGCTCTGCAAGAACATGCAGTTGCCTGCGAGGATTTCATTTGAATCGGCACTCAAAATCAACCATCAATCGATTGTTGCGGTCGAACGATCAGAAAGCTACGTCGATCGCAAACCAAGCTTCCAAATCAAGCACAATGGAATCGCAATTGTTTCTGGACCCTCTCGAGAGGCAGTTGAAAGTACTTATCTACTGCGAAAATTTGGCAAAGATTTGCGAGAGCTAAAACACGTTCCACGATATCGTCGGCATCATGCACCGCTCAGCTGGGCAGTATGGTTATTACCGAATCAGTTCTCGAAATACTGGCAGCTTAACGATCAGGATGCAATTGACTTAATGGACGACTCGCCTCAGCACAAGAAAGATCGCTTAATACTGCAAAGAATCGGTAAACTGCAATTGCATTCTGCGCTTGTCATACATCGGATTCGCCACACAAGCGTCGATTTCAAGTTTGATGACTTATGCTGCGCATTATATGAAAGCCTCATCATGCCCGATTATATCCAAGATTCGGATCAACGCGAAGACTTCTTATTCGAATTTGTGGGCTTCTGGCAAATTAAACGACATGCCGTGTTGCCAGCAATTTGGGTCGAATTGAAACGTCATACAACGAGTACAATAAGTTCTAAGCCCCACGAATCACTTGTAGCTACACCAGTAAATGGTGCCATTATCAGCAACACCGTTCAAACCAAGTGCTCCGCCAAGACACAGGAATACATAGACAGCGTCGCAAAACATCATCGTCAAGTCAGCATCGGTGAATATCCACCAATAACGAATGTTAGCGTAGATCAGACATTTCCCGCTCTGTTAAAATCACTACATCAACTTGATGAAATTAAAAGTATTGCCTGGTTTAGTAAATCAACGCTACCTGTAGATGTCATGGCAATTGGCACATTTCTGCTTCGGTCACGTATCGAACATCAGGTGAGCGTAAACGTAGTAGGTAGCTATCTTCCAACCAAAGTAAGACCCCACAAGAAACACTTAAAGCCGCATCAGAAGATGTACGCAGCGCTTATTCAGGCCGGCGCCATTATTAAGCACACTGCCTCATATGCGAATATGCAGTCGTTTCTGCAAATCAATTATCAATATCAAACCATTATTATTCAATCAGCTACGAAAGATGAGCTCGCATTTACAAGACATGGACAGCAGCATTCTTGGCCAAGTGTCACAATTACTTGCTGTACATATGCGCATCCACTAGCGCAAACATTGCATGCCCAGCAACTTGAGCTTACCAGACAAGAACAAGCTCGTTTGACAGACGAACAACATCAAACCACTTCCGCAAAAACCAAGGCACAACGCCTTGCCAAGCCCCATACGTTAAATACGAGAGATTATTTTAAGGAGCGCTTAGCAGCAGTCACTGACGTCGAGATCAAGAATCGACTCAAGGAATGGATGAAATATCAGCCAGATATCATCCAACAGAATATTTCTATCGTACATCAGCCATATTTCGCGTTATTCTTTAAATCACGACATGTCGTGATTTTAGATTCGTTTGAGCCTAAGAACGCATACTTCGTTTTCTACGATAAGACATTGAAAGAGGTCGTCTCACACGTCCGCCATCTCAAAAGTAAACAGGCAGTTCTTCAATATTCAAGCATGGTGAAACGGGGCTATCATGATACTGAGCCTATCAGTTGGCGGGTAAGGAGGATATTCCTACGACAACTGTAAAGCAGGTTATTTTCCTGTAGACCGTACCCGTCTAAGTGTTTCGTACCTCGATGATCCAATTCTAAGGTTTCTTATCCGTCCATCCCCATGGTCCCACACAAGTGGATTCATATAACATGAAGAAAAATGTAAAACACCCTGCAACGGCAGGAATGAAACACCGGTACATTCATCACTCACGTGAGTGTACTGTACAAATTCACTACAAATTCAGCTTACACCACTAACCCCCCTGATTCGGCTATATGACCTCAGAGGGGTTATTTATTTCTTAAACCGCTTCAAATAATGCCCTGCAAACAGCTTATGAAACTTGACCCCCAAGGTCGGATTGGCCGCGTCGATATCAGCGTACATGGCGTTGGTGATCTTGGTCAACAACGCCGCCAACTGATCTTGTTCCGCCTCACTCAACGCCTGCAGAAACGGCGGCACTTCTTGGGCGGCAGACGCAATTTCTTGGCGGCCTGCATCAGTTAAGCTGACGAGATTCACGCGGCGATCTTTCGTCGATTTGGTTAACGTCACCAAGTTGCGCTTGGCTAGTTTGGCGACAAATTCACTGGTCGATTGCGGCGACATCCCCAAATGCGTCGCCAATTGCCGTTGCGATTGGTGATCTTCATCCGTCAGCGCCAGCAAGATCTTGCCTTGGCCTTCTACTGTTAAATGCGGCCGCGTTTGCTTGACGATATCGTCGTAGATCTTGCTGAGCTGCTCATACTCTGCCAGTTTTCCCGCTGCCAACTCCGCTTTGGCTTCATTTGCCACCACACATCATCCCATCTTTTCGTTTTCTTCAGTATACAGCATTACCCAGCAGCGCACTTGACATATTAGTCAAGGGCCCTTATGATATTTTAGTCAGGTCACCTGATTAAATCTTAAGGAGGCAAATATGACCAATCCTAACATGATCCAAGTCAAGCATATTTCTAAACACTTCGGCAGCCAAGCTGCCGTGCAAGACGTTTCGTTTACCGTGCAACGAGGCGAGATTTTCGGCTTGCTAGGCCCAAACGGCGCAGGCAAAACCACCTTGATCAAAATGATGACAACGCTGTTGCGCCCAGATCAAGGCCAAATCCTGCTTAACGGCTTGGATACGCAAACCCAAAGCCGCCTGGCCAAACAGCAATTTAGCGTCACTGGTCAAACCGCCGCCATTGATCAAGACCTTACTGCAGTGGAAAACCTCATGATCTTTGGTCAATTATCAGGCTTAACGCACCGCGCGGCTCGCCTGCGCGCCACTGAGTTATTAGCGGCCTTTGATCTCGTCGCTTCAGCAAATCAAACCCTGGCAACATTTTCCGGCGGGATGCGGCGGCGCTTGGATCTGGCGGTGAGCTTGGTGGGCAAACCCAAGCTCTTGTTTCTAGATGAGCCTACCACCGGCTTAGACCCGCGCACGCGCGAGCAAATGTGGCGCGTGATCAAAGACTTGGTGGCAAGCGGTTCAACGGTTTTGCTCACCACCCAATACCTGCAAGAAGCCGCGCAATTTGCCGATCGCATCGCGCTGATCGATCATGGAAAATTGCAAGCGATCGGCACCCCTACTGAACTGGGCCAACGCGTCGGCGGCAAACAACTGCGCCTGCAAGTCACTGCCGCCAAGATGCTGGCAAAAGCTCAACGGATCGTTCAAGCAGCCATCAAACAGCCGATTCACGTTGGTCAGCGGTCATTAACTGTCGCCCTTGCCGATGACCAGCTGCCTGTTTGTGCCGGCTTGCTTGATCAGTTGGCGGCAGCCAAGATCGGCGTCAGCCAATTTGCCATCACCTCACCATCATTGGATGAAGTGTTTTTTAAGCTGACTGTCGGGAAGAACTAAGGAGGGAAGGCATTTGTTTAATCGAAGTCACAACTTAAGCAACGTATTGACCATGACGCAGCGCAACTTGTTGAAAACCTTGCATGATCCGGATAATTTCAGCGATGTGCTAATGGAGCCGGTGCTGTTTACATTGCTGTTTGGTTATTTGTTCGGCGGTGCCATTGCCGGCAGTGTTCACGCCTACTTGCCGCTGTTGGTACCAGGGATCTTGATCCAAAGTATCCTTAACGCGGCATCAGGCTCTGGCCAGCAGTTGCGCGAAGATATCAATCACGGTGTCTTTGATCGCTTCAAAACGCTGCCGATTGCCGCGATCGTACCGCTGGCTGGTCAACTGCTAGGCGACGTCTTGCGCTTGCTGCTGGCAGGGATCATGGCGCTGCTCACCGCGTTGGTCATGGGCTGGCGGCCGACGGTGAGTCTGCCAATGCTTGCCGCGGCTTTATTATTGGCGATTTTTATCGGCTGGTCAGCTTCTTGGCTTTTTGCCTTGGTGGGATTGATGGCCAAGAACGCCGAATTGATCGGCAGTTTATCGATGATGATCATTTTGACACTGACGTTCTTATCCAACGCCTTTGTGCCAGTCAAGATGCTGCCTGGGTTCTTGCAAACCGTCGTGCACGCAAATCCGGTCAGCTACACTGTCACGGCGCTGCGAATGTTGTTGACCACCGGGACCTGGGGCCTGCATGCCACAGTCGCTTTGCTTTGCGGCGTCGGCATGATCTTGGTGTTCATGCCTTTGAGTTTGCTGGCCTATCAAAAGCGCGCCTAAGTCACACAAAGCTGATCCAACAATTCATCCTCTCGCTTCAAAACAGGCATTGACTGTCACGTGGCGAGATAGTTTATAACTGATTCTGACGCAATCAAGCAGGTTTTCTTGAGCCGTGCACAGCGATTGTGCCGCATCAACAGTTAAGCCAAACTATCTCGCAGCGTGACATTTTTTACGCCTGAGAGCGACAGGAGCGGATATTTTGATCGAATTTAAAGCCATCACCAAACAATATGCTGACGAAACCGCGCTGCAAGACGTGAACTTGCGCGTCAACTCGCACGAATTATTCGTCTTAGTCGGCCCATCCGGCAGCGGCAAAACGACGCTGCTTAAAACCGTCAATCGCCTAATCGTCCCTACCAGCGGTCAAGTCTTGATCGATGGCGAATCAGCGGCTGCCCAAGACTTGCCACAACTGCGGCGCCACATCGGCTATGTGCTCCAATCCAGCGCGTTGTTCCCGAACATGACCGTGATGCAAAATGCCGCGGTGCAGCTGGAGGCCTTAGGCTGGGCCAAAGCCCAAATCAAACCGCGCATTGAACACTTGCTGCAGCTGGTTGACTTGGATCCCAAGCTGTATGCCAAGCGCAAGCCGGCGCAACTTTCTGGCGGTGAAGCCCAGCGCGTCGGCATCGTGCGCGCCTTGGCGGCTGACCCGAAGCTGATGTTGATGGACGAACCTTTCTCTGCTTTGGACCCAGTGGCCAAGCGCCAGTTGCAGAACCTGATCTTACGGCTGCATCAGAAACTCGCCACAACGATCATTTTCGTCACCCACGATATGCAAGAAGCGCTGCGGCTGGCGGACCGCATGGCGGTGCTGCACAATGGCCGCCTGCAACAAGTCGGCACCCCGCAAGCCGTGCTGGCTGCCCCGGCCAACGCTTTTGTCGCTGATTTCTTCACAGATGTTATTGCCGCTCAACATACGCTGGCGCAAGTGGTGGCAGCAGGCTTTGGCCGGCCGGCTCAACACGCTGCTGCGCAGAACTTATTAAGCACGACTTCCATTTACACCTGGGCGGCGCTGCTGCAAACCGCTCCGGAATCGGTCGTGCAAGTCGGCGCGACGCAACTCACCGCAGCCGACTTGATCGCGTACCTCGCCACTTGCCAAAAGGAGGCTTAAGCTATGTTTAACCAAGCCCTTCACTACGCCCAAGCCAACAGTCATGAACTGTTAGTCGCCTTAGGCCAACACATCGCCGTGTCAATGATCGCCACGATCATGACCATCTTGATTGCGATCCCGCTGGCCATTAGTTTGATGAATCACCGCCGCGCCGGTGAGTTGGTGCTGCAAATCGCCAGCATCATTCAAACGATTCCCAGCTTAGCAATCTTGGGCTTGTTGATCCCTTTTGTCGGCATCGGCACGGTGCCGGCGATCATCGCGTTGGTCTTGTACGCGATCATGCCGGTTTTTCAGAACACTTATGCCGGATTGACCAACATTGATCCATTGTTGATCGAAGCCGCCGATGCCATGGGCGTGTCGCGCTGCTATAAACTGCTGCGCGTGCAACTGCCGCTGGCGATGCCGATGATCCTTTCAGGCATTCGCATCGGCGTTGTGATGATCATTGGCACCGCCACCTTGGCAGCGTTGATCGGCGGCGGCGGACTAGGCACGTATATTCTGATGGGGATCCAAAGCAACAACAACGCCGCGTTATTGATCGGCGCCGTGTTGGCCGCCGGATTGGCCTTGATCGCCAGCGGATTGATCAAGCTTTTGTCCCATACTGCGCCGCAACGCCTTATGATCGGCGTTGCGGTGTTAGCGGTGGTCGGCGGCAGGGCATATGGCGTGCATGCCGCAACTGCTTCGCAACCCACAACCATTACCATCGCTGGCAAAATGGGCGGCGAACCCGAGCTTTTGATCAATCTCTACAAAGATCTGATCCAAGCCGATGAGCCCAACGTGCATGTCACCTTGAAGCGCAACTTTGGCGGCACCAGCTTCTTGTTTAAAGCGCTGCAAGCTAAACAAATCGATATTTATCCAGAATTCACCGGCACCGTCTTGCAAGCGCTGGTTAAAACCAACCAGCCTATCAGCCACGACCCAACCCAAGCTTACCAAGCTGGCAAAACCGCGTTAGCCAAGCAGTTTAACATGACGCTCCTGCCGCCCATGGCGTATCAAAACGGTTATGGCATGACCGTCACCCAAGCCACAGCAACTAAATATCGCCTCAAGACGATCGCTGATTTAGCCCAGCATCCCGAATTGCGCGCCGGCTTTGATCCTGACTTCTATCAACAAAGCGACGGCTATCCTGGCTTGAAGCACGCTTATGGCTTGGCGTTTCACAACGTCAAAACCATGGAGCCGTCATTGCGCTATCAAGCGCTGGCCCAAGGCAGTTTGGATGTGACGGATGCTTACACCACAGATCCGCAAATCAAGAAGTACCATTTGGTGTTGCTGCAAGATACCAAGTCCTTCTTCCCGCCGTATCAAGGCGCGCCTTTAATGCTGACGAGTTTTGCCAAGACGCATCCGCAAATCGTCAAAAGCTTAAACCGCATCGCCAACAAAATCTCCACGCAAGATATGCAGCAAATGAATTACCAAGTAACGGTGCAACACCAGAAGGCCGCGACGATTGCCAAACAATATCTGCAGTCGCATCAACTGCTTAAGTCCAAATGATCAGCAACTTGATATCGGCTGAATAATCGCAGTCAAAAGCGTCTTGAAGCAACGCAAAAAGCGCTACGCCACGATTCAAAATCCCGAATCGTGGCGTAGCGCCGCTTGTGCTATTGGCGGAAGGGTTTCGCGGCAGGGCTGACCACTGTTACCTGACCACCACAGCCATGTGGCGCACGTTATAAGCCGCGGCAAACTTGCTTGCCGAAATCCAGTATTGGCCGTCAATGGGATCAGACACATAAAGCTTGCGCGTAAGGCGATTGAAGACGGCCACGGTGACGGCATGATTATTATTGACGACTCGCCCAAATGACCACTGACCAAAGCGCGGTGCGGCAAAGTGTTCGGTGACGTACGCCACCACTGGATTGCCTGCTGTAACCTCAGCTTCAATAGTTGCCAGTGACGCTTCAGGCAAGTTGGCGACTTGGCCAAACTGCTTGCCCCAATTTGCCAGTGGTGCGGCATAAATGGCAGTGTAAGTTTTCGCATCTGCCACAAAGGGACTGCCCACAAAGCCTTGATCTGGCGTGGCGGCTTTTGGCAGCATCGTCAAGAAGGTATGCAGCGAATAATGATCAACATCCCCTTTGGCCTGCAAGGCCTGGTACAAGGACACGCCTTCACAGCCTACCGGGGCGCCTGCTTCGTATTGGTTGTAATTGGGCACATTAGGGATCTGATAACTAATCGCACTGGCCAAAGAGCTCGGCGCGTGAAAATACTTCACCGCGCCTACCCCCCCAGCGCAAGCACAAGCAATAGTATGAGCCAACGCAAACCGGCCGGCTTGCGTCGAGATGAGCGTCTGGTATTTTGCATGCTAGTTGCTTCCATTTCCTGCAGCCGGCTTTAATCCATCCGAATCAGCTGATCGATGTCTTGTTTGCGCAGCATCCGGCGCGTGAAAATGGCAAAAATTCCCCAAATCACCGCCAACGCCAGCCACACTGCAATCAGCTCGCCCCATGGCCAAATGAATTGCCGCTCTTTTACCCAGCCCATCAGCCTAAACAAGCCGTAAGCTACGCCGACGCCGGCAACACTACCCAGCACCCCGCCGGCAACAAACAGCCGCGCGTTTTGAATCGCCAACATGCCAGTTAATTGCGGGGGCGTGGTGCCAATCGACTGCAGCATCGCTAAGCTGCGCCGCTGGGCCATCAGCTGTGCGAAGGTGTGATTGATGATCGTCGCCAAGCTGACCAGCGACAACAAGCCAATGAAGCCATAAGTTAAGATCCGCATGATCAATAAGATCGTGCGTCCCTGCTGCTCATCTGCCACATAGTCGCTGACTTGGATCCCGGGGAAACGCCCAATCAAGGCCTTGGTCACCGCCGTGTGATCTTGCGGGCGCTTCAAAGTCGCTGCAATAGTCGAACTGGTCGCATCTTGCGGCATCTTCAACACTTTGAGCCACTTTTGCATCAGCGTTTGAGAAACCACCAGCGCGCCACCGCCATAGGCACTCGTCAGCAGTTTCATGTCCGGCAGTTGCGCAGTCGGTACAACGCGCGTTTGGGCAATGGTGACGTGAGGTTGTTTGCCTTGATCCCCTCTCGTGATGGTCAAAGCGCCCGTATAATCTGGTGCCACCAACCATTGATGCGTGACGCTTTTACCATTGGCACTGCCTTGTTCGATGCGGCTGTTGAGCAGCGTCGGCGTGTTGTGATACCGGCTGGCATAAATGCGATCAGCCACTGTGTAGACAATCAGCATTTGATTGCGCAACGCCTGCGGACCTTTGGTGGCGGTCAGGTAAGCCTGGCGCGTGGTGACCACCTGCTTGGGCTCAGCCGCTTGCTGCAGGGTTTGCTGCAAGGCGGCTTGGGCAGCTTGCTTGCCATTAACGGAAGCAACCAGATCCACGCCGCGATCAGGTATAGGCGCACCTAATAAGTTGCGCATGAAACCGGTCAACCCGACAAACAACAGGATCGTAAAAACTAATGTCGCCGTCATCGTTACCCGCTGGCCGCTGCGGCGTTCATTCTTCAGCGCCAACGTCACCAGCGGATTGTGAATGTGGCGCATCAGCCAAGTTGAACGCAGACGCCGCTTAGACAATTTAGGCGACGGCGTTTGCAGCCGAATCGCCGCAATCGGCGTCAAGCGGCTGGCACGCCAAGCCGGCCGCGCCGCCGCCAGCAAAGTCACCAGCGCCATGAAAATAGCGGCGATCACCAGCGGCAGCCAATCGGCGACTAACACCATGGTCAAAGGCAAGCCGCTTTGATGCAGCCAAGCATTGATCAAGTGCAGCGTCAAAGCCAACCCGCCGATGCCTAAAAGCATCCCCAGCCCCAACGCCGGCACCGCCAGCTGCAGGCTTTCCAGATACACCAAGCGCCGCAGTTGTTTAGGCGTGGTGCCAAGTGAACGCAATAGGCCATAACGCTGCCGGTGCGCTTGCACGGTTAAGTTGATGCTGGTATAAATCATCACCAGCGCCACGCTGCCAATAATCAATAACACAACGCCAACCGTGGCCGCCACCGCCGCTTGTGAGCGGCTGTCTTGCCCGGCGCCCATATATTGCAGGGCTTCATCATTGGTGCGGATGGTCTTAGGCGCAATGTGGGCGCGCTTGGCCATGGCTTTAAGCTCGGCTTGCAGATTGCTGAAGCCGCTTGGCGACGCCACCACCGTTTGCACACCGCTGGCATGTTTAGTCAGCGTAATAATGCCTAAATCAAGCAGCGTGTTGCTATAGCTGCGATACCAGCCGACTACTTTCAAGCGCCGCTTGGTTTTGCCTTGCGTCACCGTCAGCATGTGCTTGGCATCTGCTGCGACATACGCTGGGATCGCCACTTCATCGGCATGCTGCGGCACACGGCCTTTGATCAAAATAGGCGCCACCAGCTGGCGCATGGCGTTAGGCGTCAGCTTCAGCCAAGGCATGCTGGCCTGCTCATCGCTGCTGTTTTGCGGGACTTTGACTGAACCTGCTGTTTGATAAGTCGTCGTTTTGGCCAAGCCAGATTCAGCGCGCAAAGCCGCCACGCGGTTGGCTGGGACTTTAGGAAAAGCGACCACATAGCCGCCTGCTTCTTGCGTATCATAGCGATAGACACTGATTTGCGCCGAGCGCAAGCCGACTAAGGTCGCCACCGCCAACGTTGTGGCAATGGTCATCGCCAAGATCGTCAGCCAGGTGCGGCCGCGATCGCTGCGCCAAGTCCGCCACGCCAAATGCGTCATGATGCCCATGTGCTCACGCCCTTTCGCTAAGCTTGCCGTCTTCGATGGTGACGACGCGGCTGGCTTGTTGGGCAACGGCTGGATCATGGGTGATCACGACCACAGTTTGGCCGGCTTTGACGTTGGCTTGTCTAAGCAGTGTCATGATTTCTTGGGAGTTGCGCTGATCCAAGTTGCCGGTGGGTTCATCGGCTAACACGATCGCCGGCTGATTGATCAAGGCGCGCCCAATCGCCACGCGCTGCTGCTGACCGCCGGAAAGCTGACTCGGCAGCGCATTGCGCTTGGCGTTGAGGCCTAAGGTGGCCAGCAATTCGTCTAAAGCCGCCGTGGGAATCGTTTTGCCATCTAAGGCAGCAGGCAAGGTGATGTTTTCAACGACGGTGAGGTTAGGCATCAAGTTGTAGAACTGGTAAATCAGCCCCACTTGCCGCCGGCGAAAAATGGCCAGCTGGGTTTCATTCAAGTGGTAAATATCCGTGTCATACAGCTCGACGCTGCCGCTGGTGGGCCGATCGACGCCGCCTAGCAAATGCAGCAAGGTCGACTTGCCCGAGCCGCTGGGGCCGACGATGGCGAGCAATTCCCCGGCTTCGATGGTCAACGAGACGTCGTTTAACGCCGGGTGCTCTTCGCCAGGATAGGTCTTGGTCAAATGTGCTGCGGTGAGAATTGCCATGTTCAATACCTCCAAAGTGATCCTTTAACTTCAAGGTACACGCTGTAAGTGACAACTCCGTGACATCACGTGAACCATTCCAGGCGGTATTGCACCCCGGCTTCAACATTAGCCACATTGATTCGGCCGCTGGCGGCGATCATGATCCCGTTGGCGATCGCCAAGCCGACCCCGAGGTTGTTTGGTGCACTGTTTGCGCCGCGATAGAAGCGTTCAAACAAATGCGGCAAGTCGGCTGCAGCGATTCTCGGCCCGTGATTGGTCACCGTCAGCACCGTTGAAAGCGGTGTTTGACTGGCGTAAATCTGCACCACGCTTTGCGGCGTGGCATGTTCGCAGGCATTCTTGAGCACATTGATCAAGGCTTCTTGCATCAGTTCCGCGTTGACTTGCAATTGGATCTGATCCGATACTTGAAAATCCAGCTGTAAGCCGGCATCGGCGATCAACGGCAGCAGCGGATTAAGGCTTTGCTGCAGCAAATCAGCCAAGGCCACCGGCGTTTGCTGCTGGCTTAAGGTATGCGTATCGACCCGCGCCAGCAGGATCAATTCCCCCACCAACGTCGTCAAGCGCTGATTCTGCTTAAGCAGCGTGGCGCGGCTGGCGACGGTGTTGTCCGACGTCAGCAGTTCCAACAGGTTCTGCGTCACCGCGATCGGTGTGCGCAACTGATGGGCAATGTCGGTGATGGCTTGCGTCAGCTGCTGGCGGTCGCGGTCCAAGTCGGCACGCAACGCCGTGGTTTGCCGCACATAGTGGTACAACTCGTTATGCAGCGTTGAAAACCAGCCTTCATCATTCAACGCCATGTGGTAATCGGCTTGATTCAAGCGTGCCGCACGCAATTGGTCGCTGATCAATGCTAATCTTGCAGCCACGCGCCGCAGCCACCACAGCGAACATCCCCCAATCGCCAATACGGCCACCAGCCACAAGCCCAGCAGCCACCCGCGCTGTTCTGGATAACGCCAGGCGAGCACGCCAATGGCCAGCGTGATGATCGCCGCTTGGCTTGTTACCAACACCACGATCGGCCGCGTTTCTGGTGCATCAAGCTGAATGTGTGCTGCCATCGATAAAATACCCCATTCCTCGAATCGTGCGAATCAGCGTCGGATGCTCAGGCTCTAACTCCAACTTCTCGCGCAACCGCTTGATCGTCACCGTCAGCGTGTTATCGCTGACGTAATGCTCTTGCACATCCCAAATCACCGCGATCAATTGCTGCCGCGTCAACAACACCCCTTGATGCTGGGCAAAATACGCCGTCAACCGCCACTCGATTGGTGACAAAATTACGGGCTGCCCTGCACGCTGTACCTGCCCGGCGGCCAAATCGACTTGCAAATCCCCCATCGTCAAGCGCTCCGGCGGCACCAGCTTCGCCAGTCGCGCTGCCAACACGCGCAAGCTGACTGGCTTAACCACATAATCATCCGCCAACTTTAGCCCTGTCAGCATTGTGGGTTCACTGTCGTTAGCGGTCAACACCAAGACCTTGGCGGCAATCAGCGGCCGCCACTGCCGCAGCCAGGCGATGCCATCCCCGTCTGGCAGCAATAAATCCAAGATGATGGCATCTGGGGTTTGCCTTTGCACGGCGCGGCTGGCTTCTTCCAATGTTTGAGCCAATTGCACCGTGTCTTTGGCAAAGTATTGCGCCATGCTTTGGGATAAGGCGGATTCGTCTTCGATGATTAGTAATTGCATTTGGGGTGCCTCCTGTTTAGGGATATCATACCGTAATTTTAGGGGAAAGGAAGCGGGTACAGGATGATTGGTGCGTTGTTAAAGCCACTTATGATGTCCTAAAAGGTCAGACGGCCCGTATTCAC
Organism: Lacticaseibacillus jixiensis; assembly: GCF_042847315.1. NCBI lineage: Bacteria > Bacillati > Bacillota > Bacilli > Lactobacillales > Lactobacillaceae > Lacticaseibacillus > Lacticaseibacillus jixiensis. The sequence goes on from NZ_BAAFPR010000026.1 coordinate 30,725, forward strand.
TAGGCAGCTGCGCGGATTTATCAGCTCCCGTCTGATATACAGATGCGTTGGCTGTTGGGACACTTGATAGCATATATTGATATTATTTTTCTGCAGGCGTATAATCAAATTATGGAAAACCCTAAATTCGAGTTTTACACGCGTCCCAGCGGACACACCGAATTCAAAGAATTCTTAGATGCGCTGAAACCGGTCGAAAGGCAGAAATTAGTTGCGGTAATTGCCAAGACGCAGAAGTTTGGGCTACAAGTGGCGGCACGCCAATTGTGGATCAAGAAGATCTCAGACGGTATCTTTGAGCTTCGAACGACTGGTTCAAATATTCAGCGCGGCTTGTATTTTCACGTCGAAGGTCCACGTTATGTCATCACTCACGGCTTCACAAAGAAGACCCAGAAAACGCCAGTGTCTGAGCTGAATCACGCCAAAGCGCTCCGGACGGAATACTATGATCATTTGGGAGGTAAGTAGCATGGCAAAGAATATTATTTTTGACGATTATCTCGCTGAACAACTTAAAGATCCCGAATTCAAGGAAGGGTTTGACGCTGAATCTTCTAAACTTGAAAGCGCAGTGGCATTGTTGAACGAACGCGAACGTGCCGGATTGACTCAGCGTGAGTTGGCAAAGCGGGCCCATGTCCCACAATCCACGATTGCGCGCATTGAGCACGGCCAGAACACTAGCTTCGATACCATGAGTAAGATTGCTTTCGCACTTGGAAAAAAGCTCAAGGTTGAATTTACTTGAGATCCAGAAAGCTTGTGAAGCTTGTGAAGTTTGTCTAATTCAGTGATCGATAATTGTATCAGCTTTTGACGGGCCTTTGTAATGAGGCCTTTTTTGTCATCGTCGTACAAAAAAAGGGCCTGATTAAAAAATTTCTGCCAAGACGATTTGGTCTGAGCAGGAATTTTTTTGGCCTCTCGTACTGGCTATAACGCCACGACCACTTTGCCGGTCGATCGCCCATGTGCCACCAGTTGCAAGGCGTCATTGATGTGATCAAGATCAAAGACCCGCGCATCGATAGCCGGCACGATGTGGTTAGTTTCTACGATGGATGTGATCTGCTGCAGCTGGCGTCCGTCTGCGCGCACAAAGATAAAGCGATAAAGGCTGTGGTGTTGCCGCGCCAAACGATCAAAGCGATAGCCAGCCATTCCAAACAACAGTGTTTTCCAGAACGGCAAATTTCGCGCCACTGCAAATTGTTTGTTCGGCCCAGCAATCAAGCTCAACAGCCGGCCGCCGGGTTTAAGCACCCCCATTTCCAGCGGCAGCGCTTTGGCGCCGCGCGTATCGATAATGGCATCAACTGGATCAAGCACCGTTGAAAAATCTTCTTTGCGGTAATCAAGATATTGGCTGGCCCCTAGCGCCATGATGCGTGCTTTGGCCAATGCGTTGCCAGAAACGATGACGTTGATACCCATTTGCTTGGCTAACGGCACCGCCATTTGGCCAAAACTCCCTGAACCGCCAGGGATGAACAAGGTTTGGCCAGGCTTGATCTGTAATTCTTCCGTCAAGCCTTGATAAGCCGTCAGCCCGGTCAACGGCACCGCCGCCGCTTGTTTTAACGACAAATGCTGCGGGATAAACCAAATCGCAGCTTGATCCACGGCGACATATTCGGCAAAGCCGCCGATCTTGTTTAACGGCAAGCGCGAATAAACCTGATCGCCAATGTGAAAACGGCTCACTTGCGCGCCAACTGCCGCCACCACACCGGACACTTCATTGCCCAGCGTCAACGGCATCGAATAGCTTTGGATCAGCTTGACACTGCCATCGATATTCATCAAGTCTAAAGGATTGACCGCCGCATACTTGACCTGGATCAGGACTTCATTGTCAGTCGGCTCAGGCTTGGGTATGTTGTTGATCTGGACATCAAGGGACTTCGTATATTTTTGGATTTGGGCAGCTTTCATCAGTGGTTTTCCTTCCATGGCAGCGACGCGATCGTCGCATCAATAATGGCATCGATTTGCGGTTGGCCAATGCGCGCCTGCACCCTGATTCCCACCAAAGCATTTTGCAAACGGCTGGCCAATGCAGGGATGTCGCTGGGCTGGCGCAGTGAGGCTTGATACTGGCTGAGCACTTGATTGAGCAGCGCTTTTTCAGCGTCAAAATAAGCCTGCACCAAGGCGTTCACCTCAGCGTCGATCAGCCCAAGTTCAGTGGCTGAATTCACGATCAAACACCCCTTAGGCGTCGCGGCATCGCGCTGGGCATAGACCGTAAAAATCGCTTGCAGCGTCGCTTGCAAGCCCGTCGTTGCCGCCAGCTTGGCTGTGAGCTCGGCCTTAGTCTGCGTGTAGTAATCGTCAAGCGCCAAGATGAAAAGCCGATGCTTATCGCCGAAAGTATCATAAATACTCTGGCGGTTGATGCCCATCGCCTGGACCAAGTCCGTCATCGACGTACCAGCATAACCTTGCCGCCAAAACAGCTGCACCGCCTGCGCTAACGCCTCTTGGACAACGAATGTCTTTGTTCTCATTAAATTGCTCCTTATTGGAATGACTGTTCCAATATAACGGAAAACGCGGTTAATCGCAAGGGGTGGTGTAAACCCATGAACAATGACGCGCATCCGTGCACCACTTAGATTGAAGTATTTTGGGCAGTTGATGCTTGTCGTATCGCGCACAATTCTTGCAGCCGCCGGTACTGCTTAGTGCCTATCCTCGTTCTTAATGACTGAATGCCGATGCGGTCAAAATTAGCGGATCACAAAAAAAGCGCACAATTGCGATAATCCCTTTATGGTTGTCAGATGAAATACAATAATTCATCTGATGATTATGGAGGGATTTTTGTATGCCTAGATCTAAGTTCACAGCTCTTGAGAAGCTTAAGCTACTTAAGGAGTTCCAAGTGTCAGGCCTACCCAGAGCCACTTTTGCCAGGCAACATGGAATTGACAAGAGCACAATAGCAAGATGGTCAATGCGTTATCAAAGAGATGGTCTGGAAGGCTTGGAAGAAGCTAAGAAGAACATCCACTATAGCAAGGAGTTGAAGCATACTGTCGTCTTCGCCTACCTAAATGGTGAAGGCACATACGAGGAACTGACGGACATCTATGGATTGCGTAACTCGAGACAAGCAAAAGCGTGGGTCGATAAGTATAATGGAGACAAACCTTTGACGGCATCGCCGTCCAGAAAGCAGGTCCCCACTATGCGCAGGAAGACGACTCTCGAAGAACGAATCGAAGTGGTTGAGTATGTGACCAAACACAAGCATTCATATACTGAGGCTGCAGAATACTTCCAGGTTTCCTATCAACAAGCTCGTTCTTGGGTAATCAAGGCCAAGAACGGCGGTTATGAAGCACTTGTCGATAATCGCGGCCATCACAAGGAACAATCTGAATTAACTGATCTTGAGAAAGCAAATCTGCGTATCCGTCAACTTGAAGCTGAACTTAAAGACAAAGAGCTGGTGGAGAAGTTTGCAAAAAAATTGCTGGAACTTCAGCGCAGGGGGTGAACAAACAACATCGACTGGCCTACTTCGCGATAAAAGAGGTCAGCCAAGAGCATCGTGGTGCACTCGCTAGATTATTGGCAGTTATCGGCGTCAGTCGGCAGGCTTACTACAAAGGGTTAAAGCGAGAAGAGACTGCGTGGGAAGCACGTAATCGCTGACTTAAAGAACAGACGCAATACTGGTTTGATTTCCATCATCAAGGTATTGGTGCTGGGAATCTCTTGGTGAACCTTCAGCATGATGAGCTGATTACCTTCGAAGTCACACACAAGATGGTGCGACGTATCATGCGAGAACTTGGGTTGACATGTCAGACTCGAATCAAGAAACACAGTCGCGTCAAAACGAACGAACAGTACATCTTAGACAACGTGCTCAATCAGAACTTCCATACAGATGCGCCTAACCAAGTCTGGCTATCCGACTCCACTGAATTAAGGTATGGTGTAAACGGCGAGTCTAAGATTCGGCTGAGTGGCGTTCTAGATCTTTACGGTCGTCGGCTCTTGTCCTACAACCTGAGTGTCACAGAGACCTCAGCTGCCGAGATTGAAGTCTTCCAGCAAGCCTTTGAAGCTGTCGGCAATGTTCATCCGCTTGTCCACACAGATCGCGGCTCAGCCTATACGTCTGGTGCCTTCAACAATTTTCTAAGTCGCTACGAAGTTTCCAGAAGTATGTCCCGACCAGGTACACCGTACGACAATGCGCCGATGGAACGTTGGTGGAACGAGTTCAAGTTGCGTTGGATGGATCGTCATCCACTAGCAAAGACGCGTGAAGAGTTGGTGAAGCTGGTTGAAGAAGGAATCGAGTATTTCAATCACCACAACCGCTCAGCACAAAGAAACGGCCTCACTCCAGACGAATACTGGAATGAAGCCGCTTAGAGACAGATTCAACTTTATAATATTTCATCTGTCAACTTGACAGGGCCTAGTGCAAATCGCTGTGCGCTTCATCATTATTGATTTTGGCAAATCGCCTGAACCGCATTGCGCCCAGAAAATGCGGCAAACCCTGCAGTACTGCCAGGCAAGGTCACCGCATACGTATCGCCTACCAGCACCCCTGCTGCATCGTTGCCAATCGCATACAAGCCAGGAATCGGATAGCCAAAGTCATTCAACACGGCATTGTCCGTATCGATCCGCAAGCCGCCTAACGCACACGCCATCCCCACGCCTAAAGTCACCGCATAAAAGGGCCCGTCTTTAACCGGGGTCAAATAAGCCGCCGCTTTGCCGAAATCCGCATCAACGCCTGCGGCAACTTGTTGATTATAGCGGGCCACCGCATCAACCAGTTTGGGTAAATGCAATTGCTTAGCCAAGGCTGAAAGCGTATCGGCTTTGGCCAAATATTTGCGATGCGCGGCGAGATCTGAGGCCAACTCATCAGGCAGCTTGCTTAAAGTGTCCGGGGAGAATGGCGAATTGCCCACTGCCTTGTACAACCCGACGGTGCTTAAATGTTTCACCGCCGCCGCATCAAAAATCGCAAACGTCCGCGCTTGGCCAAGCAGCGCATTCCCAGCATGGCACATGTTGTCATTCACATCTTCATTGACAAAGCGCTCACCAACTTGGTTCACCCACAAGATCGCTTCTTGGGTGGCTGCCACGCCGATTTGCGAAGCCATGTGCATAAATGGCGGCAGCATCGGATCATAAATCGCCCCGCCGCCGAACTGCAAAGCCCCCATGCTGGCATGCATCGCGCCTGCCGCCCAGGCCAATTGCATCCCGTCGCCAGTGGATTTACCATCACTGACACTCATTAAACGCTTAAACAATGGCGTTTGCTGCTTGATCAACTCAGGATTATCTACATAACCGCCAGTGGCGAGGATCACGTTGTCAGCTGGAATGTCAGTCTTTTGCCCGGTGACCTCACTCATCACGGTCACGCCTGAAATATGCCCGGCATGCTGCAACAAGTGCTGGGCGCTGGTGCTCATCAGAAATTCGACGCCTAGCTCACGGGCTTTCGCCACCAAGGTTGCCACCGCCGCATGACCGCCGCCGGCAAAAGCATGAATGGTTGGCCAGCTTTTGCCTTGCGCACCGACACTGGCAAACTGCACGCCAAGGTCTGCCAACCAGTCGATGGTCGCGCCAGAATGGTCGATCAGCTGCTTAAGATGCAACGCGCTGGCTTCATAATGGGAATAATTCAATTCGTCTTGCAACAACTGCGTGCGATCAATGGTGATCTTGGCTTGGCGCTGCTGCTTGGAATCCACGCCCATGGCACCTTCCACATAGTTGCCATCGCCGCCGAGACTGCGGCCTTTTTCGATCACCAAACAAGTCTTACCAGCCTGCCGAGCAGAAATCGCCGCCACCAGGCCCGACAGTCCGCCACCAATAATCACGACTTCAGGCATGTGGCGCCTCCTGTTTCAAACCAGCCGCGACCCCGCCGTCGACCACCACTGTTTGGCCGGTCATGAACGTCGCTTCAGTGGCGATAAAGACGAACACTTTAGCCAGTTCTTCGACGGTTTCATACCGCTTCATTGGCACCGTTGGCGTCATGGCATCAATGAATGCGCCATCGTTTAACGGCGTCTTGGTCAGGCCTGGGGCCACACAGTTGACGCGGATATTCTGATCGGCGTAATCCACTGCAGCCGCTTGGGTCATGCCCATGATGCCGTTCTTAGCCGCATTGTAAGCCCCAAAGCCGCCTGGCGCATAGAAGCTGCCCAGCGCGCCGGTATTGACGATCGAGCCAAATCCTTGCTTAAGAAACAACTTAAGCTCCGCCCGCATGCACTTGAAAGTGCCCACCAGATCCAAGCCCACCGTCTGGTCAAAATCTTCATTCGTCAATTCGGCAAAAGGCTTCAACACCCCGCCGCCAGCGTTATTGATCACATAATCCAAGCGGCCAAATTGCGCCATTACCTGCGCCAGTGCCGCATCGATCGAGTCGTCTTTGGTCACATCCATGACCAAGCCGATCACCGTGCCGCTGGCTTGTCCGTTCAAAGCCTGCGCCACTTCCACCACTGATGGCTGATAATCGGTCAACACCACATCTGCCCCTGCGTTGGCAAAGGCCACACTCACCCCATAACCGATGCCTTGCGCCGCACCGGTGATCAACGCTACTTTATGCTCTAACATCATTTTGCCTCCTGCAGCGCTTTGCCTGCTTCAACTGCCGCGATCCAACCAGAAACAAACGCAAAGCCATTGGCGATGCCTTCATAGCTTGGATAGCCATCTGAATACAAACCGTTAACGTTGTTGCCAACGATATACAGATCCTTCAGCGGCTGCCCGGCTTTGGTCACCGGCTGACAGTTGCGATCAACATGCACCCCATCCAGCGTGCCTAGGATCGCGCAATGTTCCTTGATCGCATAAAACGGCCCTTGTTCAACGCCGAACTTCAGCTCCTCAGCCGGCTTCAAGAAAGTATCGTCTTGGCCATCAGCGACGGCTTGGTTATACACTTGCAGCGTGCGTTCAAACGCAGCCAGCGGCAGGCCCAGCTTGGCTGCCAGTGCCGGAATCGTATCGGCTTTGACCACTTCGCCATGAGCAATGGCATCATCGAAGTCTGCTTGAATCTGCGGAATCGGGCCCACTGTACCAGTTGGCGTTTGGCCAGGTTCAAGAAATTGCCGTTCAAAAGTATCTTCGTAAGCACCTAATAACAGACCGCCTATCCCTCTCAATTGCCAAGCGGTATCATGACCTCATCATAAGAATGGTGAGGTATTTATATGGACGAAGATCAACCCGAGATTGTTCGTATCAAGTTGGACG
>NZ_BAAFPR010000027.1:0-36943 GCF_042847315.1 Lacticaseibacillus jixiensis
TAACTTAGTGGTAACCAATCCACGGATAACAGAGTGGCTAATCGTCGATGGACTCGATTCTGAAGCTTCTTGATGTCATTGATAAAGACGAAATTGTGGCTTGACAAAGGTCACTTCATAACAGGCGTAAAACGCGCGTACTTCAGCGCGGTTGGAGCCGGCCGCACAGCCTGCGCCGTCTGGTTGGCCCCACGTGCCGGAGCAACACCAGTCCGGGGGCTGTGCCAAAACCACGCCTTGACTGAGTCCTCGCTTGTTACGCTGTGGTCTTCGTCGAGCTGCGCAAAGCAACGCGGGTGCAGCTAGCTACGCCATGGTGCTCGAGGCAAAGGGCGCCTCAAACACCATGGCTAGGCTATCTGACCCGCTAAACCCGCTTTGCTCCGCTCTGGTTTTTCGTCGAGCTGCGCAGCCCAACGCGGCGTGATATAAGCTGTGACGCCGCTTGGGCCAAAACCGCCCAAACGTCATCCCATCTTATATCCACCGCTAAAAGCGGGCTGCTCCCCTCTGGTATATAAAAAGCCGCCGCGTTGCCGCGACGGCTCATACTGCTTATTCGAGGAAATCTTTGAGCTGCTTGGAGCGGCTCGGGTGGCGCAATTTGCGCAAAGCCTTGGCTTCGATCTGGCGGATCCGTTCACGGGTCACACCAAAGACCTTACCCACTTCTTCAAGCGTCCGGGTGCGGCCATCATCCAAACCAAACCGCAAACGCAACACGTTCTCTTCGCGATCAGTCAGCGTATCCAGCACAGATTCAAGCTGCTCTTTCAGCAGTTCGTAGCTGGCATGGTCTTCTGGGCTGGTAGCGTCTTGGTCTTCGATAAAGTCGCCAAGATGCGAATCGTCTTCTTCACCAATAGGCGTTTCCAACGAAACTGGTTCTTGGGCGATCTTCAAGATCTCGCGCACCTTCTCAGTGGCCATATCCATTTCGGCACCAATTTCTTCAGGCGTTGGTTCGCGGCCAAGGTCTTGCAGCAGCTGGCGCTGGATCCGGATCAGCTTGTTGATGGTTTCGACCATGTGCACAGGGATGCGGATCGTGCGGGCTTGATCGGCGATGGCACGTGTGATGGCCTGACGGATCCACCAAGTGGCGTAGGTGGAGAACTTGAACCCTTTGCGATAATCAAACTTCTCAACGGCTTTCATCAAGCCCATATTGCCTTCTTGGATCAGATCCAAAAACTGCATCCCGCGCCCAACATAGCGCTTGGCAATGGACACAACCAGTCGCAAGTTGGCTTCGGCTAAGCGCTGCTTGGCTTCTTGGTCACCTTGTTCGATCTTCAACGCCAAAGCGACTTCCTCATCGGCAGTCAACAAGTTCACGCGACCGATTTCCTTGAGGTACATCCGCACTGGATCGTTGATCTTCACGCCGCTGGGAGCCGAAACGTCTTTCATTTCCTTCTTCGTGACGGCCTTGGTGCTTTTGATCGAGCGAACGTCTGGATCGCCGTTTTCGTCAACGACCGAGATCCCATTGTCTTCAAGGCGCTGCATCAAATCATCAACGGCTTCACTCTTCAATGCGAAGGGCTTCACCACTTGCGCGAACAAGTCGCTGTTGGTGATCTGCTTGTCTTTCTTGTAGTCTTTGAGAATCTTCTTAACCGCAGCATCATATTTTGGATCTGTCTTGGTCGTTTTGTCAGCCATTAAAGTTCCTCCTTATCACGAGTCCGCAACAGCCGGACCCGAGTTAACCTACTCAACATCACTGTTGGTCTTATACGCGCGCATCAACTGGATGTACTGCACGCTAAGCTTGGTTGCCCCTAGCTTGTCGCCAAGCTGTTGGGCTTGGTGCAAGGCTTGTTTGACTTGTTGCAGCTGGGCGTAAACTGATTCTTCTTGCACCCGGGCGATCAAGTCGTCGATAAACGACTCGTCTGACTCAGGCAGCTGCATCATGGACAAGTCAGTCGCCGTTTGCACCAAGTCTGGCGGCACCGTGTCCAAATACCCGGCAAAAGCGCCATCTGCATGATCGCTGATGTAATTGCACCAGGCATCAAACAGCGTCTGATAAGCCGCATGGGCAAAGCGAAAGTCGCTGGTGTGCAAACGCCGCGCCACGATTGGCTGTGCATAAGCTTGCGCTAACAACGTCCGCTCAGCCCGCTCAAACTTATCAAACTTTGGCGCACTAGGCGCCGCCGTGGTTGCGCCGAATTGATCCGGGTAGTAAGGCTGCCCATATTCTTCCGGCTCCGGCGGCGGGGTCCCATAAGGCGCTGATTCTGCCACTGGCGGTGCCGCTTGCGGCAGCGAAGCTTGCAAGGCGCTTTGCGAAACGCCAGTCAAAGCTTCGATTTGCTGCAAGTACACCGCTTGGGTAGCGGCAGTGCCTGCTTGGGCAACGATTTTCAGCGCGTCATCCAGATACGCCAGTTTATCGGCGTTGTTTTGCATGTCGCGGCCCATAGCCAGATAATTCAACCGAAACGCGCTAGGCGTTAAGACCGTTTGGACCTGCGCCACAAACGCTTGCGCACCACGCGCTTTGATATATTCGTCTGGGTCCATGCCATCTGGCATTGCCACCACTTGCGTCGTCAAGCGCGGCTGGTTGGCCACTAACTCTAACGCCCGCGCTGTCGCCTTTTGCCCTGGGGCATCGCCGTCATAACAAATCGTTAACGTGCGGGTGTGATGGGCGATGATGCCGACTTGTTCTTTGGTCAAGCTGGTGCCCATTGAGGCAATGCCCACCGGCACGCCGGCTTGATAGGCAGCGATCACATCCATAAACCCTTCAAACAGCACCGCTGAGCCGAATTGCTTGAATTCGTTCTTGGCGCCATCCAAGTTGAACAACACATCGCGCTTGTTAAACAGGGCCGTTTCTGGACTGTTCAAGTATTTGGCTTGATTGCCCGGGGTCAACACCCGCCCAGAAAAGCCGATCACGTTGCCATAAACGTCTTTCAGCGGAAACATCACCCGGTCGTTGAAGCGGTCAAACAACTGACCGTCAGCGTCTTCTGTAAACAAGCCGCTGGCGCGCTGCGTGGCGTAATCAACGCCTTGGTTATCCAGAAATTTGCGCATCAGCTGGCGATCTTGCGGCGCGTAGCCGATATCGAAATGATCGATCGTGGCTTGCGTCAACCCGCGTTTGGTCAGATAATCCAAGGCCGGCTGGCCGATTTCGGTGTTCACCAAGATGTGGTGGCACAAGTCGCTGATCTTTTGCAGCAAGGATTTCTGCGCGGTGATCTGCGGGTCTTCAGCCTTGGTTTGCGTGCTGACATCGATCTGCAACGGCATGTTGGCATAAGCGGCGACTTTGGCCACCGCTTCGGGAAACGACAACTTGTCGTAATCCATCACGAAGGAGAACACGTTGCCGCCGCGGCCGCAAGAGAAGCACTTGAAGATCTGCTTGGACTCATTGACCGAAAAGCTGCCGGTGTTCTCATCATGAAACGGACACAAGCCAAACAGGTTCTGCCCTGCGCTGTGCAATTGCACATACTGACCGATATAATCGGCAATATTTACCGCAGCGCGCACCTGCGCGACAGTTTCTTCGGGAATCTTCCCTGCCATTGGCGTCCCTCCCTTATCTGCGCATAGCGGTAAAAAGTCGCACTTCAGGCGAAATGCGACTTTTTGCATCGACGGGCAAAATACTGCAACCTATAGTATACCCACTACCTCACTAAATGTAAAGGGGCATAGCGGTGGTTATTTGACGATCACTTGGGCCACATCCCCAAATTGATGGATCAGCTTGGCTAAGCTGCTCAATTCACGCAGCCGATTGGTGCGCACTGCCGCGTCGTCAGCCATGATCATGGTGGCGTCAAAGTACGTGTTGATCACTTCAGTCAAGCCAGCCAAAGCCTTGAAGTTGGCCTCACTTGGCGCCGGATCAAAGCCTTGTTGCACCTTGGCTGCAGCGTCATGCAACGCCCCTTCACTGGCGTTATCAAACAACGCCGGATCCACCTTGCCGGCTTCTGGCGTCTTGTCGGCAATGCGCGTCACGCGGCCCAGCGCTTCGATGACGGCTTTGAAATCAGCGTCGTCGCTATGAGCAGCCAAGATCGCCGCAGCATCGATCATGCCTTCAACATCAACTGTTGGTGCCGCAGAAACGGCATCAACAATATCATGGCGAATGTTTTGGGTGCTGAGGTATTGGTTGACCCGGTCGCGCATGAAGTCGCTTAAAGCTGACGCGTTCTTGTGATAATCCAAGCTGCCTAATTGATCGGCAGCTTGCAGCGCATCAATGGCCTTGGCCACCACGGCATCAATGTCAAAAGGCTGATGGGCGTTGGCGATCATGCGCACGATGCCATAGGCTTGCCGGCGCAGCGCATAAGGATCATTGGAGCCGCTTGGGATCAAGTCAACGGCAAAGAAGCTCATTAACGATTCCAACTTATCGGCTAAAGCCAACAATGTGCCTGGGACGCTGGCTGGCAAAGCCCCGTCAGCTGAAATCGGCATGTAGTGTTCGCGAATCGCTTGGGCCACGGCTGGGGTTTCACCAGCCAACTTGGCATACACTTCACCCATCACGCCTTGCAATTCAGCAAATTCACCCACCATGGCCGAAACCAAGTCGAATTTGTACAATTCAGCAGCCCGCAACAAAGCTTGCTTGTCGGCGTCACTAATGCCAAATTGATCGGCCAAAACGCCGGCGATGGTTTTGGTGCGCGCCATTTTGGCAGACATCGAACCGATCTTGTCATGGAAGGAAACGGTTTCTAAGCGCTTGGTGAAATCAGCCAGAGACTTCTTCTTGTCTTCTTCATAGAAGAACGCGGCGTCTTCCAAGCGGGCCGTTAAGACCTTGACGTTGCCGGCGATGACATTGGCCATGTAATCGGAATTGCCGTTTCGCACCCCGATGAAGGCATTGACCATCTTGCCAGAAGCGTCCCGGGCGTAGAAGTAGCGCTGGTTGTCTTTCATGGAAGTGATCAACACGGCTTCTGGGATCGCCAGGTACTTGGCATCGAATTCGCCAAAGAAGGCGGTGGGCCATTCCACCAGGTTGTTGACTTCTTCTAGGAGGTCAGCGTCTAAATCGATGGTCCAGTCGTTGTTAGCGGCGATTTGTTCGATTTGTTGGCGAATGGTTTGCTTGCGCTCAGCCGGATCAACGATCACCTTCTGGGCCATCAATGCATCAACATATTCATCGGCATTGGCTAATTCTACCGCGTGGCCTAAGAAGCGATGGCCTTGGGTGGTGCGGCCGGCTTGAATATCCAACAGCTGCATCGGTACCACCGTATCGTCAAGCAAGGATACCAGCCAGTGGATCGGGCGGATATATTCGAAGTCGTAACTGCCCCACTTCATGCGCGTTGGGAAAGTCAAAGACTTCACCACATCAATTAAGCCGCTAAGCAGTTCTTGCGCCGGCTTGCCTGGCGTGGCTTTGTGCAAGTAGACGTATTCGACGCCTTTGAGTTCGCGAAATTCAATATCGTCAACAGTCATGCCTTGGCCGCGAGTGAAGCCCATCGCCGCTTTGGTCCAGTTGCCGTCAGCGTCTTGGGCGATTTTCTTGGCTGGGCCTTTAACGTCTTCAACCACGTCGGCTTGTTTGGCGGCGATATCTTTGATGTATAGCGTCAAGCGGCGCGGCGTGGCGAATTGTTGGATCTCACCGAAGGCCAAGTGGTTGTCTTTGAGATACTTGGCGGTTTTCTGCGCGAATTGTTTGACGCTTGGGGTAACCACATGCGCCGGCATATCTTCTAAGCCGATTTCTAATAAGTAGTTTGACATGATTATTTTGCCTCCTCTTGGTGAGCCAACAATGGGAAGCCAAGCTTCTTGCGTTCTGCCACGAAAGCACGCGCCACCTTGTGGGCCATCTTGCGAATGCGGTTCATGTACCCGGCACGTTCCGTCACAGAAACCACGCCGCGGGCATCCAGCAAGTTGAAGGTGTGTGAGCACTTCAAGATGTAATCATATGCCGGGTGTACCAGCCCTAAGTCCATCAAGCGCCAAGCTTCTTTCTCATAGGCGTCGAAGAATTGCAGCAGCATGTCTTGGTTGGATTCTTCAAAGGAATACTTGGAGTGTTCGTATTCCGGTTCTTTGAAAATGTCCCCGTATAACACGCCGTCGCCCCATTCCAAATCAAAGACGTTGTTCACATCCTGAATATAGGAAGCCAAGCGTTCCACACCGTAAGTGATTTCGCTGGTGACTGGTGACACTTCTAAGCCGCCGACGACTTGGAAATAAGTGAACTGCGTGACTTCCATGCCATCCAGCCAAACTTCCCAACCCACACCGGCGCAACCCATTGAAGGGTTCTCCCAGTTGTCTTCAACAAAGCGAATGTCGTGTTCCAAAGGCTCGATCCCTAGCGCCCGCAAAGAATCCAAATAATATTCTTGCACTTCTTTGGGACTAGGCTTGATCACCACTTGGAATTGGTGATGTTGGTACAAACGGTTGGGGTTTTCCCCATAACGGCCATCTGCTGGCCGCCGGGAAGGTTCCACATACGCTGCCGCCCAAGGTTCTGGGCCGATGGCGCGCAAGAAGGTATACGGGCTCATGGTGCCGGCGCCTTTTTCGGTGTCATAAGATTGCATCAGCATGCAGCCTTTGTCGCCCCAGAATTGCTGCAACGTTTGGATCATTTGTTGCACAGACATTTTCTTGGTCATGTTCTTCTCCTTTGATTAACGGTGATGCAAACAAAAAAAAGCGCCACTATGCCATTCACTGACATAGGGACGCTTCTGCGCGGTTCCACCCTATTTCGAAGCAGCTGCTTCGCACTTGCTTGAATCGGTTCGAAAACGCCATCTGCCAACACAGTCACGCGGCTTCCACTGCCCCACGCTCGCTTGATCCTGCAACTTGGCAAACCTTTCTCTCATCACCGAAATATTGAGTTAAGTATACCATTGCCGCTAATCGCCTGCAAGCGGCTTGGCACTTAAACTGCGTCATGGCGCCGCTGGTCGCAAATATTGGGCCAGATACGTGTCTTGGTGATAGAAAGGATAAACCCGTTGGATTTCGGCAGTCACTTTGTCGGCTAATTCATTGACGTACATTTGGTTTTTACCAGTCATCCCCGCCAGCAAGTGCTCGGCTTCATCATAATTAGTCAGTTCATGGCGAATATAGTTGTCTACCCAGCGATTCTGCACCTCGGCTGGCGCTTGGGCTAATTCAGCATAGCTGGTAAGCAGATCAAAGCGGCCGCGCTCGATTGCTAGTTCCTCGAGAAACGCCAGGCGGCTGTTTAAGGCCTTGGCATAAAGTTTCTTAAAAGGTACCCGCTTCACAGTGAGGTCAAAGTCGGCAATTTGCTTGCGGGTTTGTGCCAGCTTGGTGGCGACGGCTTTGGCAGCACTGGCTTTGCGTGCTTCGTGGTGGGCTTCATATTCGGCTTTAAGCGCCTGGAACTTTGGATCATGGTAGCAAGCAAGCACATTCGCATAGGAAATCAGCTTGACCATGCCCTTGCCCCACAGATTGGGGACTTGTGAAGTTGGTACCAAAATGTTGGCTGCAATTAACTTGTTGCGCAGCCCCACATTGATGCCCAGCAATTCTTGTGCGGTGGTGGCGGTGACTTCGATTCTTGCATACAGTACTCTAGCCAAGCGCTGGCGTACGCGAACGTTGGTGCCAGCCCGGCGCATAATGGCCTCGCGCAATTGGACCAGCTTAGGTCGCGGTGGCAAAGCCGCATACATCTTAGGCGTTAACAGTGTTTGGGCCAGACTTTGCAATTCAGCATAGCGGCGAAGCTTGAGGATCAGTACTTCTAATGACGGCAGGTTGTCCATGTGATCGCCTCCAATGTTGTTTCAGCATTGACGTCAAGTTTGTCCGTATCTCATAGTCAAGGTTAGTATAGCAAACGCATGTTCCTGTGTAAAGACTGAAAATTTCTATCCTTGATTTACTCAAAGCCATCACCGAAATTGTGCGTCAACTGCTAACAAACGCTGTTGCAAATGCGGCGATAGCGTTTTGGTGTCCAGTTGATTGGTGATGAACGCGTCGGCTGTGCTGGGTTGCCTTCGTCATCAAAGTCACCTGCCGATTGTCAGCTGCACACAAAGCGACAATTTCTCAATATTTTGTTGTAAAACGTCGAAATGGTGTTAACATTAAAACAACAGGTTAATTACAAAATCACAGGAGTACATATCTTGATCGAATTCAAAGCTATTTCCAAACAATATGCTGACGAAACCGCGCTGCACGCCGTTAATTTACGCGTCGAATCCCGCGAACTCTTTGTGCTGGTCGGCCCTTCCGGCAGTGGCAAAACCACACTGTTGAAAACTGTCAATCGCCTTGTCGTGCCCACCAGCGGCCAAGTCTTGATCGATGGGGTCGATGTGGCTGACCAAGATCTGCAGCAACTGCGCCGCCACATCGGCTATGTGCTCCAGTCCAGTGCCTTATTCCCCAACATGACCGTGATGCAAAATGCCGCTGTCCAGCTGGAAGCTTTAGGCTGGGACAAGGCCCGCATCAAACCGCGCATCGAACACCTGTTGCAACTGGTTGATCTGGACCCAAAGCTTTATGCCAGTCGCAAACCTGCCGAACTTTCTGGCGGCGAAGCTCAGCGCGTTGGCATTGTCCGCGCGCTGGCCGCTGATCCGAAGCTGATCTTGATGGACGAACCGTTCTCCGCCTTGGACCCAGTGTCTAAGCGGCAGCTGCAAAGTTTGATCTTGAAGCTGCATCATGAACTTGCCACCACCATCATTTTCGTCACCCATGATATGCAAGAAGCTTTGCGGTTAGCCGATCACATGGCGGTGCTGCATAACGGGCGCCTGCAGCAAATCGCAGAACCTGCAGCGGTGATCGCCGCGCCAGCCAACGCTTTTGTCGCGGATTTCTTCAAAGACGTCATTGCCGCGCAGCGCACCTTGGCGCAGGTCCTGGCTGCCGGCTTTGGTCAGCCGATCACAGCCGCTGCCAAGCCCCTGTCAAGCACGACATCTATTTATCAATGGGCGGCCATGCTCAAAGTCGAACCCGGCTTGGTCGTGCAAGTTGCCGCCAAGCAGCTGACTGCCAGTGACCTGATCGGCTATCTTGCCACTTTACATCAGGAGGACGCGCCGCATGCTTAATGAAACCCTTCACTACGCCCAAGCCAATAGCCATGAGATCTTGGTCGCCTTAGGTCAGCACATTGAAGTGGCGGTGATCGCCACCCTTATCACGATCTTGATCGCCATTCCCTTGGCTATTGGCTTGATGAACCACCGGCGCGCCGGCGAATTCGTCTTGCAAATCGCCAGCATCATTCAAACCATTCCCAGCTTGGCGATCTTGGGCTTGTTGATCCCGTTTGTGGGTATCGGTACGGTGCCGGCGATCATCGCTTTGGTTTTGTATGCGATCATGCCGGTGTTTCAGAATACTTATGCCGGGTTGACCAATATCGATCCGCTGTTGATCGAAGCCGCTGATGCCATGGGTGTTTCGCGCCGCTATAAGCTGTTGCGTGTGCAGCTGCCGCTGGCGATGCCGATGATCCTATCAGGCATTCGCATCGGCGTCGTGATGATCATTGGTACCGCCACCTTGGCGGCTTTGATCGGTGGCGGCGGCTTAGGGACCTACATCCTGCTCGGCATTCAAAGCAACAACAACGCCGCCTTGTTGATTGGTGCCGTGTTAGCCGCCGTGTTGGCCTTGATCGCCAGCTGGCTGATCAAAGTGTTATCCCACACCACACCGAAGCATCTGCTGATCGGCGGCGCGGCTTTGGTCGTGATTATCGGCGGCGCTTATGGTGTGCATGCAGCAACTGCGCCTAAAACGACGGCCATCACCATTGCCGGCAAAATGGGCGGTGAACCCGAGCTTTTGATCAACCTGTACAAAGATCTGATCGAAGCCGATGACCCCAACGTGCATGTCACCTTGAAGCGTAATTTTGGCGGCACCAGCTTCTTGTTTAAAGCGCTGAAATCCAAGCAAATCGATATTTACCCTGAATTCACCGGCACCGTCTTGCAATCGCTGGTGAAAACCAACCAGCCCATCAGCCACGACCCAACCCAAGCTTACCAAGCTGGCAAAACCGCGTTAAGCAAGCAGTTTAACATGACTTTGCTACCGCCAATGGCCTATCAAAACGGTTATGGCATGACCGTCACCCAAACCACCGCGGCCAAATATCACCTCAAAACCATCGCTGATTTGACTCAGCATCCCGAATTGCGCGCGGGCTTTGATCCGGACTTCTATCAACAAAGCGACGGCTATCCCGGGTTGAAGCAAGCTTATGGCTTGGCGTTTCACAACGTCAAAACCATGGAGCCGTCACTGCGCTATGAAGCACTGGCCCAAGGCAGCCTGGATGTCACGGATGCTTACACCACGGATCCGCAAATCAAGAAGTACCATTTGGTGGTGTTAGCAGATACCAAGTCCTTCTTCCCGCCGTATCAAGGCTCGCCTTTGATGCTGACGAGTTTTGCCAAAGCGCATCCGCAAATCGTCAAAAGCTTGAACCGCATCGCCGGCAAGATCTCGACGCAAGACATGCAGCAAATGAATTACCAAGTGACCGTCCAGCACCACAAAGCCGCGACGATCGCCAAACAATACCTGCAATCCCATCATCTGCTTAAGGAGAATTAATTGATGAAATATTTGATTACCGGCGCCACCGGCCATCTTGGCCGTAAAGTGATTGATGAACTTGTTGATTTGGTCAAAGCCAGTGCCTTGACTGCTGCGGTACATACCCCAGCCAAGGCCAGCGCCTTAGCTGAGCGCGGGCTTGCCGTGGCCCCGCTTGATTACCTTAATGTTGATACGATGACCCAAGCGTTCACCGGCCAAGACGTGGTGATCTACATCCCCAGCAAGACCTACGACGTCTTGCAGCGCATCACCGAATTTGAGAATTCGCTCAAAGCGCTTAAACTTGCCCGGGTCCCATCAGTCATCTTTGTCAGCTTCTATGCCGACCAGGAAAACAACCCCTTCACCATGTCGCCTTACTACGCTTATGCGCCGCGGCGGCTTGCCACCAGCGGCTTAAATTACGCCGTGGTCAAGAATGCGTTGTATGCTGATCCGCTGGTGCCTTATCTGCCGGAGCTGATCGCCCGCAAGGCCTTGATCTACCCTGTCGGCGATCAAGCGATGAGTTTTATCACCCAAGCTGACAGTGCCAAAGCCATTGCCCACTTAGCGGTTGACCCAGCCTTGCGCGATGCCGGTCAAAGCTACACCTTGACGCAGCCAAAAGCGTTGACCATGCCGGAACTTGGCGCAATCATGACCACGGTCACTGGCCACGAAATTGGCTATGCACCGGTGTCTAACGCAGAATTTGGCCGTATTTACGCAGCTGAAGGCGATGGTCAAGAGCTGGCCAGTATGTATGCGGCTGGGGCCTTGGGGCTGTTTGATCAAGCAACCACAGATTTTCAAACCATCACTGGTGCACTGCCAGAAAGTATGCTGTCTTTTCTAAAGCGCAACTATCAACCCAAGCCAATTGCTCGAGACTGATTCCAAACCACTAACGACGAGGTGCCGATCGATGAAATATTCTCATAAACTAAGTGACGCCGTCCACATTCTGGCTTATGTCCATATCTATGCCGACGGCGATTTATCCAGCAGCGCCATTGCGTCTAGCGTCGAAGCCAACTCCAGCATGGTGCGGCGGATGATGTCAAAGCTGGTCAAAGCCGGACTGCTCAATAGCCAGCCTGGCAAAGTCGCCTTGACGCTGGCCAAAGATCCCCAAGCAATCACTTTGTTGGATGTTTATTTAGCCGTTGAAGACAACCGCAATTTGTTGCACATCGACGAGAAAACCAATCCGCTGTGCATCGTTGGCGGCAACATCCAAAACACCTTGGATACGATTTATGCCGCCGTGCAACAAGACGCCGAAGCCAGCATGGCCAAACACACGTTAGCTGAGATCATCGATGACATCTTAGCCCGGGAGCAAGCCAAGCACGTTGCCCACAATACCTCACGCTAAAGGCCAATAGGCAAGGCATCAAGCACATCATCGCCATCCATCAAGACACCAGCGGCTTCTTAGCCAACAACTCTGACGGCACAGCGCCGACAACCAATCACAAAAGCCCCATCTTCCAATTAAGGAGGATGGGGCTTTCTGCGATCCATCAACATCTGTGCTTGATCGAGTTAACGCCAAGTGTTAATACTTGCGCAAAGTCGGTGGTGTGTATTGCTTAAAGAAGTCGCCAATGGCATTTAAGTCGTCTGAAAACAGCAGCTTGCTGCGATGTTCGGCAGATAAGAAGTCGTTGTCGACCATTTTGTCAAACATGGCGGCCAAAGGATCCCAGTAACCGTTGACGTTATAAAAGGCGCAAGGCGCGTCGTTGTCGCCGACTCTAGCCCAAGAATAGGCTTCGGCGATTTCTTCTAAGGTCCCAGGCCCGCCTGGCAAGGCAATGCAGCCGCTGGCCATGCGCAACATTTCGGCTTTGCGAGTCGCCATATTCGGCACTACGATCAAATCTTCCAACTCAGAATACCCGGCGCCGCGGTCGTACAAGTTCTGCGGCATGATGCCGGTGACTTGCCCGTCGTTCATCATCACGGTTTTGGCCAAGATGCCCATTAAACCAACGCCGGCCCCGCCGTACACCAGTCCATAATGATTCTCCACCAACCATGCGCCTAAGCGCTTGGCAGCGCCGATGTATACCGGGTCATTGCCCATGTTGGCGCCGCAATAAACTGCGATTTTACTCATTGATCTGCCCTCCATTTGCCAAGATTTCTTGAATCATTGTCGCCACAGCGTAATCACTGTTGCTGCCAATGCGCGCAGTGGCATAAGGCATGAGCTTGTCGGTGGCCGCAGCTACGATATAGGCATGCCCTGCCAACTGCAGCATTTCGGTGTCGTTGAGGTTATCGCCAAACGCCACCATTTCAG
This sequence comes from Lacticaseibacillus jixiensis, assembly GCF_042847315.1. Taxonomy (NCBI): domain Bacteria; kingdom Bacillati; phylum Bacillota; class Bacilli; order Lactobacillales; family Lactobacillaceae; genus Lacticaseibacillus; species Lacticaseibacillus jixiensis. Next base: position 12,938 of record NZ_BAAFPR010000027.1, read on the forward strand.
CCGGCGTCACGGCTAACAAATTGCCTAACTCAGTTAACGCATGGCCTTTGTTGACGACTTTGTGCATGATGTCCAAGAAGTAATCCCCGCCGATCGTCACGTGAAAATCCGCCGCCAGCGGTGTGGCGTAATCGGGTTCAAACACGTCATAAGTCTGCTTTTCCGGATAGAAAACCGTATACTTGGCCAGTTGCACATCTAAATTGCGCAAATCATCCACCACTTCCAAGCGCTTGAAGAAGCGGCCGAGAAATTCAGTGTGTGCCGCGCCATCTGGGCCGACATATGCAGAATCTAAGGCACATAAAATCGGAATGCCCAGCTTTTGGGCATGGGTGTAGTTGATCAAGCGCACATAATCGGCTTTAGGGATGAATTGCGAATAAACCATTTCGCCGTCGCGGATCACCACGGCGCCGTTTTCGGCAACCAAGCTCACGCAATCTTTCACCGGTTCAAACATGGGACGCAAGGTGTACAGCGGACGGCCGCTGGCGGCAACGAAGTGGATCCCGGCAGCATGGACTTGGCGAATAGTGGTGTAGAAGTCCGGCGGCAGTTGGCCGTCTTCGGTCAACAAGGTATGGTCAAGGTCAGAGGCGATCAGTTTGATTTGAGTCAAGTTGGACATCCTTTCTCGGTTACATTTTTTAGTATACGCATAATTGGCAAAAATGGTACCTCAGATGCTTGGTTCAGTCGCGCAAAGCAACCCGGCGTGTGATAAGCCGTGATACCACCCAAGGCAAATCGCACCTATCGCTACTGCTAAATGTGGTACATCACAGGGGGTGCTGAAAGGCTTGATCAGTTAGATCCGTCGCGACATCATTGTGTGCCGATGACAATTGCGGGTACTCATTCATCGCATGCGTTCCTTCCTCATCCCGCACATTGCCGGCACAAAAGGTAAATAAGCAGATGGGATTCGCCTAATGGCAATAAAGGCGGGCAATCGGGCAATCCCTATTCATTATTATTCGAAAAATAAAAAAAGGACGGGATCAGAAATTTGAGAAATTTCTGGCCCCGTCCTTTGTAACTATTTAGCTATGCTTTGGTTTCGTTTCGTGTTCGCGATTCTCATGCCACTCATTGAGGCTGATCAAACCACTCATGGCGATCGGCAACAAGATGACCAAGATCACTAAGCCGAAGATCACACCTAGTGCCACTTGGATCAAGGTGGTGACACCGCTTGGAATCAACGCCGCGAAGGTCCCGCCTAAGATGATCGCCGCAGATACCACTACGGCGCCGATCGTCGTGGCAGCTTTAAGCATGCGCTGCTTCAAGTCAGGTTCGGCTTTGTCGTCTTTATAGCGGATCATCAAGAAGATACTGTAATCCACCCCTAAGGCCATCAACATGATGAAGGTGAAGAACGGTGTGTTCCAACTCAACAAGCTGTCGCCTAAGACATGCGCCGATACCAAGCGCGTGATGCTCATTGAAGCAAAGAACGCAGTGACCAAAGTCCCTAGAATCGTCAGCGGCTGCAAGACGGATTGGGTCACCACGATCAAGGCAATGGCAATGCCGATGATCATGATCGTCGCGGTCCGCTGGAAGTCGCCATTAGCCAAGGTGCGCAAGTCGTTGTCCTGTGACGTTTGCCCGCCGATGGCCACGGTGCTGCCTTTCAAAGCAGAATGTTTGACTTGGGCTTGTAAGTCGCGCTGCATGGTCTTGAACTGCTTGTTGGCCGTGGTGGAATTCGGATCGCCTTTGAAGACCACGTTAAAGTAAGTGATCTTGTTATGCGAGGACATGTACGTATCAAGCGACGGCTGGAAGGCTTTGGCATGGATCGAAGCTTGAGGAATATAGAAATCATCCCCGATGTAAGAGCCTTCCAGTTCTGTCAAGTAACTGCGCATGGTCTTGCTGCCAGAAGCAATGGTGCCTAAGCCTTTATTGGCAGCGGTTAAGCCTGTGCCTAAAGTCTTTAATTGACCAGACATGCCTTTGAGCTTGTCATTGACTTCTTGCACCCCGGCGTTAACTTGCGTGGCGCCTGAATCAAGTTGCGCAGAGTTGTTGTTAAGCTTCGTGGTACCAGCAGACACTTGTGCTGCCCCGCTGGCCGCTTGATTGGCCCCGCCGCTTAAAGCGGCTAAGCCACTGGCAAGCTTTTGCGTGGAACTGGCTAAAGTGCCGCTGCCAGAAGCCAGTTTTGTTGTGGCACCATTAAGCTGATTGGCCCCGGATGCGACTTGGTTGGCCCCGCCGGCGACTTGGTTGGCGCCGTTAGCTAAAGTCCCGGCACCAGCGGCTAAGGCATTGCTGCCAGAAGCAACTTGTTGCGTTGCTGTCGCCACTTGTGCGGTGCCTGAAGCGACTTGTTGGGTGCCGCCTGCGACTTGCTTAGAAGCGGCAGCCGCTTGGCCGGCGCCTGAAGCCAACTTGCTGGCGTTTGCCGCCAGATCATTGACGCCAGTGGTCATCTTCGGCAAAGCTGCAGTGAAGCTGTTCATGCCGGTGTTAAGGCCAGTGGCGCCAGTGGTCAATTGACTGATCGCGCCAGTGAGTTTGGTCATCGCCGCAGTCACTGCTGTTGAAGCCGCGGCAGCGGTTTGTTTGTTCTGGTCGTTAGTCATCGCCGCCATTAACAACTTCGCTTGCGCTTGCAGCGCGCTCATTTGCGAATTGAGTTGTTTCATGTTGGTGGCTAATTCTGCGCTGCCACCGGTTAATTGCTTGACGCTGGTGGTGACGGTGCCCATGGAATCATTCAAGGACTTGGTCCCAGCGGATAACTGCTGGGTGCCGCTAGCCACTTGGCCTGCAGCATCGGAAACTTGTGCGGCCCCAGCGGCGGTTTGGGCCGCGCCTTGGGCGGCTTTGGTGGCGCCTGCGGCAGTTTGATTAGCACCAGAAGCCAAGGCTTTAGAACCGTTGACTGCCGATTGCGTACCGCCTGCGACTTGATTGGCCCCGCTTGCCACTTGGTTAGCGCCTGAAGCCAGCTGGCCAGTAGCGCTGTTGAGCTGCTGGCTGCCGGAAGCCACTTGATTTGCACCGGCAGCTAAAGCGCCGGCGCCGTTGCTGGCGGTTTTGGTGCTGGCAGCCAATTGACTGTTGCCAGACGCCAAAGCCTTGGTGCCGCTGTTTAATGCTGATACCCCAGCGGTATATTGCTTAACGCCTGATTGCAGCTGACTGGAGCCATCAGCGAGCTTTTGCACTTGGGCCAGTTGGTCGTTCATGTTCGAGCTGCCCAGTTGCGTGTTGGCTTCACCAAGGCCGGATTGGATCTTCTTTAAGCCGGCTTGCGAATCTTTCAAGCCGTTGGTGATGGTTTTAAGTTGATCATTGAGGTAAAGCTGGGAAAGCTTGCTGCCGCCTGGTTCAGTGACGGAAGCGACGGTTTTGATCCCAGGTTCTTGCTGCAAGTATTGGGTCAGCTGATCGATCGCGGCCAGCTTAGCTTGCGTGTCTAAGCGCTTGTCACTCTTGATGTAAATCGTCGCCGGCGCCGACATGCCTTTGGAGAAGTGGTCTTGAATGACCAAGTAGCCGGCTTTGGATTGGTAACTGGATGGCACTTCATCGGCGTTATTGAAGTTCAACTCCGAATCATAACCCAACGCCGCAGGCACGCCGATGGCTAACACCACGACCAACGCCACAACCGGTTGGGCGATCGCCGCACGCGACAACCCGTGCCACAACTTGGACGCACCTTCGCCGCCAGAGACTTTGCTTGGCCAAAACATCCGCTCGCCTAGTGCTGCCATGAAGAACATGTTTAACGTTAACAGCACCGGCAACAAGACGACGACGCCAATGGCCACCGCTGAAGCACTTTGATAGAAGGAAAACTTCGCCATCCACAAACTGGCAAAGCCGATCAGCACCGACAAGCCGGAATACAGCACGGTCCGTCCGCCATGGCGGCGGGTTTCTTTAACCGCTTCAGGAAGCGCTACGCCGGCTGCCAGCTGGCCTTTGAAATAATCATATAGCAGGATGTTGTAATCTGTCCCGATCCCAAACAGCACAATGACCAAGAACACTTGGGTGAAGTTGGAAAGCGGGAAGTTGAAGTGGGCCGCCAGATTCATCACGATACTTAAGCTGGTGATGAACGCCACGCCGACATTGGCCAAGGAAATCAGCGGCACGATCGGTGAGCGGAAAACCAAGATCAACACGATGAAAATGAAAACCACCGCGATCAGCTCAGTTTTTTGAATACCGCGCTCGGTGACAGTGGAGAAGTCATCGTTTAACGGGTCAACACCGGTGATATAAGTGTCTAAGCCGTTGAGCTTGAGTTGGCTGCGCAGCTTCGTGACTTGACTGGAAATCTGGCCGTTTTTCTTGACGGTGATTTGTGCCAGTTGGGTCGTTTCGTCTTTGGCGCGCAATTGTTTCTTGGTTTGCGCGTTGTCGTTAGGTCCCATGACCTTCTCGACAGTCAAGCCGGATTCGTTCTTCAAATCGGCTAAGGCGTGATCGATCTTATTGCTTTGCGCATGGTCGATTTTATTGTCGCCGTTGCTGAAAACGGCGGTGTATGTGCGCACCGACTTGTTATTGTTGGCCTGCTTTTCGATGCGTGTGGCCACTTGGCTTTGCACTGAATCAGGCAAACGCACAGCACCTTTGTCACGCACCAGCTGCGAGACATTCGGCATCGCAATGATCGCCACGATCACGATCACGATCCACGCGATCAACGCCGGATAATGTTTCTCACTAAACTGCTTCACGGTTATCCATCCCCTACACTCTTCAACCAACGGCCAAAGAAAATTCGTTTAATCGTCTAAAATTAGACAGTTGTAAATCCACAAATTTCATGATAGATTCATGTTAAGGCTTAGACAATAAACAATCCTTGGGTTGTCGTCTAAACTTGGACACATCGCGGCAGTTTGTCTAAATGTAAGGGGATTATTTTTCATGAAATACGATCCGCATCAGAAACTCAATCGCAACACCCAGCGCACGCTTAAGGCGTTCTCTGAAGCCATGTTCAACTTGTTAGGCGAAAAAAGCTTCGACAAGATCACGGTTAACGAAATATGCGCCCGGTGTGATTACCCGCGCGCAACGTTCTATAACTATTTCGATGACAAGTATGATCTGACTGAATACTGCTGGTTTCAGCTGGGTAAAGACGCCCACTTGGATTTGGCCAAGGTCCAACCCAGCAGCACCGCGCTGTTAACCGTGTTTGATGAAGTGTATTCGCTGTTTGATACCCACCGCGACTTATTGAACCGCGTGGTGGCGCATAATCCGCTGGAAAGCTCGCTGATCACGGATTTTATCAATCACTTCACGCGTGAAATGACGCAAGTTTTCGCCAATAACGTGAATGTCCAGCGCGCCCACACCCCAGTCGCTTTAGTGGCGCAATATTATTCCAACACCGTGTTATTGGTGCTGGAATGGGTGTTCTTGGCGCAACACGACATTTCCTTAACCGAAGCGCGGGCTTACTTAGTCGAATTGCTCGGCACGCCATTTGGCCAAACCAGCGCCAATAACGCCTGATCCAAGCGCACCACCACCGCGGCTTGATCGACATCCAGCAACTCAAGCAGCCAAGCGCTGATCAAGCCCATAGCACCACTAACGGTGTAAGTCACCTCAATTGCATCTCCAGGCAAAAGCGCCGCGAAAGCCGCCTGCAGCCGCTCTTGCACCGCACCGCGATTGGCGCCGCGAAAGATCAAGGCAAACGCCGCTTGATGGCTGTGCAAATAATGCAACAAGCTGTTGAGCCAGTCGCGATAACTGCCATCAAACAACTGCGGGCCAGGCTTGGCAAACTGATCCAGCAGCGCTTGCACATAGCGGTCGCCGATTTCTGCAGCCAAGGCCTGCACATCTTGATAATGCAAATAAAATGTCCCGCGCCCCACATCTGCTAAGGCGCACAGCTCGGCAACCGTAATTTGGTTGGCGGGCTTTTGGTGTTCCAACGCCAAGAAAGCATCTTCTAAGGCCTGCTTGGTTTTGCGTACCCGACGATCCATGGCTTTTCCTCCGTTTATTATTGAACATATGTCTATTTATATACAAATTATAGCATGGAACCTTGTTGAAAACCCAACTCAAGATTAACAAAATCTGCACGTTAATGAACATCTGCCCATTAATTAACAGGCATTTCCTATATTTTCACACCAAAAAGCGCGGCCATCTTTGCGATAGCCGCGCTTCCAATTGATTTTGCTACTTGTCTGCGCATTGGTTTGGCTGTGGGCCAAGCCCCAAGCGCTCAGTTGTTGCCCAGCCAACGACCCCGTCGATTCGACAAACCCAGAGCCAAGGCAGTGCCGTGCCACAAGGCTAGGGTCGGTCAGGCTGTGAAACGATTGACGCAGTGAGACAAGCGGTTTGTGCTTGGCTTTCTGCGTCAATCGCGGCAAGTTTCTAGACCCGCGCTGAGCGCAGCGATGCGGGGCTTGAAACTTAGGTGGAAAACGCGCGCTTCTCAGCGCGGTTGGAACCGGCCGCACCGCCTGCGCCAACCCTGGCCTTGCGGTGCGGCGCTGCCTTGACCCGCTCCCCTACACTACTCTTTCGGCGGCAGTTTCTGCTCCCAATCATGCATCTGATCTAAGAAGCGCTTGGCTTTAGGCACCACGCCGACCATATCGCGATAGATCCGATCCAGCACCCGGCGCAAATCGGCTTTGGTCACCTCAGACACGGAAATGCTGTGCAGCTGGGCCAGATCCACCACCGAAAAGCGCCGCAACAAATACATCGCTTTAGGGGTGACATGGAAGCGGTAGTTATCCATATGCCAATGTTCCTGACACAACACCCCGCCATAACTTTCTGAGAAATCAAGCGGCAAGTCACTGCGGCCATCGATCACGCATCCGCGCCACTCAGGCTGCACGCCAAAGGCACCAAGCATTTGCACTTCGGTGATGTTGCACACCACCGCCGCATCCATCCCTTCATCGATCAAGGTCAACGCATGCAAGGCGTGCTCATACCATTGCGGGATCGGTTGGCCGTCAGGGAAAGCCTGGTCGATCAAGCTCAAGATATACGTGGCATAAGCGTTTAATTCAATATCTTGGCTGATGGTTTGAAACTGGCTGGCGTCTTTGACCGTGGTCATGAAACTCAACCCCGGGTCGTTGATCGTCCCAACATATAAACCTTGGGTAAAAGGCAAGAAGCCTGCCGCCATACGAAACCCTGGCTTGCGCGCGCGGTTAAGCATGAACATGTGCTTGCCATAGTGATCTGTCAGCATTTTGACAAGCATATCAGATTCGCGATAATTATGGCGCGCCAAGACCAAGCCTTTGAACTCGACAGCCGCTTGGTTCATCGCAGGTCCTTGGCGTTATATCCCAGTGTGCGCAGATAAGCATTGTTGTCGCGCCAATTCTTCTGCACGCGCACCCACAATTTCAAGTTGACCTTGTCGCCTAAGAGCAATTCAATTTCCCGCCGCGAGCGGGTGCCGATTTTCTTGAGCATACTGCCGCCTTTGCCGATGACGATCGCCTTTTGCCCGTCGCGTTCGACGATGATATATGCTTCGATGATCAGCTTGCCGTTTTCGGTGCGATCTTTCATGCGCTCCACCACCACGGCGGCGGAATGCGGGATCTCTTTGTCCGTCAGCTGCAAGATCTGTTCGCGAATCAACTCACCCACGACAAAATACTCCGGATGGTCAGTCAGTTGGTCATCAGGGTAATATTGCGGCCCTTCTGGCAATTTGTTGGTCAAGTCAGCTAACAACTCATCGACGTTGTTGCCTTCAGTGGCAGAAATCGGGTAGACCCCGGCGAAATCATGGCCGTGGCGATAATGGTCGATAAACGGCAACAAGTCGTCTGGGTGAACCAAGTCGATTTTGTTAACGACTAAATACACCGGCTTGGTGACATGCGCCAGCTGGCTCATGATATATTGATCGCCGGCACCAGGCTTTTCATCTGCCGGCACCATGAATAACACCGCATCCACTTGGTTTAACGTCGACAGCGCTGCGGTATCCATATAATCGTCCAACGCGTTCTTCGGCTTGTGCACGCCTGGCGTGTCAACGAAGACGATTTGTGAGTCTTCGGTGGTGTAAATCCCGTTGATCTTGTTGCGCGTGGTTTGCGCTTTAGGCGACATGATGGCGATTTTCTCGCCAAGCACCCGATTCATGAAAGTCGATTTGCCGACGTTAGGCCGGCCAATAATCGCAACGAAACCAGAATGATGTGTCAAATGAGTTCTCCTTTAAGAAAAGCACCAGGCAACAACTCGCCCACGCTGGTCGTGGTCAAGTCCCCGGCTAAATTCGTCAAATATACAGGCGCTTGTTGCGGCAAGAATTCTGCCATCACCTGCCGGCAGGCGCCACATGGGGAAATTGGGCCGTCAGTTTGGCCGATCACCGCCATGGCTACCAGCTGCTGGTGCCCGGCTGCCACCGCGTTGAACATGGCGTTGCGCTCGGCGCACATCGTCAGGCCATAGCTGGCATTCTCGATATTGCACCCGGCATAAATTTCCCCGTCTGCCGTTTGCACCGCCGCCCCGACGGCAAAATGCGAATATGGCACATATGCATGCTCGCGCGCAGCGGTTGCTGCTTGGATCAATTCGTTCATGTCAATGCCTCCACCAAATACGGCCATAATGCGATCACGCCGATCAGCGCCGCAATGAGCGCCGCCACCAATACTGCACCGGCGGCCATGTCCAAGACCCGGCTGATGCGCGGATCCGGATCAAAGCGGTCGCCGACTTGCCAGCGCATCAAAGCTTCGATGGCTGAGTTGAACGCTTCAGCTATCAGCACCAAGCCGCTTGCTGCGATCAGCCACAGCCAAGTGCTGCGCGAAACTTGCAGCCACCAGCCTAATCCCGCCACTACCAAAGTCGCAATCAAGTCGAAGCGAAAATTGCGCTCACGCTTAACAATGGCGCCTAACCCGCGCAGTGCATGGTGCAGTGATTGGCCGAAGTTATGGTTTTTGTACGGGTATTTATCGCTTAAGGCCATAAGCGTCAAGGATCCGCTCTTGCAGCGGGATCATCACAGCTTCGTCTTCTGGCTTGATATGGTCGTAACCATTCAAGTGTAAGAAGCCATGCACCACAGTGTAGCCGAGTTCGCGCTCGAAAGAATGGCCGTAATCAGTCGCTTGCAAGCGCACCTTATCCGGGTCGATGAACAAGTCGCCGATATTTTCCGGCAAGCCATCAACTTGCGGCAGCTGGTCTTCGCCGTCTTCAATGGCAAACGAAATCACATCTGTCACCCGATCGGTGTTGCGGTATTCGCGGTTGATGCGCTGAATTTCTTCATCAGACACGATCGTGATGGACATTTCAGTGTCTTCAGGTTTGTTCAGTTCCTTGCCGCAAAAAGCCACCAGGTCTTGCACCAGCTTGGCGTGTTCATCATCTAAGCGCTGGTCATCATCATAAAATTCTAAATCCATAGTTCAGTCTCTCTCCTATTGGGCCGCGCGCGCTTTAAGCGTCGCTTCGTCTTGTTGGGCATAGGCATTGATGATCGCTGCCACCACCGGATGGCGCACCACGTCTGCCGCCGAGAATTCGGTGAAGGCGATATGATCCACATCTTTAAGCAGCTGCCGTGCTTGGATCAAGCCTGACTTGGTGTTTCTAGGCAAGTCGATTTGGGTGATATCGCCGTTGACGATCATCTTTGAGCCAAAACCAAGCCGCGTGAGAAACATCTTCATTTGCGCTTGGGTGGTGTTTTGCGCTTCGTCTAAGATGGCAAACGCGTTATCCAAAGTCCGCCCGCGCATATAAGCCAGCGGCGCGATTTCGATGACGCCGCGGTCCATCAAGCGATCGGTGTGTTCTTTGCCCAACACGGCATACAGCGCGTCATATACGGGACGCAAGTAAGGGTCGACTTTTTCTTTCAAGTCGCCTGGCAGAAAGCCCAGGCTTTCGCCGGCTTCTACCGCCGGGCGGGTCAAAATGATCTTGTCGACTTCGCCGGCTTTCATCGCGGCGACAGCCATGACGACAGCCAGGTAAGTCTTACCGGTGCCGGCAGGGCCGATGCCAAAGGTGATGTCGTTGTGTCGGATCTTGTTGACGTATTGGCGCTGGCCGAAGTTCTTGACGCGAATCGGGGCGTGCTTGGCGTCTTTGAGCAAGGTTTCCGAATACATCTCGGCAAAATATTCCAAGGTGCCGCGCTTGGCCATGTTGATGGCGCTGGCGATGTCCGGTGCGCCTAAGCTGATGCCTTGTTGCAGCAGGTTCTGCACTTGGGTGAGCAATTGATACGCCAAGCTGGTCGCAACAGATTCGCCTTGAATGCGCAGCTCTTGGCCGTGCGGCGTGATCGTGACATCAAGCGCTTCTTCGATCATCTTAAAATGCTGGTCATTGATTCCTGCCATCGTGATCGCTTCTTCAGGACTCGACAGCAAGAACGTCTTATTACTGGTGTTTTCCGCCAAAAACATTGGCCTCCTTGGGTGAAATCAGATTACTCTAAGTTTACCATATCTTCACAATAACCGTTTGGAATACTGCAAAATTCACGTTGTTGGCTGGGCTGCGGCCGGATCGGTGCAGCTTCGGCACAGGGCAAAGTGGCGCAGGCTGTGCGGCCGGGGCCGGATCGGTGCAGCTCCGGCACAGGGCAAAGCGGCGCAGGCTGTGCGGCCGGCTGCAACCGCGCAGAAGTTCGCGCGTTTTCCGCCTAAATTCTAAGCCCGCATCGCTTCGCTCAGCGCGGTCTTAGAATTTGCCGGGTGTGCTGGCAGGGAAGCCTCGCCTCTAGCTGCGCTGCGCTTGCGTCGATGCAAGTCTTCCCTGCCAGCACACCTTTCACGGCCTGACCACTTTGCCCTGTGCCTACGCTGCCCCAATCCTACGGTAATTGATATCGGCTATGAATGAAGCGATGATACGAAATCCTGCTGAACAAGCTCACAAATTCGCCTTAGCGTTGGTCAAGTAACGCGACCGCATGACGAATCATTCCAAACTTTCGACAAGGCTGCGGTTAACCCACAACGTTATATCGTCAGCCATAAAACATCTCATCGCGTACTTGTCGATTGGCTGCAGTCTCTCTTGCACTGAATATACACCATTTTGGTATCGGACATACGCCTTTAATCGGCCAATTCTGATCTTGATACCAATTCCAAAGGACAGGTGAAGCGTAGGCGCGTGGTGCGGCAAGCCGGTCAGGCCGTGAAACGATCAGCAGCGCAAGCCTTGCGGGCTGTGCAAGGCTTGCGTTGCTGATCGCGGCAACTTTTGAGATTTGCAAGGCGAGCGCAGCGAGTGCAAAGCTCAAAAGTTAGGTGGAAAACACGCGTACTTTGCGTGGTTGGAACCGGCCGCACCGCCTGCGCCGGCTTGCCGCACCACGCACCGGAGCTTCACCTGTCCGGGCGCCTGGACAAGCACCAAGTCCGAGCATGATACGATTGTGGTCTTCGTCGAGCTGCGCAGCCCAACGCGGCATGATATAAGTCGTGACGCCGCCAAGGCACAAACCGCCTTTGCGTCATCCCGCCTTATATCCACCGCTAAAAGCGGGCTGCTCCGCTCTGGGGTAACAAAAAAGCCGCACCCGGCGGCTTTTAAGATTTAATTGCGGTAGCGCTTGGCTAATGAATCTAAGTTGGCCTTGGCCACATCATCGAGATCGATGTTGGCCCACAAGGCGATTTGGGAGAGATACCACAACACATCACCCATTTTTTCTTCTAAGGCATCTTTATCCAGATCTTGGCCTTGGAAAGTGTACTTCTTGATCAAGTCTACAACGTTGCCTGAATCTGATGACAAGCCTAACGCCAAGTTGGTCAACACATGTTCATTGCCGGCCAAAGTTTTGTTGGCTTCCTTCTGATAATCACTCAGCTCCACTGTCTTCTCCTCCAATTCCCGCGGTTTCTTCTAACCAATGCCATACTTGGGACTTGCCTTCGCCGGTTTCAGCGGAGAACAAGATCAATTCATCGGTTTGGTTCATATCCAGCGTTTGGGTGATCGTGCGGATCACCGAAGCCCTTTTGGCGCGGCTGGTTTTATCAACTTTGGTACCCACCACCAAAGTCTTGATATGATAATACTTCAAATACTGGTACATGCTGACGTCGTCTTCGCTTGGCGCGTGGCGTGCATCAACCAGCTGCACCACCCCGCGCAGCTGCTTGCGACTGGTCAAGTATTCTTCGATCATCGCCGAAAAGCGCGCGCGATCGGCCTTGGACACCTTGGCGAAACCGTAGCCTGGCACATCGACAAAATACAGCATGTCTTCCAGAATGTAGAAATTCAATGTTTGCGTCTTGCCTGGGACGCTTGAGGTGCGCGCCATCGCCTTGCGGTCGATCAGGCGATTGATCAAGCTGGACTTGCCGACATTCGAGCGGCCAACAAAGGCAATTTCCGGAAAACCAGTATCCGGGTATTGTTTGGCGGCCACCGCCGAAATCGTCAGGTCAACGTTGTGGATCTTCATGCGATCACTCCTTATCTAACTTAAACAGTTTATCATACCAGCGCAAGCCGTCGCGTTACAAATCAGTGACGGCCACAACAAAAGGCACCCGCCACGCAAGCACCTTTCATCAAAAGCTTAATATGCCACGTCAAACTTCCCGTCGGCATGGACGTAAAACATATGTAATAATTGTTGGCTGCCATCTTGGCCGACGCCATAGCCGCCGACTTGATAAACTTGGGCGCCGGTAGAATCGGAGCCTTTCTGGACGAATTGATAAGACGTCACGCCGTTATTGGTGGTGTCATCAGGGTTCTTCTCGTAATAACCTTTAACGATCGCCACAGCTCGTGTTGCATCCAGCGGCGCGCTGCTGGAAGACTTGCTGCTGGATGATTTCTTCTTGCTGGATTTCTTGGCGGCAACTTTGTGGTGGCTTGACGCTTTAGCCGCCGGTTTGGCCGCTTGGGCCGTTTTGGCCCCGCCGATGTTAAGCTTTGGCAACACACGGTCGTATCCCACCACTGCCACCAGCGCCAACACCAAGATCACCAAAGCCACCCGTGTGTTCACCAACACATTGTGCGTGCGCCGCCGCTTGCTGCGCAACCCGTTGCTTTTAACGGCGCTGACATAACGGAAATAATACCGCACCAGCAACAAGACGATCAAGGCGACCAGCACCAGTTCCCGAAACCACATGTTTGTGACAATGCCCATGACCCGATCCATTCGATAACCTCCGCGAATATAATTATAATTAAGTATACCACGTCACATACCCGTGAACAGCATGTTCGACGATTCATCAGCGCATGAATTTACGCAGAATTACCGGTGGATTCAGTGACGATACAGATGGTACTGGATCTGCTTTGCACTTTGTCGAGCTGCGTGGCGCAACGTCGCCTTATCCACATCGCGCACCCGCTTTGCTTTGGTTTCGTCGAGCGCCGCAAAGCAACGCGGCGTGATATAAGTCATGACGCCACTTGGGCAAAGAACGCCCAAATGTCATCCTGCCTTATATCAACCGCTAAACCCGCTTTGCTCTGCTCTGGTTACATGTTATAATTGCCGCAAACAGGAGGTGCATGCTCATGGCACTACACATCAACGCACAGAATGACTTGAATGAAATGTTCGACAAATTCGCAACCGTTCCCACTGGCAAGCCTGCCAAGCAAGAAACCGATTTGAAGAAGAAACAAGACGACCCGACTGCCAAAGCTGCCACTGAACCTAAAGCAAGCAAGTAACCCGTCGAGCAACGCAAAAGCACCTGCGATCAATTCGCAGGTGCTTTTTTTGACTTATCGCCGGCGTCGCAATAACACGATCCCGAACAAAACGATCACCACGCCGCCGATGACCACCATCAGCGGCCAAGAGTCTTTCAGCGAATGGCCGGACGGCTTTGCTGCTGCCACCGCCTTCTTGGTTTGATGGTTGCCTTTGGCTGGCAAGCTGAGGGTTTTGTGCAGTTTGGCCACGCGCACAACAACCCGCTGCGGCTTGGCTTTCAGCGGTACATCGAAGCTGAACTTGCCATCTTGCGCCAACACAGCGCTTGCCACCGTGTGTCCAGCCACTTGCGCCAGCAGCTTGGTGCCGGCTTTGACACTCGGATCTTGCAAGGCACCGGCAATGGTCGCCGACTTGGTGGTGTTGGTTGCAGCCACTGCTAAGTTGGGCTTGATGAAAGCACTGGCCTCAAGCAAGCCTAGCTTGTTCTTCAGCTGCAGCAAGTGCAAATCAGCAGCTTTGATTTGCGCATGCGACAATTTATGTTCAGCCAAGGCCTTCTTGATCGCCGGCACGCCGGTTGCGTAATCTTCTGCCAACAGTGCATCGTCGCCGGCTTGCAAAGCCAAGACATCGATTGATGGAATGTGATTGGCTTTCTTGAATTGACCAATGGCGCCCATTTCCAAGCCATCGGTGATGATCACGCCTTTGTAGCCGAGCTTCTTGCGCAACACGCCGGTGATCACCTTATGCGACAAGCTGGCAGGATACTTGTTGTCGATGGCCGTCATCACAATGTGCGTGACCATGATGCCGTCGACGCCAGCATCGATCCCGGCTTTAAACGGCAACAGGTCTTGAGCGGCCAGTGTGTCATACGCCGTGGTGGTTTTGGCAAAGCCAGTATGCGTATCGCCAGCCGCACCGTATCCGGGAAAATGCTTCAGCGTCGCGCCGACGCCTTGGCTTTGCATGGCAGGCACCACTTGCTTGATGTATTCGGCAGTTTCTTTGTAGCTTTTGCCGAAGGTCCGATCATAAATATAGTTGTTAGGATCTTTGGCCACATCAGCGATCGGCGCAAAATTCCAATTGACCCCAATGTAGTGCAGATCTTGTGCCGCCAACTCTGCTTGATACAGCACACTGCTCATCCCGCCGGCTTGATAGGCTTCTTGCGGCGAAGGAAAAGTCGAATTCGCATAACTTGGACTGGATGACAGCCGCGACACAGTGCCGCCTTCTTGATCGGTGGCGATCAATAACGGCACCTTGGCTTGCGCTTGATAACTTTGCACCGTTTGCTTGAGTTGTTCTGCGCTGCCAGCTTCAAAATCCGTCCCAAACAGCACCAATCCCCCGAGGTGGTATTTGGCCACGGCTTGGCGGCCTTGTTGCGGCGATTGTGGCGTGCGGCTGATAAACAACTGCCCGATTTGCTCATCTTCTGACATGCCATCGATATACGCTTTGAGCTGCGCGTCGCTGATCTTCGTTTCGCCTACCGCTTGCACCTTTTGCGTCGATGCGCCGACCACACCAGCTGCAATTGCTGCAACCAGTGCCCATTTTGCCCAATGAAACATTTAATTTACCACCTAATCATTTCTTATTAACTGTCCAAGTTTAACACAATTCACAAGCAGATGCGGCCCGAATTCACGCCATAGCGGCATTTGCACGCAGCGTCGAACAATGTTGGTGTCGGGCCACTGATCCGATTACCGTGATTATTGGGTGATACCTGATACCAGAATTGAAGCTGACCGTCAGCTCGCACAAAATTTGTTGACTACGCAGCCTAGCCAATTCGCAGCCTATTTCCAAAACAGGAGGCCAGCCGTTGCGTAGGCGCGTGGGGAAAGCAACGGTCAGGCCGTGAAACGATCAGCGGCGCAAGACAAGCGGTTTGTGCTTGGCTCGCGTCGCTGATCGCGGCAAGTTCAAAGACAGGCAAGGTGAGCGCAGCGAGCGCCTGGCTTTGAACTTAGGCGGAAAACACGCGTACTTTGCGTGGTTGCAGCCGGCCGCACCGCCTGCGCCGTTGCTTTCCCCGCGTGCCGAAGCAACGGCTGGCCGGGCTTTAGCTGAAGTCCACGCTTTATACGACTGTGGTCTTCGTCGAGCTGCGCAAAGCAACGCGGCGTGATATAAGCCGTGACGCCAATTGGGCAAAGAACGCCCAACTGTCATCCCGTCTTATATCCACCGCTAAGAGCGCTTTGCTCCGCTCTGGTTTTTTCGCTCTGGGGTACAAAAAAAGCCGCCCGCGGGCGGCTTTTCTCTAGCTAAGTTTTGCTTTGACGATGCGGTTGACCATTGCGCCATCCGCTTGACCTTTGACTTTAGGCATCAAGGTCTTCATCACCTTGCCAAAATCCGCCTTACCGGCTGCGCCAGTCTCTTGGATCACAGAATCGACCAATGCCTCAACATGAGCTTCGTCCAATTGCGCTGGGAGATAACTCTCAACGATCTTGATCTCTTTCTCAAGTGGAGCCACGAGGTCATCTCGACCGCCTTCCTTGAACGCCACAAGGGAATCCTTGCGCTGCTTCAATTCGGTAGCTAAGACACTCTTCTCGTCTTCTTCCGTTAAGTCGTGGCCGAGTGCGATCTGCTTGTTTTGCACAGCAGCTTTAAGCATCCGAACCACGCTCAAGGTTTCTTTGTCCTTGGCCTTCATCGCGGTTTTCATCTGAGCATTGAGCTCATTCATTAACGCCATTGTTTACCAAGTCCTTTGATTAAAACTTACGCTTCTTACGCTTGCGCGCAGCTTCTGACTTCAGCTTCCGCTTAACGCTTGGCTTCTCGTAGAATTCACGCTTACGGTATTCGGACAATGTACCTGCCTTGGATACGGTACGCTTGAAGCGCCGAAGAGCATCATCGAGAGATTCGTTTTTCTTAACGACCGTCTTTGCCATATGATATCCCTCCCTCCGACACTGTGTAACCACTGACAGATAACATACGCCAACAGTTCTAAGCCATTATACCGAACCTCTAAAACGCCGTCAATAAGGCATTCATGATTTTCGTGAAAAGTTGGGAAAATGCGACGATTCGCGCAGGGCTTACACACTACGTAAGAGCCGCTTAATCGTCATGATCGACTTTCAAGATCTCACTGGAATGCGCGTCAATGGTCACTTCAGTCTGCTTGGTGCCATCATGGACTTGCACTTCCCAAGCCACACGCCCATCATCGCTGCTTAATTGCCACTCTCGCGCTTGCCCTGCGCCGACTTGGGCCACTGCCAACTTGCTGGCGGCTTGGCGCGAAATCACATCAGCCAATGGCAGCGCCGCTTCTTTATCATCGGCTTCTAAAGTTTCGGCTTCTTGATGGATCAGCTTGCCACTAGTGGCATTGACCGCGACTTTCACTTCTTGCGTCGCGGTTTGGCCTTCAACTTTGTATTCATATGTGCTGCCAAGCAACTCCAGCTCTAAACCGGTTAAATGCGCACCTGGATAAGCTTTGGTCAATTGCGTCAGCGCATCATGTTCAGTCACCTTGATCTTAGGCGTTGCAGAAACGCTTGACGCAGCTTGACTGCTGCTTGAGGCGGCATCGTTATGTTGTTGCTGCTGGCCGCACCCTACCAGCAGCGTACCGGTTGCGATCAATGCGATCATTAGGGATTTTCTCACGATTGGTCACCTCTTTCTATAAGATTATTTTAACAGAATATAACGCCTGCCGTAAAGACAAGGTTTGGCGGCACGACGGCGGCGGTTGTGGTATGATAACGGTGTCAAACTTTACTTGGAGGCAACTTATGACTAAAGAACTCAACCTCTACATCATCTCTGATTCCATCGGTGAAACCGGCTTGAAGCTCGCCCAAGCCGTCGCCGCGCAATATCAAGACGTTGCGCCGCGCTACTTGCGCTTTCCTTTTGTGCACACTGAAGCGAAGCTGGAAGCCACCCTTGATCAAGCCAAACAAGACGACGCGGTGGTCATCGCCACGCTGGTCACCCCAGGCATGGGCCAATACGCCCGCGCCTACGCCAAGCAAATCGGCGTGGCGCTGACTGATGTGATGACCCCGCTGTTAAAAGATTCCAACGCCAAGCTGCATCAAGAACCCAGCGGCATTGCCGGCGCCGTCCATAACCTTAACGCCAAGTACTTCGATCGCATCTCCGCCATGGAATTTGCCGTGTTATACGACGACGGCAAAGACCCCAAAGGCTTCTTGGAAGCCGACATCGTCTTATTGGGCGTTTCGCGCACCAGCAAGACCCCATTGTCATTGTTCTTGGCCAACCGCAACCTCAAAGTGGCCAACTTGCCGCTGGTGCCTAACGCCCATATTCCAGATGAGATCTGGAAAGTCGATCCCAAGAAAATTTTCGGCTTAACCACTGACGCTTCGGTATTAATGGAATTTCGCCGCCAGCGCATGATTGCCTATGGCCTCAACCCTGACACCGCCTATTCTGCGCGCGATCAAGTCAACGAAGAATTATCCTTTGCTGAAGACTTGTACAAGAAACTCGGCTGTGAAGTGATCAACACCGCCCATCGCTCGATTGAAGAAACCGCGACGTTGATCTTAGAGAAGCTGGGCTTAGACGAATTTGATAATCAATAACAACCGCACAAAAGGCGCCCACCGGGTTTTAAACCGGTGAGCGCCTTTGATTTTGGACCGAGAATCTACTATATAAATGTCGTACACGCAGTAATGTGTACATTATGCATATATCAGGTCTATCGCCCCTGATATCACATTTCGTCGTCAACTACGATCTTCATGATCCATACGATCGCCGAAGGAACCGGGAGCCGGTGGTGGCTGGTGTGGAGGTCAGATGGCGTCAGTGGTGTCGTTCTTCTTGGCAACGGAGCGCAACGTGCGGAGGCGCCTAGAAGAAGGCGCGCGGGCGAGATCCACTCGACAGGCGCAGCGAAGCGGAGTTGGCAAGTTATCGCCCGCCGCCCACCACGTTCCACGCCATCTGACCGTAACACCAGCCACCACCGGCTCCTGGTTCCGGCCCAAAGCCCAATTACTGAGCCAATACCTTGCTTAAGAAGTCTTTGGTGCGGGCTTCCTTTGGGTTGGTGAAGATGTCTTCCGGCTTGCCTTTTTCGGCGATCACGCCAGCATCCATGAACCACACTTCATCTGCCACTTCACGAGCAAAGCCCATTTCATGGGTCACCACGACCATCGTCATCCCAGACTTGGCCAAGTCTTGCATAACCTTCAGCACTTCGCCAACCATTTCTGGATCAAGCGCGGAAGTTGGTTCGTCAAACAGCATCACATCCGGCTCCATCGCCAAAGCACGCGCAATGGCTACCCGCTGCATTTGGCCGCCAGACAGGCTGGTTGGATAAGCGTCAGCCTTCTCTTCCAAGCCGACTTGCGCCAGTAATTCATGCGCCTTCTTAGCCGCCGCAGCGTCGTCAGTGCTCTTGACTTTCATCGGGGCCAGCTTGATGTTTTCCAGCACCGTCATGTTCGGGAACAAGTTGAACTGCTGGAACACCATGCCCATTTTCTCACGGACGGAATCCAGTTGCTTCTCAGACAAGCCCACCAAGTTGGTGCCTTCGAATTCGATGTCGCCGCTGGTTGGCTGGTTCAACAAGTTCAAGCTGCGCAACAGCGTTGACTTACCACCGCCGGAAGCGCCGATGACAACAATCACGTCGCCTTGGTTGATAGTTTCTGAAATGTCATTCAAGACCACGTTATCGCCGAACTTCTTCACGAGATGGTCGATTTTAATCAATGGTTTCGCCATATGAATACTCCCTTTCACTGGCCGCGGCAACCCGCATCCGCAACGCCAGGTTCGCATATATCTTGCATATTTATTAGTATCTACCACATTGCATTCACAGTCAATACTATTAGGGCAACAATTGTGAATATTGTCGAATAAATATTCCCGTATATTCAGCCGAGCCTATTTATGCGCCATGCGCTTCTCGAAGTGGCCCAAGACCTTCGACAAACTGAAGGTCATGATGAAGTACAACATCATCGCCACAAAAATCGGCGCAACGCCTTTATACGTGGCAGTTTGCACGACTTTAAGCTGATAGATCAAGTCGGTAACACCGATGATCGAGACAATTGAAGATTCCTTGATCAAGGAAATGAATTCATTGCCCAGCGCCGGCCAAATATTGCGAATCGCTTGCGGCAAGACGACTGAAGTCATCGTTTGACGCGTGGACAAGCCCAACGACCGCGCCGCTTCAGTTTGTCCGACTGGAATCGAATCGATCCCGGAGCGAATGATTTCAGCAACATACGCCGCAGAGTTCAAGGACACGGCGATGATCCCGGCAGTTAGGGCAGGAATATCGACGAACAACCCGATGCCAAAATACACAAACATCACTTGGATCATCAACGGCGTGCCGCGGACGAATTCGATATACGCCACCGCCAAGCCGTGACCCAGCTTGTTGCGGCCCAATCGCAGCAGCGCCATGATCGTGCCGATCAAAACCCCAAATACCACAGAAATCGCTGTGATCAATAAGGTATATTCGATCCCTTTGGCAAAATATTTCCAGTAATGCCACATCGAAGTGTTGGACGTGTTCTGCGTCATGTACTTGCCGGCGGTTTTGGTGTAGCTGGCGATCAAGCCTTGCTTCTTGATTTCAGAAATCGACTTGTTGGCTTGTGCGACTAAAGCATCAGAGCCTTTGGCAAAGCCGATCGCTTGGCCGTTGGATTCTGGATCCAGCTTCCAGCCGGACTTCACCAAGGCCAATTGCGAGTCATTCTGCACATAGGCTTCAGCCACTGGATGTTCGGCGACGACGCCTTCGACTTTATGCGACTTCAACGCCAAGATCAAATCGGTGACTTTAGTCAAGCCCAAGAGCTTAGAGTCTGGCATGTTTTGTTTAACCAAGTCCGCTTGCATCGAGCCGGTTTGCGCGCCGACTTTCTTGCCCACAAAGCTTTCGGCACTCTTGTACATGCCTAAGTCAGCTTTGTTGACGATGATGTCTTGGCTGGCGGTGTAGTAGATCTGCGAGAAATCAACACTTTGCTTGCGTTCAGCCGTTGGCGTCATCGCTGAAAGCACCATGTCGACTTTGTGCGTCTCTAAGCCCACCAGCAGCGAATCAAAGTCCATTTGCTTGATGACCAGCTTGACGCCAAGATCTGACGCGATCTTCTGCGCGATTTCCACGTCAATGCCGACCACTTGGTTCTTCCCGTTCTTGTTGACCAAGAATTCATACGGGGCATAATCTGGGCTCGTGCCCATCACAATGGTTCCTTTGGCCTTCACCTTGGCCAATGAATCATCTGCGGCATGCACCGGCTGTGTGGCAAACAGCCCGATGAAGGCAGCTAAGCTCACAACAACCGCGATGACCCAGCGCATCACTTTATTCACGATAATTTCCTCCCACAAGGCGCGAAGTCGCGCCGCTTATATCAGAACAACATGCCTAATATTACACGCTCATCGATATTTATACAATGAATATTCGGTGAGATTTTGTGCCAATTCGGCAAGCGGCCTGGCGCATCGCAGCGTTTGGGTTTGGGGGCTGCATAAAGCAGCGCGGCATATCAAAAAGCGCAGGCACAGCGCCTACGCTTCTGTTAAGGGGAGGTTGTAACAATCGAGTACAGAAATGCCCTTTATTCCTGAATCGGCGATCGCCTCCGCGCATGTATTCGATAGTCGCTGACTATCTGCCTTAATTATGCCAAACCGCCTGCGAAATCGTCAAAGATTTGCCAAGGCAGACAAAACGTCCCCCAATCCACTTTTGAAACGAAATTTACCTAAGTTCTTATTTGACACGTCAACGGCGCGGCTGAAATTCGGCTGGTGAATAATCATTGTCATGATCATGACGACTAATTTCCGCCAAGTGCGCATCTAGTCAATATTACAATTATGTGGCGAGCGTCAAATTTCAAACATCAGCGTATTCAAAATCAATAATCACGAATAATTCCGTAACAGATCCATAAAAAAGAAGCCCCCAACTCATCAAAATGAGTTGAGGACTTCTGCACCTGAGTGGGTGGTGTATGTCGAACTAGGCGCGCTTCTTCAAAGAAGTGCCAGCCAAGCCGAACAATGCACCGAGGACTGCAACAACACCGACAGCAGTAGCTGAAGCATTGTTGTTGTCACCGGTTGCTGGGTAAGTTGCAGCCTTAGTGGCAGCGGTCTTAGTAGTTGCAGCCTTAGTAGTTGCAGCCTTAGTAGTTGCAGCCTTAGTAGTTGCAGCCTTAGCCGCAGTGTTCACTGGCTTAGCAGCGGAGCTTGCAGTAGAGGAAGCAGTGCTGGATGCAGTAGAGCTTGCGGTAGAAGAAGCAGTACTGGATGCAGTAGAGCTTGCGGTAGAAGAAGCAGTGCTGGATGCAGTAGAGCTTGCAGTGCTGCCATTGGAGCCGTTACCGCCTTCGGTGATTTCACCGTTAGCAACCATCTTGGCGTACAAAGCATCATATTGTGCCTTAGCAAGAGCAGCTTGGGCAGTGAAGCCTTGCTTCTCAGAGTTTTCGTATGTTGCTTTGAAATCAGCAAGCTTGGCTTCGTCTTGTTGCTTCAAGTATTCTTGAACAGTGATACCAAGTTGCTGAGCCATGTATTCAGCAGTGTTGGTCGTAAACTTGTTGCCATTGCTGGTAGCAGTGCTAGTAGCGGTGCTAGTTGCAGTGGAGGAAGCAGTGCTGCTTGCAGTAGAACTAGCAGTACTGCTTGCAGTAGAACTAGCAGTACTGGATGCTGTAGATGATGCAGTAGAGCCAGTCGTGCTCAAGGCGTCGATCTGTGACTTCAATGCAGCAATCTGCTGTTCAGTCAAGTTATAGCTGATGCCGCCTTTAACAAGCTTAGCCAATTCGGCTTCTTCTTTGGCCAATTCTTGTTGCAGTTTTGCCAATTGAGGGTTCGTCGTGCTTGCAGTCGAAGATGCTGCACTAGATGCAGTGCTTGACGCAGTTGACGAAGCGGCTGAACTTGCAGTGCTTGACGCAGTTGACGAAGTAGCTGAACTTGCAGTTGAGCCAGCTGTTTGAT
Organism: Lacticaseibacillus jixiensis; assembly: GCF_042847315.1. Classification (NCBI taxonomy): domain Bacteria; kingdom Bacillati; phylum Bacillota; class Bacilli; order Lactobacillales; family Lactobacillaceae; genus Lacticaseibacillus; species Lacticaseibacillus jixiensis. Next base: position 35,679 of record NZ_BAAFPR010000027.1, read on the forward strand.
AGAGCGCATCGATCATCGTCTTCAACTGAGCAATCTGTTGTTGAGTCAAGTTGTAGCTGATGCCGCCCTTTGCAAGCTTAGCCAATTCGGCTTCTTCATTGGCTAATTCTTGTTGCAGTTTTGCCAATTGAGGGTTCGTCGTGCTTGCAGTCGAAGATGCTGCACTAGATGCAGTGCTTGACGCAGTTGACGAAGCGGCTGAACTTGCAGTTGAGCTAGCTGCTGATGATGCGGCGCTTGATGCAGCGGAAGAGGCAGTTGAGCTGGCTGCTGACGATGGAGCAGAACTTGATGCTGAACCAGTGCCGCTTTGTGCAGCAATCAGTTCCTTCAACTTATTGATTTGATCTTGCACCATACCATAACTCATGCCGCTAGGAGAAAGTGTCTTGAGATGTGCTTCTTCTTTGGCTAATGATGCTTGCAAGTCAGCTAAAGATTCGCCGGTGCTGGATGCGGCAGAAGATGCAGCACTTGAAGCAGCAGAACTGGTTACAGAAGATGCAGCGCTGCTTGAGGTACCGCCTGCAGGACCAGCAGTGAACTGGTAGGCAAACTGGTACTCTGTCTCATAGGCATCAGAGTACTGATCACTAGCAGTGAATGTCTTGGCAGGCTTTCCGGCCTTCTTGTCAGCTTCGCCAGCAGCCATACCGGCAGCCTGGTCTGCACTTAAGCCATCATTTGATGATGCAGTGCTGGAAGCGACGGAAGATGCAACACTACTGGTTGCGGAAGAAGTTGCGGAACTTGTAGCAGAAGACGTTGTAGAGCTAGATGTTGACGAAGCGGCTTTGCTTGGTGTTGAGGAAGGAGTCGAGCTTGGTGCGCTAGACGATGTAGTCTTTGTTACTGTATAGCTGCCAGTCATTTGATATACCAAGTTTGCTTGGTTGGTATATGCATCGATATAGTCCTGTGACTTACCTTCTGCCTTCAGTGTTTTGGCGTCTTTAAACGTCCCACCATTGTCCATCAAAGCATATGCGTCATTTACACCAGCTGTAGCATCGGCGTTCACTGCTGAAGCTGGATTGGTCGAAGCCTGCACATTGTTTTGGTTTAAAGCTTGAGCACTGAACAAGGTTGCAGCGGCGATCCCAGCGGCCAGCCAAACTTTCTTTGCTTTATATAATTTCTTTGTAAGCACCCAATAACAGACCGTCTTGAAAATCAATAGAGGCCCGTTCCCAGATTCAGGGAAGCGGACCTCTTTGCTTTAAGCGACGGTCGATTGGGCGGTACCGGTAAATGTTTGGTTCCAA
>NZ_BAAFPR010000028.1:0-34416 GCF_042847315.1 Lacticaseibacillus jixiensis
TCAATGCAAGGTATGAGAAACACTCAACCATCATCACCAGCAACACCGACTTATCCGGCTGGGTAGAAATCTTCCAGAACCCAACTGTGACTGCGGCAATCCTGGACCGTCTAGTTCACCATGTACACGTGGTGAAGATCACAGGGAAGTCATACCGCCTGAAAGGTGCTGGTTGACCGCCTAAAACCTACATTTTTAAACCGCCATAAACCTGCATTTCAAAACCGCCCTTGACAGCCGGCTGCCCGTGTCTGGAATTATTTGCCGCTTTTGTTTGAAATCGAGTTGGTATAAAGCGCGCGTCGACAGGTTGTGATTGGTAACGCCTATAAAGACTATTGGACCGGGTCTTACTGACTTGGCCTTTTTGATTGTCAAGCATCCTAAGTTACTAGTAAGCTCAATACAACTGTAAGAAGGTGTGTGTCATTAAAGTAGACCTAAATTGGCGAAAGCTTACCTCTCTAACCATTCTGTTTTGGATTGTCTTCATTATTATCGGCGATGCATATATTTTCCACTTAGATGGTCAGGCAAACAGCAGTGATTATCAGTTTACCGCTGGGGTCACTCGTCAACAGGAATCAGCTTATGAACGGGATTTGGCAAAGCAAAGTCGTCAGCTTAATTTAAAAGTATTTGTGGTTGATTATGAAGTGACGGGCAAGCAATCCGCCAAGTACACAATCTATACGTTTGAAGAAAACAAAAGATTCATGCAACAGCGTTTGCAACTCTACCACGATAATAACCACGTTAATTCACTGCTGAACGGTAGCCGTCAAGTGGTTTTCAAGCCTTTTAAGCAACGAACGGTCAAATCAAATTATCGCAAGATGTCATACTTTGCTTTTGGCAGTCAGTCGAATGTTAATAAATTACGCCAACGGTTGATTGATCAATATGGTTTGAGCCGTCCTCAACCTAACCGCTACAAATCTGATGCGCTAGGATTGATTCTTGCTGCATGGCTTTTAGCTGCTAGCGTCGTCTTGCTCAGCACCTTTTTTGAGGTTGCTCGCTTACGAAAAGAAACGCTGATCCGCTACTTGAACGGTGCTGATTTCCCCCAAATTATTCGACCACTAATACGGAAAAATTCATTGCTGATGATTATCAGCGCTGGGACTGGGGTGTTACTGGCAATGTCTGTCACAACCGCTCAAAAGTTTTGGCTTTGGTCACTATTAGCAATCAGCTTGTTGATCATATGTTCGGATATGTTGTTTCTAAAATTACGGCACCTCAAGCTTAAGGAAACTTTCGCTTTAAGCTATTACCCACGCAGTTACCAAATTCTGAATTTTGCAACACTATTTTTGACAATCATCACCTTGCTGGTTACCCTCAACTATAGTTTTAAGAATATGGCAGACGCAGCAGAAACGATCCGGCAAGGGGAGAGCTGGCAGCGGTTTGCAGATTACGATAATGTCTATTTTATTTTCAAAGATTTTACCGCTAAGACAAATCCGCAAACTGATCAAGCACACGCTATTGAGTTCTATAATCAGAATCTGGATCGTTATCAAATGCACCTAGCCTTTGATTTCGGTCACAATGGCGGTTCTGCATCTAGTCGTATTGATCAATCAGAAAGCTTCGTGTATTTGAACAAGTATGCTAAGACTGATTTACGCCAAATCGGACTTGATCCAGGCGACTTTGCTGCTAATCGATTTTACTTAATTTCGCAGTATTCATTACGCGAACTACAAGAACGGCATCTTTTTGGTAATGGTGATTCTAAATCGGAGGATACCATCAACAATCTGCTCCCAAATGTTCATTTGACCAAATATAATTGTCAGGTTCACCAGCTGAATAAATCATACCGCTTCGTTGTTCATGATATCAATATGGCTAATCTTGCAGATAATGTGCACCGTAATCCAGTCATTCTACTTGATACTCACGATCATCTGCCCGCTTCCGGCCAGAACCCTTTGCAGTTTTCTGGTTTTCATGTCTTTGATTCCTTGGTTAAGTTTCATCATTCAGATGACTTCGCACGTTTCTTACGCCAAATTGGTTATCAGAATCAATATCACTATAAGCATAGTGTTTTGGCAATTTACTCAGAAAAACGTGCTGATAAGATGTTGTTGTTGGTCATCAATCTGATTTTAAGCCTACTCTTGTTGATACTTTTCAATTTTTCATTGACAATAATCTTACATTTAGATTTCAAAGCACGCTCAGTAGAGATCGCGCTTGGTAAAATATTTGGCCGCAACTTATTCCAGCGTTATCGTGGACTACTAACTTTGGTTCTCACCGCGTTAGGTGTCAGTTGTTTGCTTTTTGTGTTAGCCAACCAATTCCTTTACAATTTCTCGCTTTGGTATGGGACCATGGCGCTGGTCGTGGTGTTAATCAATTTGGGTTTGTCGATAAGCTTTTTTATTCGTCATTACGAACGAATCAGCATTCCCCGAGTCTTGAAAGGAGGTAACTAAATTGCTGGAACTCAAAGAAATCACTAAAAGTTTTGGTGACCGTGTCATTTTCAACCAGTTCTCCTGTCAGATTGAACAGGGACAGTTTGTGATCTTTAGCGGTCGTAGTGGTAGTGGCAAGACCACATTATTGAACATCATTGGGGGAATCGAGCCGATAGATTCGGGTCAAGTCCTGCTCGATGGGTTGGATCTCAGTAATAATCGAGAAGCCATACGGGATTATCGCGAAAAATTAGGTTTTCTATTTCAAAATTATGCTTTAGTAGAACAGAAAACAGTTGCGGAGAATTTGGCTATGATTGCGCCAAAATATCGTGAAGACCTCACGATGGCTGCGGCATTGGCTAAAGTTGGCTTAACCGATTACGAACAAAAGAAAGTTTACACCCTTTCTGGAGGGGAGCAGCAGCGAGTCGCTTTAGCCCGGCTGTTCATGAAAAAATGCAGCGTGGTGTTGGCCGATGAGCCGACCGGAAGCTTGGATCAGGTTAATCGTGACTTAGTCATGGATCAAATCATGACGCTCAATCAGACTGGAAAGACGATTATTTTAGTCACTCACGATGAACAAATCAAAAAGTTAGGGGATGTCGTCATTGCGCTTCAAGGAAGCGGATCTTAATCACTGGTTTTACTTTAGTGGGACTTGTCGCCATTTATATGGGCAATTCATGTCGCGCGGCCAAGTGTGGAGTCCAACATAAATTGCAACAAACACCCCGCTAGCCTCTGCCTGATAAGGTTCTGGTGTGATGAATCTGATGGTAACAAGAGCTGGACGTTGCTTGGTGTACTTCGACATGTGAATGTGAAACATATATATATACGTAGATTGATTTGGATTGTAGACCATATAGGAAGGGGTTACAATTATTCAGACGAGCATCTTCCTGAACTCTCTCACACCAAACATGCGAGGTATAGAAAATGAATCTACAAAAAGATTTGACACCTGACGTTGGATTCGCATATATTGTTGCTGGCCTACTATGGCGCTTCATGCAAGGTGCGCAATCTTGCCAAAGAGAAGCATATTGATCCGCACGTCAGGTAGCTAATCCGAATGCACAAAGGACCGTTTACGCGCAAACGTGTGATGCTGCAATCGACTTAATTCAACTAAGCGGAATATGACTTGTGACACGCCTCTGGTTGTTATGGCCTCAGGAAAAGACGCCAAGTAGCTAATCCATTGATATTGAAAGGGAACACTCGATGAAAAAGTGGGGTTATCGTTTTATTTTTGGTCTGCCAGTGCTTAGCGACGAAGCACTGGCACACGCAGATTCTGTCCTAGGATGGCGGGCAATGCTCCTTCCGTCATGTATGTTACTGGCGTTTTGTCTTTCACCGTTCGTAATCCCGCTTTCACTGCTTCCTGCGAGTGGCGCCTTGCTCATATGGTTGGGACTCTACGCACTTCCGCTAGTTTGGTTCCTGCGAAAAAGGCGTGTGGGTAAAGTCACCGAAAAGTTACCAGATGAAGCTTTTCTCGGCGTCTCAAAACAGATTCACTGCTGGAGCTGGGAATTTGGGATTTTTGCTGCATTGATCATCGGTGTGGTCCTATCAGCGTTCCAATATCGTATTTTTGGTCGAGCAAAGTTCTGGACGCACGGGATAGGAGGTACACTATTTAATATGGCTTGGCAGATTGCACTGATTGCCTGGATTCTCGAACACACGTGGCGAGTCGCGCTACAGTCGCGCCTAGCCGTACGTTCCAGATAACGTGAAACAGCCGAGTACTGCTTCCGAGTTCCTCACGCCAAACATGCGAGGCATGGAAATGAAACCTAATCGAGAACATTTTATGTACAAAGTGGCGATTGCTTTTCCGTTTTTTGCGACAATTGGCTTCTTGCTTCTTTTGTTAAGATCGATTTTAGAGCACGATTCCTTTATCCATTCTATGTTTATGCTTGGGCTCTCGCTGGTTTCTTTTGGAGTGGCTTTGGAAGTCCACAGCAAGCTTCACTGATTTCCATACTGGAGGAAATTAAATGAAGATGAATGCGGGGTAAGCAAGTTGAAAAGACTGGTTGCAAGAAGTTACTTATCTCATATGGTCTTGGCATTATGCATGCGTATGCATGGGAATATTCTTTATCTTTGGCACACACAGCCCCTTAATTGGATATATTTATATTGCCTTAGGCCTACCCGTTGCATTTACGGGACTCGTACTCCCTAGTAACATTTGGGATTCAAGTCCAGCCGATTGCAGTACAGTTCTCATTATCCTTTTCCCATTAACGGTCGAAAAGAATTGGAACACGTCACTTGTGATCACGATTGTTGGCGTCTTATTGGCCGTTTCTGTTATTTCGGTATTGTTTCAACGCAGAAAGACTCAAGTGCTGCTTAGTTTGATGTGGAAGCTAGATGACGAACGTGGGTATGACGCTGAGCAGGTTAAACAATTGGCAACGTTCAAGCATAAACGATCTACTTATAGTGTAGCCGAATGGAAATTAACCCAAGGTAGCCATCCAAGGTTTTTCCCGAATCAAAAAGCAGTTCAATTGGTGATTTCGAAACTCCAGTGAATTTGCAGCATACTTCGGCGTACAAAGTTACATTCGGATGGTTGTTCCAAAGAGTTACGGAGAGCCGTGGGCATCTAGCCTGCGGCCCTTTGTGCGCTCACGTTTCGTTTTATCTGGATATAGTTATACAAACGTGCGCCACTTTCACAGAGCAAGGCGGATCGTTAACGGGCTTTACGCAGTGTCGGTATCGCGTAAAAGGGTTTTGACGTGACTTATACACCCTTTTGATAGCTGTGTTTAGCCGTTCCTGAGACAATGCAGTCGGAGGTAGAGAGATGCAAATTGGTAAGCAGATTCAAAAAGGCAGAGAGCGGTTGGGTATGACTCAAGATCAGTTGGCTGACAAGCTTTATGTGTCGCGTCAGACCATCTCTAACTGGGGAAACGACCGGCACTATCCGGACATCGAGAACCTGCTTATGCTGAGCGTGCTTTTCGATACCTCCCTAGACGAATTAGTCAAAGGAGATGTACCAGCGATGAAGAGACAGGTATTTACAAAGGAGTCATACCGCAACGTGAAGTTAATGGTTGGTTGTTGGATCCTAGGAATTATTCTTGTTGCACCTGCGCTATTCTTGCCCACGCCCTGGGACTTTATCTTGCCAGGGACGCCCTTACTGTTGAGCTTTATTCCAGGAATCCGCTTGGAGTACCTCAAGCGCAAAGCTGATGTGAAGACTTTCCAGGAAATTCTTGCATATGAGAATGGCAAAGATGTTGAAGCGCTTAGAAAACATCGGAGTTGGTGGCATGATGGTCCGCAACAGTTCGGACTGGTACTGATTGCGGCGTTGATCATCGGCATTTTGGTGCTGCTCGCCGGAGTACCATATCTGTTAATTCACGGACGAGGCTAATACCGAGGGTGTCACCGCTTGGGTGGGGTGGCACTTTTTTATGAAGAATTGTCAACTCAAGTGCAACTTTTTACTCAGGTAAACTTCTGATGGTGTTTTCCAGCCTAAGACCTTGCGTGGCCTATTATTCAGTTGTTCAACGAAGACTTCATCGAAAATAAACGTCTTGCCGCGGCTGTTGGAACTCTTTCTATAGTTGATAAGATGGTGTTGTATCAATACTACTATTCTGAACTAAACGATATGGAAATTGGTAGCCGCATCGGAAAAGCTAGTCAGGGGGTGAACAAGAGGCGGCGACGAGCGCTAGCACGAATTCAGGAAGCACACGAAAATATGCAACAAGTCGGTCAAACCTGATGCGGACGAAATTAAAAAAATAAGACTGCTTAAACACGGCAGTCTCACTTAATTAAGGTGGCACACTTGTGGCACATGCCATCAGTGTATGATTTGATACTGATGCGTCAATACGCCTTTGTTTGCGCGTTATACCGTAATTCTGTATTTTAGTCGTCCGACTGATTTATTTCCCGGGCAATGTAAATAAGTGCAGGATCGCCGCCTGCGCGGTATCATGAACAAGGAGGTGCAAGATGACCAAAATCGTAGTACTCAATGGTGCCGCTGTGAATTTTGACGGCAAGATCGACTGGAACAGCCTAGGCGATGACGTGACGGTGTATGACCAAACCCCGCAAGCGCTGATCGCAACGCGCACTGCAGACGCCGACATTGTGGTGACCAAAGAAATGCCGATGCCTGAAGCGGTGATTGCGCAGTTGCCGGCTAGTGTGCAGCTGTGTATCGAAGCAGGCACCGGCTACAATAATTATACCTTAGCTGCCTTGCGCAAGCGCCAAATCGCCTTGTGCAACATTCCGGCTTACAGCACGCAACGCGTGGCGCAAACCGCGGTGATGTTGATGCTAAACTTGGCCAGCAGCATGCAGACGCAATTGGCAATGTTGGCGAAGAACGATTTCAGCAACTTCACCGAGCACTTGCAGGTGCCGCATGTGGAACTCAACGGCAAGGTGTTAGGGGTGTTTGGTTATGGGCATATTGGCCAAGCCTTGATCGCCATTGCCCAAGCGATGGGGATGAGGGTCTTGGTGTCAACGCGCACCAAGCGTGCCGACTTGCCTGGGGTGCATTTCACCACTGCTGATGACTTATTGGCCAATAGTGATGTGGTGTCGCTGAATCTGCCGCTGACGCCGCAAACGGCGCATATGATCAATCAAGCGGCCTTGGCCAAGATGAAGCCAAGCGCGTTTCTCATCAATACAGCGCGCGGCGGGTTGGTGGATGAGCAAGCCCTTGTGGCAGCGTTGCGCAAGCATGAAATCGCTGGCGCCGGTTTAGATGTCCAAGAACATGAACCATTAGCTGCCGACAGTCCGCTGTTTGCACTGGATAATGTGATCGTTACCCCGCACATGGGCTGGAAAGGCTTAGAGACGCGGCAGCGCTTAGTTAAGATCATTCGCGAAAACATTGACGCTTGGTTGGCCCAGAAACCGATCAACCGCGTGGATAATTTGTAGCCTGAATGAGCCGATCGGCAGTTGCCGGTTGGCTTTTTTCGTCAGTTGACCGTCAGCCTCTTGCACTATTTATTAAAGTCTTTTAGAGTGAGCGATAGAGTAATTTATTGAAAGACGAACGGAGGGCGTTATGCAGAAGTTTCTGACGCGGTGGTTTTCTGGAGAAAGTATTGACTACCGCTTCGTGTTTGCCTTGGTGGGACCGGTGGTGGCGGATCAATTCTTCTTGGTCACCTTCAATTTCTTAAACACGGCAATGATTTCCAATTCCGGCCAATCAGCGATTTCAGCGGTGAATTTGGTGGGGTCGATCAATGTGTTGCTGATCCAAGTCTTCGTGGCAGTCGGCTTAGGCGGCACAGTGTTGATCTCGCAGTATTTCGGCAACAAAGAACTGCACATGCTTAGCAAAGTGGTTAACGGCACGGTGTTTGGTACAGTGCTGGCGGCCATTTGCTTGAGCTTGATCTTTGGCGTGCTGCATGTGCCGATTTTGCGGTTGTTGTTTGGCGCTGCAGAGCCGGCAGTCATGGCCAATGCCAAGTTATACATGCTTGGGGTGTTGTGCAGTTATCCGTTTGAAGCAACTGTTGAAGGAACCAACGGGTGTTTGCGCGGAATCGGGCGCACGAAGAATTCGCTGATCTTGTCGTCGACGATGAATGGGCTGTATTTGCTCTTCAATATTCTTTTCATCACGGTGTTGCATTTAGGCGTGGTGGGGATGATCATTTCGCTGAATTTATCGCGGTGGTTGGCGTCTGGCTTTGCCGTGTGGATGTTGATTTCGCATCGCGACTTGTTTCGGCTTAAGTTGGCCAGCATGCGGCATATTGAATGGGGCATGATCAAGAAGGTGCTGCTGGTGGCGGTACCGTTTGCGGCAGAATCGTTCTTCTTTTCCGGCGGCAAGATCATTATCCAAATGATGATCGTCGGCTTAGGCACCAGTGTGATCGTTACCAACGCCATTGCCGGGTCTTGGACCCAGTTGTCGGAAATCATCCCTGCGGCTTTACAAACGGCGCTGGTGCCGATTGTGGGACAATGTATCGGCAGGCGCAATGTGCAAGATGCGCGCAAGCTCACCAAATCGTTTCTGGGCTTGGCGATTTGTGCTTTCGTGTTAGTCGATGGGATCTTGTTCTTGAGTTTTCACAAAGGCATCTTGTTGTTCAGCCCGGCTAAGGCGATTATTCCAGATATTTTCCATATTTACATTGTCTTTGCGATTATGCATATTCTGGTGTGGTCCTTCTCCTTTGTTCAGCCTTCTGCGCTGCGGGCGGCAGGCGATGGCAAGTTTACCACGATCGTGTCGCTGCTTTCGATGTGGCTGTTTCGAGTGGTCGGCGGCTATATCGTCGGCATTCGCTTGGGGTATGGCTTGATCGGCATCACCGTGATCATGACCATCGAATGGGCGATCCGCGGCGCCATTTTCACTTGGCGCTTCCATGGTACCCGCTGGTTGCAAAACCGCTTGATCTAACGAAAAGGTGGTCAGGACATAAGTCACCTAGTCGCGAGACATTTTGCAACGCCAAGTCACACAAACGGCTCTGCACCACGATTCGTACTTTGAATCGCGGTGCAGAGCCGCTTGTGTGATTGGCTAAAACCGCTTTATGTCTCAGCCTTTATTATTATTCGTACATGTATTCGCGCGTTTGTGGCAAACCAGTGCCGGAAGCGCCTTTGGTGACCAGGAACTGGATCACGTCGATGTTGCCAGAAGCGAAGCTGGCCGAGCAGGCTTGCAGGTACAAGTCCCACATCCGGGTGAATTCCATGCCCATCATGCGCACCACGTCTTCGCGGACGTTGTTGAAGTTGTTGCGCCACAATTCAGTGGTTCGCTGATAATGGCGGCGCAGCGGTTCCATGTCAGAGATTTGCAAGTCAGCGTCGATGATATGTTCAACGTTTTCTACCAAACCTGGGACATAACCACCTGGGAAGATGTAGGTGTTCAACCAAGCGTTATTAGCCCCGCCTTGTTGCCGGGTGATGCCATGGATCAACGCGGAACCATTTGGCTTAAGCAATTTGGCGACGTCTTTGAAGTACAAACCGAGGTTTTCTTTGCCGACGTGTTCAAACATCCCCACTGAAGTGATGTAGTCAAAAGGCTCGTGGTCGAGCTCGCGATAGTCGCACAACAATACTTGCGCGTGGTCTTGCAAGCCCATTTCGTCGATGCGCTGCTGCACAAACTTCGCTTGTTCTTCAGACAAGGTGATGCCCACCACGTCCAAGTGATATTCCTTGGCGGCAGTTAACATCAACGTGCCCCAGCCGCAGCCGATATCTAAGAACGTACGGCCTGGTTGCGGGTGAAGCTTGCGCAAGATATGTTCGACTTTGTTGCGCTGGGCGGTTTCCAAATCGTCGTGCCAATCGTCGAAGTAGGCGCATGAATAAGTCATGGTCTTGTCCAGCCACAAACGATAGAAGTCATTGCCAATATCGTAATGGGAGTGGATGTCTTGTTTGGACTTGTTCTCCGAGTGGGATTGCTTGGGCATGAACTTGCGCAAAGCCGGGTTCTTCATGAATGAGCCGGCGGATTCGTAGGCTGCAGTCAACAGCGTTTCCAACGGCCGATGGTGCATGGTGCTGGTGACATCGATGTCGCCTTTTTGGTAAGCTTCACCAAGGGCTAAAGACGCATTCTTCATGACGGCTTTAAGCGGGATCTCTTTGTGGAAAATGATGGTAAGCTCTACCGGGCCATCGCCGTATGTCTGCTCCGTATGGTCCCAATATTCAACTTTGACTGGAATGTTGAAGGAGTGGGCGAACATCTCGGAATAAAACTTTTTTGTTAACATGATTGCCTCCTCAAACGCATGTGCTACAGCCAGAAACTGGCACACGTTAAAACGTTACCCTATAACCATACAACTTTTCACGTAATAATGGTAAGTAAAATCGTGATTGTCAGGCATTTTTCTGAAATTAATCAACATCCACGGTGTAATAAAGCTCCCGCTCAGGCAGCAGTACTTCCGCCAAAGTCGCAGTGTCAAGCGCGTCAGCGGCGGCTTGAGGCGCTTTGGTGTGCCAAGGCACCACGATTTGCGGGGCGATCTGTTTGCACAACGTGATCAATTCGTCAGCTGTGGCATGCGCTTGCCCTTGCAGCCGACAAATCGGCCCGTTAAGCAAAGCCGGGGTGCTGCTGGTTTGCACATACTTGCTGATTGGGACATTTGCAGCGGCTGCGGCTTCGATCACATACTGTTGAGGATGCGCGCGCCAATCAGCTGCAGGCGAGTCTAAGGCGAGCTTGGCCATGACTTGCAGGACCTGAGCGGTTTGCTTTGACCAAATCACTTGGCGGCCCAGCGCGTGGGCTGTGGTTTGAAAAGCCGCCAAGCGTGCCCAGTTGGTCACATCTGCGTCAAAAGCCACCAAGCCGTCAACTGTCGCTAACTGGTGGGCAAAAGCTTGTTGCAAGCCGGCTTCGGTTAACGCAGCCGGTTGGGCAGCTGAACCAAAGGCGGTGGCTTCCAGCAACAGCATCTTGACGCGGCGTTGTTTGGCAACTTGGACCCAATGCTTCACGCAATCGGCATGCGGCCCGTTGAGGCGCACATCGCCAGAATTTAAATAGGCATGTTCACGGTCTTCGATCATCACCGCCATGGTGCCAGGTTCGCTGTGATCAGAGGCAAAGCCCGTTACGGTCAAGTCGCCGATTGCAAGCGGCGTTTCAAGCGGCAAAGCGTGAAGGTTATTGGTTAGCGGCAAGCCCAACGCTTGATACAGCGCCAGTGACTGCGGACTCATGTAAACGGGGATGGTACTGTTGAGATAAGGCAGTGCACCGCTGTGGCCGCGATGCAAGTGGGTGATCACGATCGCTTCATGAAGAAATTGGTCAGGAGTGTTATGCAATAGCGCTGGTAAATTCGGCAGCTTGCCAGAAGCCATCGCGGCGTCGATGGTTTCGCCTTTTAAGTCGGCGGCCACGCCGAAATCGGTGAGGATGCGGCTGGTGGTGGTGGCAATTTCTGCAATGTTGCCGCCGTTAGTGGTTAAACCGTTGAGAAAACGCACACTTGTCATGAGTGACCTCCACAGATTGGTAACGTTAAACAAATCAGTCTAGCATGCGCATTAAGGGGATGCAAATATGCTGCCGCATCAAGCTTTAAAAATTTATGGCAGATGTTAAATAAAACGCTTGCATTAATGCTTCGGGTATGGTATCTTAACACTGCGGATGTGGGGGCGCGGAGACTTGCGAAGGCCAAGCTTGTCTGATCGCCAAACCTCAAACGGGGCCAATCTGGCAACAAGTGCAAACTTGTTGTGACCCCGCTCGTCCAGAGCGTCAAGCGCGCTGTCGCGATGAAGCCTGTGTCCAATAAAACCCCAGGCAAACCCAGGACGTAATAGGATTCTCAGCAAATGCACGGCATTTGCTGGGTACTTAAGTCAATACGCAAGGCAGGCATCAGCAAGCATAGCCTGCCGCCTAAGTGCACGATAGCCAAGCGGCTGATCGTGTATTTGTCGTGTCTGACGAATTTTGTAAACTTGCAGCCGCATCCGCGATTAGCGGCGTAGAGAGCATTTTGGTATACCTGGTAAATTTAGTGTCCAGCCGCTTGTCTTGCAGATGCCAAGGTGGCTTCAGCACCGTTTGCTTGGATATGGTAGACTAAAGATGCGCCACTTTGGCGCCGTGACCAAGCGATTTACGAATGGAGGGATTCGTCGCAAGCTTGGTGCGTTGCGACGATTTATCCATGATACGACCTGCAACTCCTGATGATGCTGCTGCGTGTGTGCCGCTGATCGATATTGTTTTTGAAGAAATGGAGATCCCGGCGTTGATGCGCATGGCCAAGGACCAATTGTACCGCGTGTTCGAGCAAGCGTTCTTGCTGAAACATTACCGTTATGGTTGGCCGCAAACTGTGGTGCATGAAAGCGCCACAGGAATCGATGGCATTCTGGTGGGCTATCCCCACGCGAAAGAAGCCCACATCGATGACGAATTTGCCCCGCTGCTGCCTAAACTTGGCTTACCCAAAGATGCGGTGTTGTTTCCTGATGTCGAAACTTATCGCGGTGAGTGGTACGTGGATACTTTGGCGGTGGCGCCAAGTGCGCAAGGCCAAGGGGTCGGCACTGCGCTGCTGGAAGCGATTCCTAAGATCGTCGCCAAGCGCGGGGAACATCTGTTATCCCTAAACGTGGATCAGGTGAATCCGCGGGCCCAACATTTATACCGCCGCGAAGGCTTCAAGAAGAACGGCGAGTTGATGATCGGTTCACATCGCTACAACCATATGATCAAATCAGTTTAAATACAACAAAATGCGGCAAGCGCCTTAATCGGGTGCTTGCCGCATTTTGCATTACATGCCAAAGCTGATGCCAACGTCGTCATGGCGCGCCAACGGGTTGGCGTTGTGGACTTGGCGCCAGCGGTCTAAGATCGCCGCCAACAATAATCCAGCCACCACATCATCTTGGCGGGGGATATCCAGCTTAAATACTGTGTTTGAAGCGGTGCCGGCTTCGGCGATGGTGGTGATCGATTTAACGCCGTGATAAATATGATATTGGTTGGCTAGCAGGTTGCCGATGATCATCCAATTCAAGTCTGACACGAAGATGAATTCACGCCAAACGCCGGCCATCTTCTTCACCGAGCCGACTTTGTGGCGGGCGACGTATAGATCATAACGCGGGAATAAGCCCACGGTTTTCTGGCGGATCTCGCCGAGTTCGCCACCGGCAATGGTGTGCAACATGAAACCGTCATTGGCAAGGCCATGCCGTCCATTCAAGATATATACCGGCTTGAAGTCGCTGTTTTTCACGACGCTCATGCCGGCGTCTTTCAATGACTGCGCATCAATGTAATAGCGCATTGCAGGCCTTCCTTTCTGATTTGCTTAGTTGCCTTCGTTAATGGCGATGGCGCGGTCGATCGCTTGAGCGACCCCGTCGTCGGTATTCTTGGCGGTCAGCCACCAGGCAATTGACTTAATGTGGTCGATCGCATTGCCCATGGCCACGCCGTATTTGGCCATGGTGATCATGGATTCATCATTGAGGTTGTCGCCGATGGCCATGCATTCACTGAGGTGATAGCCTTTCTTCTCGGCATATGCTTGCAGCGCCAAGCCTTTCTGCGCGGCTGTGGCGTTGATTTCAATGTTGTTAACGGCACTGGAGGTGATGATCAGCTGCCCGGTGTTTTCAAGCACTGTGCGGGCCGGGGCTAAAGCTGCTTGGCCGCCTTGGGCAAAAGCAATCACCTTTAACACCTTAACATCAGGCTGGGCGATGAGTTGTTGATAATCGGCGACATAATTGATATTCATCAGCTCCAGCCGCGCCGCTGCTAAGGCCACAGCGATCTTATAGCTGGTGTCTGGGTTGAGCCGCACCAGCACATCGGCAATGTTTTGGATGCGGCGCACCCGGGAGTTGGAGTAGATCCCCAGGTTGGTGACCAATTCAAAATACAAATCATCTTCTTGCAAAGTGCGCAAGATCAATTGGGTCAAATCCGGCGCGATGCCGGCTTCTACCGCCAGTTCGCCGGCGGTGTTAAACACTTGTGCGCCGTTTAAGGTGATAAAAGCGGTATGCAATTGGTGTGTGGCCAACAGCGGTTGGGCTTCGGAAAGTCCGCGGCCGGTGGCGACCATGAATTCGATGCCGGCGGCTTGCGCACGGCGGATCGCCGCGGCATTGCCGGCAGAGACTTGCAGCTCGTCGTTCAATAAGGTACCGTCCATATCGGATGCGATCAGCTTGATCATGGGTTTGTCCTTTCTTGATGAGTTCTATTCATAGTGTACCATGTTTAAACCCAAACGCGTACCGTGTACAATAAGGGCAGATCGTATAGAACCGGAGGGATAACATTGAAAACGATCATTCATAATGATTGGCAAACGGTGCTTGAGCCGGTGTTTGAAAGTCCAGAATATGCCAGGCTGCATCAATTCTTGAAGCAAGAATACGCCAGTCGCACGATTTATCCGGAAATGCACCACATTTTTCAAGCGTTCGAGTGGACCAGCTTTGCCGATACCAAAGTCGTGATCTTAGGCCAAGACCCATATCATGGGCCTAATCAAGCCATTGGCTGCTCGTTTGCTGTGGCGCCTGGGGTGCAATTGCCGCCGAGTTTGCAAAATATCTACAAAGAGCTGCAAGATGATTTAGGTTATCCGCCGGTCAACCATGGTTATCTCAAAGCCTGGGCGACGCAAGGGGTGTTGTTGCTCAACGCGGTGTTAACGGTGCGCGATGGGCAAGCCAATTCGCATCGCAATCGCGGCTGGGAAATGTTGACAGATGCGGCGATCGCTGCTTTGTCTGATCGCGGCGGCGTCGTGTTTATTCTGTGGGGGTCATCGGCGCGGGCCAAGGCGCAAGTGATCGATACCACCAAGAATGCGATCATTCAGTCGCCGCATCCGAGTCCGTTAAGTGCTTATCGCGGTTTTTTTGGAAGTAAACCGTTTTCTCAAACCAACGCGGCTCTAAGGGCGATGGGCGAAACGCCAATTAATTGGCAACTTCCTAGTACACCTAATACCGGTCAAACTGGTCTGTAAGCCCTACATACCGCTGGTTTTCAAAGAATTTTCATTTTTGTGACCAGATTTCGACCAGATGACTTTTTGTAAGAGCTTTTCGTATTCGTCCGAAGCGTTATTTATTCCGTCTTGTGTATTGTGCACATAATAAGACATTGTGAACTCCGGATTGGCGTGCCCAAGTGTGCCAGCAATGTCTGCGGGATTAATATTTGCTTCTACCATCAGTGTGGCTTTGGTGTGGCGTAACCCGTGCAAAGTGATGCGACGCAGATTATTTCGCTTACAGATTCCCTTGATCCAATACTTTGGTAGCTCGTGTCCGACACGTTTACATTTTCCGTACTGGGTGACAAAGATCCAACGCTTGCCATCGGCTGACGGCTTAGAATTGTTCCGCCACAGCATCAGTGCCCTAAGAACGTCTTCACCCACTTTTAGTGTGCGGTAAGCATTTTTTGTTTTGGGTTCGCCAACGTGTTCACCTTCACCGTAATCGGGAAGCGCGGTTTTGTTAATGTCAATTGTTCTAGCAGAAAAGTTAACATCATCCCAAGTCAATGCTTGGGCCTCGCCGCAGCGCATTCCTGTTGAAATAAGCACGCGGAAAAAGGCTAGGCGTTCGATGCCTCGCTTCCCGTCGGTTTGTGCTTCACGATCAAGTGCCGCCGAAAATAAGTTCAGCTCCTCGATACTGTAGAAGTTGTTGTCAGGATGATTGCTCTTGGCTTTATTGGTTCTTGGCACGGTTGCCATTGAAGTAGGGTCGTTGGTGATCCAGCCCATGCTGCCACAAAATTTCATGAGTAGCTTCAGCCGTCCGAATATGACTGAGACGCTTCTATACTTCTGGTTCAGTCGATTCAGCCACGGCTGGATATCCAGCAATGTGAGCTGATCAACGAAGTAGTCGCCGAACTCTGGTAAAATATGCAACCTAAATTGTTGCTGAATACTTTGTTGAGTGGAAGGACGTACCAGGTCCTTGTGAAGCGGAAACCACATTTCGTAAGCTTCACGGATTGTAGGTTTAGTGAGCTTTTCGTGTGTGCCATGTTTGAACTCATAAGCAGCGTCTTCATAAGCATCAGCAGCAGATCGTTTAGTTTCAAACCCGCGTAGCGTTGTATATTTATCTAAGCCAGTCTTGGGATCAATACCAAGATAGCCTTTTACCATCCACCTTTCTTCTGGTTTGAGTGTCTTACCATCAATAGATTTTTTAGGTTTCAATTTGTATTTTTTATAAGTTGCCATAGCGTATTTACCTTTCACGAGGCTCTCACACATCGATTAGTAATAACGCTGGTAGCACCACCTCCTTAAGTGGTAAAATTGAGTAAACAAAGGGCCACTCATTGAGCGAGTTCTTACCTAGTGTCTGCCCGTGACCGTCCAAAGTTTGGGGTAGGCGCTTATTTTATTGCAAGTTATTCATTGCGAGTTCTAGTCTCGCGATGTAATCAATTGGAAGACCCGCTTGATTAAGATACTTTTGATAATTATCTCGCAGTGTGTTGGTGTCATTTTGGCGTTCCAATTCTTTGAGCTGAAACATAAAGGCGATACGGCGCGCTGGTTGAGGAGTAAGAACTATTATAAAGAACAATGCTGCGAATAGATCGTTGATCCCGCAAAAGCCCTTGAGGCCTCGAAAAACGTCTTTGCCAACAAATTTTGAGAAGAACTTCTTTGATGGCTCACTCAATGCATTGCGTTTGTAGTTTACTTTGTTGAGATACATTGGGCTGGAATGAGCAGCAGAATTACGAAACTGTCGCAATGCATCCATTGCTGAGAGAACATTTGCTACTAGCACTTGCTCATTAGTGCCAATACTTGCAGGTAGAAGGGCATGAGCAATATTAACGCGCTGTTGTACTGGCAAAATACGATAATATTTCACCGCTGTGCCAAGCATCATATTTGACATCATGATCCAAGGCGGAATATGGTTGTGCTTTTCTCTATAGTAAGCAGTTGGATCATCAAGGCTGGTAAGGACGTGGCTACGGATATATTCGATCACACTGTTACGTGTCTTACCCGTGTAATTGTTCACGTCTAAGTACGATGGGACGCTTGGATCTGGATTGTGTGGGTCATTAGGACCATAATTATTAACACCAAATTCCTTACCAACTTCGTAGCCAATTAGCGTTCGAAACTGATTCTCGATGGGAAAAAGCGAAGTGAGAAACAGTTGCTGAAACTGCGAATCGATTAAGTAGTGACTAGCCATATCAAGCAGTGAGGTCCCAGCTTCGTAAATTTCAGAATCGTGAGTGGATTCTGAAGTTAGAAAGCCACGTTTAAATCCATTGACCAAGCCATAGTAACCGTAGTCTCTAAGCAATCCGGCGGCGACATCAGGATGTGTAACTTTGACTCCCCGAGACTGTAAAAGTGAGAGCAAGTCGGGGATGTCCACGAACGGTTTATCGAATTTTTCATTATTTTCCGTCATACGAAAAAACTCCTCGACGAGATTGTCGGGGAGTTTCTGCGTGCACCATCATACCGTGGTGCCTTTCGAAGTACCTTATTATAGGCATATACTCCCCTAAAAGTCAAAAGCTTATTATTTGTTAACGAGTTGGACGACATCACCAACGTGGACTAAAGAATGATTGTATTCATTCAGAATTCCAGAAATTTCGTCTTTATCAATATTCAGGTTTTCTCCTACTGTTTCGCGTTTTGCGTAACGTGAGGCAGGATTAAGCAGCGCTTCAGTCAAAGAGCTAGTAACACTCGTGATCATCTGGGATTCAAGAGCAGATTGCTTGTATTTTGAAACACAGATACAATACTTGTCGCGGACAGAGTGGACGTAAACACGTTGCTTCTTTTGTTGAAATTCGTCTAAGAGTTCTTTTGTATCAGGATCGATAAGTTGCTTAATTTCGGAATCCAATATATCGAAGGCATCCTTTGTGGTGATGCCTTCGCGTTTACCAGCATTTATGATTACCGTGTGATCATCGGATATGGCGATTATTTTAAATGTTTTAGTTGTAGTCATATGAAGACCTCATATATTAAAATTCAAATTTGTCATCATCAAGTATCTTGCGTTTCTGCTGATCAAACTCTGCTTGCGTGATTGCACCTTCATCAAAGAGTTATTTGAATCGACGAATCTGATCGACTTTAGAATCTTCAACTTCTTGCTGACGTTCTTCCTCAGCACGCTTTGCATTTTGTTTGGCTTCAGCCTCAGCAGCTTGCTTGTGTTTCTGGTGAACATAATACCCAAGAGCTCCACCGAGGACGGCAACAGCAAGAAATACATACCAGTAGGTAATCAGCAGAGCAATACCGAATAGGATTACGAACAGCCAAATACACCCGGTCATGTTTGATGTTTTGTGCATGCATACACCTCCTGATATGCCTCCGACACGGCCCGCACGTGTCCGCCGCTAGGGGAGGCTGTACAACTATTTCATGCTTGATTGCGTTTTGGCAGTGAGCGCACCGTTCTCAAACGTGACGTTGAAATTGGCACCGAAATCGCCTTTAACACCAGACGTGTAGCCAGCGATGATTGTGGTTGTGCCATCGATCAAAGTTTCGTCATAGTAATCAGGTTGACCCCATTTTGCAGTGAAGTCGGTATACTTCAAGCCGTTTGCAAATGCATTGAAGTCAGCTAAGCTGATTTTTTGTTTACGAGAAAGCTTGAAGCCGGTGAGGTTCTTCGCAACCGCGTTACCATCTGTGAAGGTGACGATAACATTCGCACCCCAACCACCGACAACGTTAGTCCACGTATCGATATCAGTTTTCACACCGTTATCTTCACTGCTGGTTGTGTCGGAAGGCTTGCCAAACTGTTTGGTTAAGTCATCAAGCGTAGAACCGCCTTGACCACTGCTCATTAAATCACCGATTTTGATTGCATCAAATTGGGCACGGGTTATCTTGCCATCGTCCTTCTTGCTACTTGATGAAGCTTTGCTTGATTCAGATTGGCTAGTCTTTGTATCACTTGACTTGTCAGCAGACTTGTCGTCATCCGAACCGCCGCCACCTAATGCACCACCGATACCCGCAACCACGATGATGATCAGGATCCAGAACCAGACTCGCTTGTAGAATGGTTTCTTGACCTTGACGGTGTACGTTTTGCCGTCTTCCCCAACGACTTTTTTCTTTGCCATAATAGTTCCCCCAGAATGTTTACCTCAGCTTTTAACGTCAATCCGGTCTGGACGTAAAGCCCGTTGATCGGCTCGCACGATCATGCCGCTAGGACGGGTATTAAAGCTCCACTACGTACATCACCACACGCCCCACAATGTGGACGAGATCTTCGTCATCATAGCCATGGGTGATGGGGAAGAAATTTGGCTTATCAGAATCTGGTTGGAAAATATATGCCCGATGTTCTTTGTCATTGTAAAAGCGTTTAACGGCATAATCGCCATCACAGTCGAAGACCACGATGTCGCCGTCATCAAGCTCGCTTACTTCTTGAATCTTGCGAACGCCGATAAGTGAGCCATTTGGTATTACCCGGTTCATCGACTCGCCGTTAGCGCGCATGAGGCTGATATCAGTATGCCCTGCCCATTTACCCATGACCGCATCAGGCACGGCTACTTGTTCGAGCTGGTCAGGAATGATTGCGTCCACACGTTCTGGTGTGCCGGCTGAAATATCGGCTGGAATATATGGATATGAATGAATTCCCGGAATGCTGTCAAGTGCATTATCGATTGCTGTTTGCTTTGGAGCGATAAACATTCTTGGTTCGCTTAAGTCTGAAGACATGAGATCATCGAGTTTTACATCAAATAACGCGGCTATGTCAGCTAGCACACCGGCTTTCGGAGTGTATTTTCCGCTTTCCCATTCGCTCACTGTTGAAACACTTTTTCCAACTGCTTTAGCAAATTTTGCCTGATCCATGCCACGAGAGTTGCGTAAATATTTTAAATTTTGCGGGAACATTTTATCACCTCAACTTATAGGTAGAGTATATCACTGATTCGGCAAAACGGAAATAGATTTCCGAAATATTTTCGATATTTCCGAAATT
The DNA here is from genome assembly GCF_042847315.1 of Lacticaseibacillus jixiensis. NCBI lineage: Bacteria > Bacillati > Bacillota > Bacilli > Lactobacillales > Lactobacillaceae > Lacticaseibacillus > Lacticaseibacillus jixiensis. The sequence continues at coordinate 20,052 of NZ_BAAFPR010000028.1, forward strand.
TGTTGTTGACTTCGGAAATACCGAAATGTAAGATGTAGATATTGAAAGGGGGTGCAGTTGATGATTGAACCAGTTAAAGCCAAGCTTACATTACGTCAGTGGCGTACCGTCCAAGATATTTCTGTAAAACGTCTTGCCAAAGACAGTGGCGTTTCCGAACGAACCATCTACAGCTACGAACATGATATCAATGCTTTGCGCAACGCTCGGTACGAAATTTTGGAATCATTAGCTGACGCTTTAAGTGTTAGCGTCAACGATATTTTTTTGTCACCGACTTCGGAAAAACCGAAGTACTAAGAAAGGAGGAATCAAAATGAACGAACTGCAACTATTCGATTTCCATGGGCAATCAATTCGTACCGTGCTAGTTGACGATCAACCAATGTTTGTTGGTAAGGATGTCGCCGAGGTGCTTGGCTATCAAAACGGTAGCCGGGACATCAATGCACATGTTGACGCTGAAGACAGGCTGAAGTACCAAATCAGTACCTCAGGTCAGGACCGAGTGATGACCGTCATCAACGAGTCCGGATTGTATAGCTTAGTTCTATCAAGCAAGATGCCAAACGCCAAAGAGTTCAAGCATTGGGTCACGTCGGAAGTCCTTCCATCAATCCGTAAGCACGGCGCGTACATGACGCCTGAAACGATTGAGAAGACGCTGACCAATCCAGACTTCATTATCCGGCTGGCAACTCAGCTAAAGGACGAACAAGCCAAAACAGCGGCACTTACGGCCGATAACGAGGCGATGAAACCAAAAGCACTTTTCGCTGATGCAGTTGCCACAAGTCACACAACCATCTTGGTCGGTGACCTTGCCAAGATGATCAAGCAGAACGGCGTTGACATAGGTGCGAAGCGGTTGTTCGCATGGATGCGTGAGCAAGGCTATCTGATAAAACGGATTGGTGCTGACTATAACTCGCCGACACAACGCGCGATGGAGCTAGGCCTGTTCGAGGTCAAAGAGACGGCGATTAGTCACTCGGATGGCCATGTAACAGTTCAGAAGACCCCAAAGGTAACCGGAAAAGGCCAGCAGTATTTTATCAACAAGTTTATACAAAAGGAGGCTGTCTAAATGAAGCTAACGATTGAAGGCTCTGTTGAGGATATTCAAAAATTGCTCTTATCCATTGCGACTGGACGAGAGCAATCAGAACAAAGCGTCTACATCTCGGGCTTATCCCAGTCCAAAAGTGCTGCTAAGTAATTCTTGTAAAGACTTTTGTATATCTGAACTCCAATTTCTGGAGTTACGTTTTCACCAGGTGGATATGATTCAAGCTCATGTCGCACTTGACCGAGCCATGTTTTCATCGCTAAGTCATGTGCAATCTGTTCATTTGAAATCTTGTTCATCAATAATCATCTCCTTTCAGCATTCATTATCCGCCGAGGGGAGGCCAAAAGAAAGAAGGTGATTAGGCTGGCGGAATCGCTACTAGCTAAGGCGCTGGGCCGAATCATCCGTGCAATGCTACGTGATGAAATTGTCATCCTGTCAGCCGATTGGCTCGATAAGGATCACGCAATCCAGTATCTGCAAGGCACCAAGTCAACACTCGAAATTTTGCGCAAGCATGGTTTACCGTGCAAGCGCGTTGGTAAGAAACTCTATTTTCGCAAAGCAGACATCAATCACTTAATTGCAATCAGCAAATGAAGGCTCTCACACATCGTGATGTTTGCTAAAGGAGAAAGAAATGGGAATTCCAATAGATTTACCAAGCATGATCATCGGCGCTGTTGTCGGTGCAATCGTGTATTGGTTGGCCACTCATGTCAGCGAATGGCTGGATGCTTAGGAGGAAATATCAATGAAACTTTTTGATGATTCGTTTACCAAAGAGGCACTGCGAGACAGCACTCGCGCAGCACAAGCGCGACAACATGCCAGTAACGTTGCATCGGCTATCCGCAACGCAACCTATGCGGGTGCAGATTTCATCAAGATCAAGGACATTCGACCTGATGAGATGCGTGAGCTCGAAGAACTAGGCATCACAGTTGAATGGACTTGCGGGACTTACTGGATCAGTTGGGCAAATTAAAAGCCGGCCTGCTGGTAGGACAGCAAGTCGGCAACAAGAATTTAGACAAGGAGATTATATCACATGTTAGACATTAAACCGATTTATCAGCCAGCTAAGCTCGAAATTAGTAACTTTCAAGACTTGGCACAATCAGTTGCTGCGCTTACTGATAAGTATAAAGGCATGGTCGTCACCGACGACACCACTACCGAAGCTCGTAAGTCACAGGCTGAATTAAACGCCGCTATCAAGCAAATTGAGGACTTTCGCAAGGCTATCAAGAAAGAGTACAACGAGCCTTACAACGCGTTCAAAGCGTCCACAGACAAGCTCAAGGCGTCGCTGGAAGCCGCTAAGCAACCTATCAAGGATGCACTCGATAAGTATGCCGAAGAAGCTAAGCGTGAACGCCGTGTAATGGCTAAGAAAGACCTCAACGATATCTTGGAAGCTCGCGACCTCAAGCCTGATGACGTTGAAATGCAAGACGCTTGGTTTGGCACTCAGCTATCCAAAATTGAACGCCTCAAGCAAATGGCGGCCGCTGCGGACGGTGTGATCGCTGAACGCAAGCGTGTAGCTACCGAGCGTGAACTCGTTGGAATGTATGCCAAGGTAAACAACATCGACCCTAGTGGATGGCTTGTGCAAGTCGATGAGGGCGTATCAATTGACCGCATCAAAGATGGCATCGCCAAAGCGGCTGATGAGCGTGATCTCAAGGCTGAACAAGAAGCCAAACGTAAAGAAGCCGAGGAAGCCATCGCCAAGGCCAAACAGCAACAGGTAGGCGATAAGACTATCGATGCTGAGACTGGCGAAGTCGTTACCGAAGTGCCAAAGAGTGCCGCTGATGAAGTCACTGACTATCACTTTGGTATGAATGGCACACTCGCCCAAGCTCAAGACGTTTCCAACTACATGCGACTAAAGGGCTACGAATTTTGGTCAGAGGGTGATCGTGAATGAAGTATTATCCATCGGGACAACTACCGGTGACGCCGCACATGTATTTCATCTATGGCGACGGTGGCACTGGCAAGACTTCATTATTTCGCGAGTTTCCGGGTCACAAGATGCTATTCAGCTTTGATCAGTCAACCAACCCAATCAAGCCCGACGACAACATCGATGCACTAGTGTTTGAGCAGTCAGATGGGCCTAATATCCGCAAGCTAGTTGAATCGGCGACTGCCAAGGCTATCAGCGGTGGTAAGTATCAGGCAATTTGCTTTGACTGCGTGAACGCTCTGCATGATTGGGTGCTAGACAACACCGTGGCGTCGAATGATGGTCGAGCCAACTATCGTGATATGCAAATGTGGTTTCGCAAGTTTGGCACCTATTTGCGCGAATCCGGCATGACCGTGTATGCAACGGCGCACCAAACTGATCAGAAAGATGGTACAGGTTTTGAGCCAGCCATGAATTTCGGCGCGTTTTCTGGATTCACTGCGTCGTTTGACTTCGTTGGTCGTATTTACAAGCAAGGCGGTGTCCGCACCATCAACTGTGATACCGAACAAGGTGATCATGGCAAGAACCGAATTGATGACCGGTTGGAGTTTCCAGCCGATGAACTGTTAGACCCAAGCACAGAAGAAAAGGAAGGTAATTAATCATGGCATTTGGATTTACTGTTGATCCCGACAACACATTCGGGAGTTTCGTCGAAGAATCAGGCACCTACAACGTCACTGTATCGAAGGCAGAACCTAAGCGGGCACAGTCCGGTAATGAGATGGTCAGCATCGATTACACGGTTTTAGACGGTGCCTACAAAGGCGCTCAAATTCGCTATCAAAATTTGGTCTGGGATGAAACTTCAACGGACACTGAAAAGAAGTCTGAAACTCGCTTCAACACCATGCTTGTAGCTATGGGTGTCAAGAAAGGCACAAAGATTGATTCCATCGAAACGTTTGCCAAAGGAATCAGTGGTAAGAAGCTCAACGTCACCACTGAATGGGGCAAGCCAAATAACAAAGGCAAGATTTATCTGAACGTCTTCGGCTTCAACGAGTTAGACAAGGATGGTAGCAAGCCAGATGGCGTCAAGCGTCCAGCACAAAGCAACGTGACTGACGGTGGCTTTGGTGGTAAGCAATCAAGCACCAATACCAAGGACCCGTTCGCCAACGACGGCAAGCCAGTTTCGATCAGCGATGACGATTTGCCTTTCTAACTAAAAGTGAGCGTGAATAACTATGACAGGATATGAAATTCGTAACCGTCGTTTGGCACTCGGCTTGTCGCAATCAGAACTGTCAGATAAAAGTGGCGTGCCCCAGTCAACTATCTGCACAATCGAAACAACAACACGCAACGCAAAGATGAACACCCTGAACGCGTTAGGCAAGGTGTTAGGCTTTCGGGTCGTAATCGAATGGAAGTAGAGGTGAGCACATGGCAGACGGGGGATGGATAAAGCTTTATCGGAAAACACGGCAGTCTTTCGTCTGGACTGACTCCGATCAGCTCAAGCTTTGGATACTTTTGTTAATGAAGGCAAGTCACAACGGAAACCGATTTTTATTCAATGGTCAAGAGGTGGTCGTGTCAAGCGGGCAACTGGTCACGGGCGCCCACGCACTGGCGTTTGAGTTCAACGATGGAGTGCCGCGTGACAATCAAGTGACATGGCGAAAGCTCTGGAGATGGGTTAAGAGATTTGAAAATGCGCAAATGTTGACAATCAAATCAACTAACAAATACAGCGTCATATCAGTACTTCACTGGTCTGAATACCAGTTCAATGACAATCAAATGACAACCCAAGTGCAACCCAATGACAATCCAGTGACAACAATCAAGAATGCAAAGAATGCTAAGAAAGAACCTTCTAGTCCGGCTAAAGCCGAACCGGCGTTCAATTACGCTGGGGTGATTGAATATCTCAACGAAAAGTCAGGCAAACATTACCACAACACGCCAAATAATCGAAAGCTGATCCATGCACGATTAGCTGACGGCTATACAAGCAAGGATATTGCACAGGCTATCAACAACGTTTGCAAGGGTTGGCTGAATACTGAATCTGAACGATACATCCGGCCAAGCACCATCTTTGCCGCTAGTAAGTTTGAGGGATATGTCAGCGATGTACCATACGGAAGGCCTAAGGCAGAGCAAGATGACATACCTGCGCCAACAGTTGATAAGTTTGATCCTGCTAAATGGGCCGTTACTGCTTACCGATCATTGGGATCAGTTGAATCAGTTATCGAAACGGCTAAGTCTGACGGCGTGCCTATCACAGAGGAACAAATCCAGACGGCTGTTGCCAAATTTAACGCAGAAAGGAATGACGAAGAATGAACTACAGTCCTGATGACCCACGCTGGCATGTGCTCTACTGCATTACCCAAAAACCAGCGTTGGTTAGAACTGAATGGATTGACCCCGATTGGATGTCAGAGAAGCATTTGAGCACGCTGGTTAGTTACGTTAATGAGCAAGGCAAAGCGGCGGACATCGGCTATATAGAGCTTAGAACGCGTCTTGATGAAGACCACCCTAATCTGCTTTCACGCGACGTCTGGGATTGCATCAATCACGGCGGCGCTGTCCTAAGTGAACTACACCAATGGAATCAAATGCTGAAACGCAAGTATTACCGTGGCAATATTCAGCGAAAGGCTGTTAGTTACGCTAAAGACCCAAGCAACAACAGGCTTGATGACTTACTGGACGCTGTCAAATTAAGTGAAGCCGCTACCGCTGAAGATGATCGCGGCGCAGATATGAAGACATTGGCGACTGATATGGACTACCGCCTTGAGCACCACGTTGATGACGGCATTAAGACCTATCAGCAGATTGATGAAGTGTTTGGTGGTGGCCTAAAGGCTGGACGCCTAATCACGTTGGGCGCACGGCCAAGCGTTGGTAAGTCGGCATTCGTTGTTAACCTAATTTTAAAGGCTTTTGAGAAACAGTCTGATATGACTATCGACCTGTTTAGTCTAGAAATGACACAGCGACAGAACTATGATCGCTTGATTTCAGCTTACTTGGGTTTGCCAGGCAAGTTGTTGAACAACCCGGACATGCTGACTGACAAGCAAAAGAATGACGTGCGCACCGCCGGCAAGATATTTAATGGCTATGACTTGCACATCTACGACAACCTGAACGAGTTGCACCAAATCGTTAATGCAATCGTTCAAAGCCGTGCTGATGCCGAGAAGTCTGGCAAAAAGTATCTAGCCATCATCGACTACCTGCAATTGGTTGAAGTGCCACGGCAATCAGATCGCAGGCTTCAAATTGAGCAGATCACTCGCCAGTTTAAAAAGCTTACGCAGAGCCTGAACATCCCAGTGATTATGCTTAGTCAACTAAGCCGAATGATGGAGAAAGATAATCGACAACGCCCAAGGTTGTCAGACTTACGCGAATCCGGATCAATTGAGCAAGATAGCAATGCTGTTGGCTTTCTTTACAACGAAGACGAGAAACAAGAGTACGAGAAAATCCGTTCTGTCATCTTGTCAATTCAGAAAAATCGTGAGGGCGAGCGTAAAGATATCCCGATGACGTTCCAAGCCGATAAGATGCGCTTTGGAGTTACTTATGGCTAATCCAACGATGAATTTTCGCGAGTTTGACGGATACATGCTTGAGGGTGGCTTCAAATACACGATGCTGGTAATGGCTAACCTAGAAGAAGCCAAGATGTATCTGGATCAAGCCAAATACACTGGGATGCAAAAATATTACGAGCAAGCTTATGTATCACAGCTAGATGCGTTAGACGTTGCTGAATTTGAGAAAAAGTACGGGCCGACGATTGAGCCTGTCATGAATTACATGCCAGCCGGTGTCAGAGATTGGTTACACGATATTCGCAAGCGTTGGCGCAAGTATGTAATGAAAATAAGAGAAAGTTGAAAGGAATTAAATCAATGCCAGTTACACAAAGTGGTCTCAAGTTTGATTATGCAAGAGCACGAATCCATAACTATTTAGATGATCATGATATTACTCGTGAGGAGTTCTCAAATGAAATTCTTGTGAAGTATCCGACATTTAACAACTTCATGGCAGACGATAGTCGAAAATTGGCGATTTCAGCGCTTGCTAAGGCCGCCCAAATCATGGGAATCACTTACGAAAAATTAATCAGCCCACTTGGACCGGAGGATTACGAATGAAAGCTTTAGAAACGATTTTATTGATTATCGCAATGGTCTTAATCGCCATCGTGGGGATCGACATGGTGTTTTTTACCGGTTGGGTGTTACCTATCACAGGCTTGATTATGGCGCTCGTGATGCTGGAATTTGTGCGAATTATCGCAGTGTGGGAATCAAAGAATAAGGAGGTATCACGATTAGTTTATTTGTAGTTAAAAATGATAAGGGCGAATGGCTATATTCTGACGAATACAATGACTGGGTTGACCAGCTATCTCTAGCATCGTTTTATGACACTTTTGAAGATGCAGATGATGACATCGAATGCTGGGGATTATCTAACGCCTATGTCGTTGAGCTGGCCGAGGCCCCGGCGAAGATCGTGGTGAGCGAAGAAGAAGCGAAGATGCTGAAAAAGGCTAAGGACACAACCGTATGGCGCCCCGCAGCAGTCATTAGTAAGTATGCGTACACTGCCGTGAAAGATTCCGACCAAGAGGCATTACTAGAAGACCGCCTCATGCGCGCCTACGTCAACGGCTGGGTGGTCGAGCAGCCGAAGCGGTGGAACGTCAAGGTGCCACATGCCAAGACGCTGATTTACTACAAAGTCGAAGACGTCGACGACCTTGGCGTAGCTCAGAGTGATTCAGAAGGCACCTGGGTTGAGTTCACCGCCGCCGAGGTTGAGCACTACGGATTGCTGGACTGCGAGAAAGTGGAGTGTGACTGACGATGAGCAATGAGACGAAGCGAGACGTGTTTGATGCTGTTGTGAATAGTCGGTGGTGTTTTCTAGCCGGAAACACAAAGGGTGAGCCAACAGATGACGAATGCATGATGGCATACGACGCCGCCTTGCCAGATGATCTTCCGGTAGTTTCAAAAGATGTTAGTAACACCATGATAACCTATCGTTTTCTTTGGTGGAAAGAATTCTTGGACAAGGCGTATGACAATAAGCTAAGTGGCGATGATGACATCAATTATAAAGTTAGATCAGAATCCGCGGAAGTTGCCCGTGCATTGATTCTGGGTGTCTGGCGCGTTGAGGAAACCGGCGAAATCGTGAAACTGGAGGCGGAGAAATGAATATGACTCGAAAGTGCTATGTAGTCAGTGGAGACAAGGAAACCCCCGCAAAGTTTTATGGCGTGTTTCAGGTCGCAAAGGTTGTGGGCGAAAGTCCACTTATCGGTGGTCATTCTGCTGGTCAAATCATGGAGCCTGTTGCGGTGGTCGAATACAACGGTCAACTGCATAAAGCTTATCTTGACCAGGTTCATTTTGAAGACGTAGAGGCGGATAAATGAGCTGGCAAGCGTTAGTGTGTGGCCTTGCTGTTTTGGGTGTGATTGCGATTATTGTGGTATGGGCGATGTGGTCTAAAGCTTCCGACGCAATCAAGCACGATATGATGGAGGACGACGATGGCGACAAGATGGAGGCGGATATTCAGTGACTCGTTACCGCCTATACCGCGACGAAAGTCGTGCACCCGGTGGTCGCGAGTATCTGCACCACGTCGTAGCGTCCACAGGTGAGCGCCTAGCGGGTTTCGTTGAGCTACCAACACGATTAGACGCGGTTGAATTTGAGCCCGCACAGGCCGTTATACGGATGCATAGAGATAAGAGATTGAGGAAAGAGGAAGTCGAATGAGCCTGCATAATTATCTTTACAACTGGTGGCATGATCGTTGATTGCCGTCATACTATTCATAGCCTGGGAGGTATCATGGTAAGTCCAACAGCTTTAAATAAACGTGGCACTAAAGTTCGCTTGGATGGCTATACCTTTGACAGCCAAAAGGAAGCCGACTTCTACACACGTTTTGTCAAAGATTCAGGCTTTCACTACCGCGTGCATCCGACTGTCGAGCTGGCACCACTGAAAGTAATATTGAAGCCAGTAAAGGCGCGACAGATTCGCTACACGCCAGACTTCGTAATTTTCGATGCTAGAGGCGCTGTGATCCACGTCTATGACGTCAAAAACAGCTTTGGCATGTATGGCATTGATAGCGGACCAAAAGAGAAATTTGCCGAGTTCCTGCACAAGTTTGGCATCCCCGTCGAAGCGGTTGTAGTCCGCAAGCATGACTTTAAGTCGATCGCGCAAAGTGTGACTAAGAAACGCAAAGACGACGACCCGTTAATCTGCACCAACTTAAATTATTCGTGGCTAGATGCCACAGCCTATTAGGAGGGCAAATATAATGACTGAAATGAAAGACAACAGCATTGATGTTTATGGCTACATCGTCAACACGGCGGAAAAGCAATCGAAAGATGGTCAATTCGTCGAAATCAAGTTCCAAGTTGACGCTAAGCTACTTGATGGTAAGCGTGATGCTTTAGCCGCTTGCCTTGCTGACATGGTATTCATCAAGCTCACACCACGACAAACGGAACTTAACACTGATGATGGCAAACAATCGCCACGCGATGTAACGCCGGCAAGCGGGCAAATCGATTTTATTGATGGCGGTGAAGCCTAATGGTTAAGTCGATTGTGAGTGTTGCACCCCGTGATGAACAGGAAACGGTGATCAATTATCAAGGCTGGGATGGTGCTTGGCACTTTTCCAGTAACAACCCCGTTCACATTAGAAAATGGAATAAATTTGTTACTCCGTCAGTACGGCAATTTGATGGCCTAGGACGCATTGTAAATCTGGTAGGTATAATCACAGGGGCAAACGTTCAAGTCAGCAAACAGCGCCAGCTAACGCCTGAACAAACAGAGCTACAAGCACGCCGTCTTGCCAAAGCTCGGGAGGCGAAACGGAATGGGTAAAAAGAAGTCAGCTATTAAGAAAAAGCATCGCCGCATGATGCAGGCACGCCGCGACAACGAAGCTCATATCGAATTAGTCAAGGAGCGTGCCAAGTATGGCGGCAAGATGACTATCGATGAGCTAGTCTCTAAGACACTGCATGAGTTTGATTGATGGCACGAAAAAAGGCCACCTCACGGCAGCCTGAATTAACTTGACAAACTAATTCTAGCACAAGGGGTGGCTAACTGATGGCATTGTTTCCAGAAATTGATGAAAAGGCTAGTTGTGATAAGGCTCGCCAGAAGCTAAAGGAATATCGGCACTATGCGCGCTTGGCAGGCCGCCCGTTGACTGATCTTAAGTCACCATCTATGGACGGGATGCCAAAAGCTCAATCATTTCAGAACGGCACCGAAGCTGCCCTTGTCGCTAGGCTGGATAAGGTGCTAGACGCAGAAGCACACCTCGGAGTGATTGATAACGCGTTAGCACTATGCAAGTTTCAAAGCAAATGGTTATTGTACTTTTGCTACTGTACGCCAGAGGAGCTAGAAATGTGGCAGGTAGCAGAACGTATGGGGCTTGGAAGTGTTGGCACTGCTAAACGCCAAAAGGCATCAGCATTGTTCGAGTTTGCCGAATCCTACCCCAATCATGAGCTGATCGTGTTAAAAAATGAGACGAGCAAGCAACTTCTAAGTGATTAAATTGCAACTAAGTAGTAACCAATTGAATTGAATTCACTGTTATTATGATAGTGTTGAATGATTCGGGTAGCGATAATCCGCTGATGCTTCAACTGGTAGGCAATGTTCATTGTCTGAATGTCATAATGGAATTTTTCGACTTGGGTTCCCGGAAACCAGCTTACCAAGTTGAGTGCAATCGTAGCTTAAAGTAAAGCGGCACGTTAGCGCGACGTGAACACGATGCGGGTTCGATGCCCGTCGATTGCATAGCCGCTTATCACGGCTAAATAAAAATAAAATGATTATTGCTGGTCGGTGAGTGGTTAAAAGCTATCGCCGATCATTGCGCGAGCACGCGGCGCTTGCTACATCAAAACTATTAAGTTAGAAGGTGCAGCCCCTCTTGATTACTCATAGCGTGCAAAAGAGTTTTATTCTAACGTGGATTGGAAACCCGCTAGACACAATTTAATACATGCGGTGTCTGACACCACCGCTGGCCGTCTTTAGGTGAGGCGGCTTTTATTATGCAATCAAAAGGTGATAACAATGCCTAACAAAGTAACACGAACACACAACGGCTTGATGACTGCGATGGAGCGCAACGCCATTGGCAAGGTAGACAAGCAGGCCAAACAGTTTGCTAAAGACATGGCATCAGTGCCACACATTCGCATCGACTGGCAAGATGAACACACCGTCCCGAAAGTATGGGTCGATGGTAAACGTGTGGATCAGCTACCTGATTCGGGGTTAGTTGATCTGCACCTCAACTACTCAACTAAGCGTGCCGATCGTGAGGGTATCAACTGCTTGTCAGTAGACTGGCTAGAGCGTGCACCACACGGACACCACGAGGGACACATCAAGGAGAATAGCTACAAATGAGCAAGATAGTAAACGAGAGGAGCTATTTTTTTTGCAAACAAATAGCCGGCAAATGCCGGCCGTAAGACTAATCTTTATCAAGTTTTTCTTTCACATCATCAACAGCATCTTTAACGGCATCTTTGGCATCGTCTAACTTTTCTTTTACTTTGCCAAGTACGCCTTCAGCCTTGCCCTGTGCTTCGCGGGCCTTATCACCAGTAACTTTACCTTCAACTTCTTTTGCTTTACCGGAGATCTTGTCCTTAGTGCTATCAATTTTACCATCTAAGCTCATAGATATTACCTCCCTTTACTTGGCATTATCTCACAGACTTATTAAATAATGCAAGCAAATAGCCCTCGGTTGGGGGACCAAGGGCATACGCCGTGTGAATGAAATGGGCGTTAGGGGTGAACAACGCGTAATCGTGTTGCACGGGTTCATTATATTTCAGCAGGTGAACAGATGCAATAGGAAGAATAAACAAATCGTCTATTTAAAGCACGTTGTCTCAATATTGGAGGAAGAACACATGTATTACTTTTTATTGCTGTTGACGCTAGTCTTTGTGCTGGCCAAGCTATTCGGGTTGATTGCATGGGGTTGGCTGCTAGTATTCATGCCGCTGATTGCTTGGATCATCTGGATCGTATTCTGGATTGGGCTGGCAATCGTCATTGGATTGCATGAGGAGTGACACATGCGTGTGAAGGTATGCCGCAAGGCTGGATGCAATAATGTAATCCCTTATGCTCAAGCAAACCCATATTGTTCTGAACATACAGGCTTGTATAAACCTAGCTACGCTGATACTGCAAAGCATGTTAAACGTGACACATCATATTACGACAAGTACAAGCGCGACAAAGAGTCTGCTGCATTCTATAAGTCTAAGATATGGGAACACACCGCACGTGATGCTAAAGCTCACGCCTACTTCACTTGTGCATGTTGTGGCAAGACCTATGACAAGCCTGGCTATCTAGTCACTGATCACATCGTGCCTTTGAGAATTGACAGAAGCAAGTGCTTAGATCATGACAACCTATGGGTGCTCTGTAAGGGATGCCACTATTGGAAGACACAGCTTGAGGAAAAGATATACACGTCTCAGTCCAGAATTGAAAATCTTGACGTTTCAACAAAGTGGACACGCAGCAAAATCTCTGAATGGGTACTCGCTCACAAAAAATAGGGGGGCCCTATGTTGTTCAAGGGGAACCTCACACACCAGTGTCCATCGGCCGCGAGACCATTTTTGAAAAATTTCGACTTTTGAGGACCAAATCCCTAAACGATGGCATTTAAGCACAGAAAGGAGGCACGTTTTTTGCCAGAAAATCATCCAAATTTAACAATTTTACATGCTGGTTCCTCTGATGATCATTCCAACAGTGGCGACGATATGAAGGACATCCAGAACACGCCTCCTGTTCACCTTGACGACGAAGCAAGCCGATTATGGAAGTCACTTATTCCCGAAGTCAAGAAACTTGGTTACCTGAAAAAAATTGACCAGCCAAGCCTTGAACTATATTGCCGTTATTACTCGCTTTACATTAAGTCTGAGCAGTTGATTGAGCAACAGGGGCTGTGGATTTATGACAACGATAACGTTGCAGTAAAGCGTTCCCCCGGTGCGGTTCAAATGGACTCTTGTGTGAAGAATATGAAGTCGTTAGGGCATGATTTAGGACTTACGTTTGACTCTGGATTACGTCAGATAACTGTCGAAGAACCGGAAAAGCCTAAGAAAGATAGCCCATTGAAGGAGGTTGGTTTTGGTGCAGACGTTTGATTTTACCGGTGTAACTGATATTCGTGGATACGTAAATCCGCACCAATCTGACTACCAAGGGCTGCTGGATAACTATCACGATCCAGGAACAAGATACGCTTATGACGTTATGTTCAGCAATAAATACATGACTGGCAGAGATGTTCAGCTGGCATGCATTCGGCACTTGAATGATTTATTGCGGATTGGCAATCATGATTTTCCCTATCAATACAGCCCAGACATGGTTAATGCAATTGAATACTTTTCACGACTGCTGCCCAATCCAGACGACACGTCAAAAACAATTCAGCCATTCAGATGGCAATCGTTTATTCTTGATAGCTTGATTGGCTGGAGAACTATTGACAATGGTACTCGATTCACAACCTCCAATATTTCTATTGCTCGGCAGCAAGGCAAAACATGGCTAGCATCAATCCTAATCAACTTTTATTACTTTGTAGTCTGCTGGAATGCGACATCACAGGACTTGCTAGTGGCCAGTTACGATAGTGAACATGCAACCAAGCTGTTCAATGACGTATCTTTGCAGGCGAAGACAATTTTATCTCTGCCTGACTTTGCAGATGATGCTAGAGAACGAGGCGTGGAAGCTCAAACAACGCAGGTTATCGCAAAGAACACTAAGAATACGATTCGTAAGGGTACCTCACAAGGCGGTGGCTTTGATAGTTTCCACAATGCAATCGCTGTTTATGATGAAATTGGTAACTTAAGACCGGCACTGAATGAGACCTTAAAACAGATTACATCCGGCCAAAACGGTATTAAGAACAGAATGTTTGTCAAAATTTCAACGGCTTATCCAGATATCAAGGTTAAGTTTAAGAACGACGAAGATGTTACCCGGTCTGCCATTGAACATGACGCTGTTAGAGACGCTGACAACGTGTTTCAAGTGATTTATGCCCAGGATGAAGACGGCATATAGCTTTACCAGGTAATGCGAAGTTTTTGACACCACTCGGCGAAAAAATTGTCCAAGGTCGGCGAAGAAATTGACCAACAATACAGAAACCTCCTGTATACTACGGGTAGCATA
>NZ_BAAFPR010000029.1:0-31554 GCF_042847315.1 Lacticaseibacillus jixiensis
GGTGTCAGGTAAGACTCGCGTCGACGCAAGCGCAGCGCAGCTAGATGCAAGGCTCACCTGACTCCACACGCGGCAACTTTTGAGATTTGCAAGGCGAGCCGCAGGCGAGTGCAAAGCTCAAAAGTTAGGTGGAAAACGCGTGTTCCTCAGCGCGGTTGGAACCGGCCGCACCGCCTGCGCCGTCTCGCCGGCCCCACACCCCGAAGTCTCACCGATCCGGAACTTTCTTCGTCGAGCTGCGCAGCCCAACGCGGCGTGATATAAGTCGTGACGCCGCCAAGGCAAAGAGCGCCTTTGCATCATCCCGCCTTATATCCACCGCTAAGTGCGGGCTGCTTCGCTCTGGCATCGCTTCGCTCGGCCTTGCGTCAAATGCGGTAACGGTTTAAATTGGATACTATAGGGGGAATTTAAGGATGCCATTAACGATCGCGTATGTTGGTAACGGGAAGAGTACGAACCGTTACCATTTGCCTTATGTTCTGCAATTGCCAAAGTTATTCTCCGTCAAAACCATTTATGCCCGGCACATGGACTCGCCATGGGCTAAGGTCGAAGGCGTGCACTACACAACTGATGCCGCTGCGGTGTTTGACGATCCGGCGGTGCAGCTGGCGGTGATCACCACGCCGGCGTCGACGCATTACGAACTGGCCAAGCAGGCATTATTACATGACAAGCACGTTTTGTTGGAGAAGCCGTTTACCGAAACGACTGACCAAGCCCGTGAATTGTTCCAACTGGCTTCAAACCGCGGTTTGTTCTTGCAATGTTACACCAACCGCCGCTATGATTCCGATTGGCTCACGGTGCAGCAAGTGATCGCCAGCGGCAAGTTAGGCGAGCTGACTGAATTGGATTCGGCCTTTGATTACTATCGTCCGCAAGTGCCAGCCAGCCAACCGTATTCTGCCAGTGGCAGCTTCTTATATGGCCATGGCACCCATACATTGGATCAAGTGGTAGGCTATTTTGGCCAACCTGAGCGGGTGCGCTATGATGTGCGGCAGTTGTTAGGCGCAGGGCACATGAACGATGACTTTACTGTGGATCTGTATTACGGCGGCTTGAAAGTCTGCGTGCAATCCAGCTACATGCGCTTGACCAGTCGGCCGAGTTTTGCCGTGTATGGCAGACGCGGCAGTTTTATCAAAATGACTACCGATCGCCAAGAAGCCGATTTGAAGCATTTTTACATGCCTGATCATGCCGACTTCGGGCTGGATCGACCGCAAGATTACGGGACTTTGACGTATATGGATGATGCTGGGACTTATCACCAAGAACGCGTGGTGACGGTGCCTGGCGACTATGGCAAAGTCTATGAACATGTTTATGCAACGATCGTTAACGGCGCCCCTAAAGCCACCACTGATGAGCAGACGCTTGCAGTGATGGCGATGCTGGAAACCGGTGTGAAAGACTTGCACTAAACGCGTATCCAAGGAGGAATTTTCTGTGGCACATTTAACAAAATTAACTGACACTTATACCTTAAGCAATGGCGTCAAGATCCCGATCGTGGGTTTTGGCACTTGGCAAACGCCTGATGGTGAGGTGGCCAAATCCAGTGTGGAAGCGGCACTGGCCGCCGGCTATCGACACATTGATACTGCTGCGGCATACGGCAACGAAGAAAGTGTCGGCGCAGGGATCAAAGCATCTGGTGTGGCGCGTGATGACTTGTTCTTGACCACGAAGCTGTGGAATGAAGATCACGGTTACGATAACGCCATGAAAGCCATTGACACCAGCCTGACGAAATTAGGCGTGGATTACGTCGACTTGTATCTGATCCACTGGCCAAATCCAGTGAAGTATCGTGATGACTGGCAGAACGTCAACGCCGAAACGTGGCGCGCGATGGAAGATATTCTCAAAGCCGGCAAAGCCCGCGCAATTGGGGTGTCCAACTTCCGCGAGCACCATTTGGAAGAATTGTACAAGACGGCTACGGTCAAGCCGATGGTCAACCAGATCCTGTTGAACCCATCAGATGCGCAACCAGAACTGGTCGCTTATAACAAAGCGCATGGCATGCTTAATGAAGCCTACAGCCCGCTTGGTACCGGCAAGATCTTTGATGTGAAGGAACTGCAGAAAATGGCCAAGCGCTACAACAAGTCTGTGGCCCAATTGGTCCTGCGCTGGTCCTTGCAGCATGACTTCCTGCCGTTGCCAAAGTCAGTGCACGCCGATCGTATCCAGCAAAACACTGAATTGTTTGACTTCGAATTGTCGCATCATGATATGGAAGTGATCGATGCCCAAACCGGTTTAGCCGGCAGCCATACTGATCCGGACACAGCGACATTCTAACCAGAGCGGAGCAGCCCGCACTTAGCGGGTCAATTAGCCTAGCCCTCGTGCTTGCGGCGTATTTTGCCGCGAGTGCGGGGGCGTAGCTAATTGCACCCGCGTTGGGCTGCGCAGCTCGACGAAAAAACCCAGAGCGGAGCAAAGCGGGTTTAGGGCGGAGTGTAAGGCAGGATGACGTTTGGGCGTACTTGGCCCAAGCGGCGGCATGACTTACACGCAAGCCCGTTGCTTTGTGCAGCTCGACGAAGACCACAGCCGTATAAAGCGGGGACTTGGTCAGGGCCGGACAGGCGTTGCTGCGGCGCGCGGGGCAAGCGTCGGCGCAGGCGGTGCGGCCGGCTTCAACCACGCAAAGTGCGCGTGTTTTACGCCTAAGTTTCAAGCCCCGCATCGCTTTGCTCAGCGCGGGTCTTGAAACTTGCCGCGATCAGCACCAAAAGCCATGCAAAGCCCGCATGTCTTTTGGTGCTGACCGTTTCACGGCCTGACCGACGCTTGCCCCACGCACCTCCGCACCGCCTGTCCTCGTGTAGTCGAATCAGGATCGTGTTTGCCCTGATGGATAAGTATCGATTAATCGAGTTTACGAGCTTGACGAAATCCAGAGCGGAGCAGCCGCGTTGGGCTGTGCAACTCGACAAAAAAGTGCCGCCTTTGATTATTCAAGGGCGGCACTTTTTGCGGGCACTTACTTGCGGGTTTTCGTGATGGTTTCGCGGATCTTGGTCAATACCGCCGTGGCGCCTTCATCCAGTTGCACGGCACACAAGATGAACAAGGTATCCATCAAAGACAGCTGCGCGATCAAGGCGTGCAAGGCTTCAACGCGGTATTGCGTTTCTTCGGCTACAGCGACAAATAAGCTGTCGGCAAGCTTGGCCACCGGTGACTTAGGCGCGCCGGTGATGACGATCAGCGGCACGTGATGGTCATGGGCCACTTGGGCCAAGGCCAAGGCGTCGCGGTCGTGGCCGGTGTGCGAGATCACCACGGCGCAATCGTGTTTATCCAAGCGGGTGATGGCCATCAGCTGCATGTGAAAGTCGCTGGCGTACACTGCCTCGATCGGCGTGCGCAAGAACTTGTGATAGCCGTCTAAGGCCACCAAGTTGCTGGCACCAAGGCCAAACAGGCCGACGCGCTGGGCTTTGGTCAACATCGTGACCGCTTGTTGCAGCTGAGCTTCAGTGAGATTGGCAGCAGTAGCGTGCAAGGCGTCGACATTGGCGGCAAAGACCTTATCGGCCATGGCCAGTTGGGTATCTGAGCCGTCGATTTCTTCAAAAAGCGGCCGCTGAGTCACAGCGGCGGCCAGACTGACTCGCAGCGCCTGGAAATTGGCGAAGCCTAGCGTCTTGGCGAAGCGCGATACTGTGGCGGTGGATACGCCGCAAGTTTTGGCTAAGGCCGAAATCGAGCTGGTGCTGGCGGCTTGTTGATGCGCCAGCAGGTAATCGCCAAGTTGGCGTTCTTTGGCAGACAGCCCGTCTGCTACCGCCGCGTATTGAAGCGCGAAGTTCTGCATGTTTTGCCTCCCGAGTGAATTTCCTATAGTTTAGCATATTGACTGGCGGCATTTTGATGAGAAAATATTTTACGACATTCTAATTTGATTTCTGTAAATATTTTACATATAATGAAAATATCAATTAGGAGGCTTTCGTCAATGAAAATCGGCATGCTCGGCTTAGGTAAAATGGGAATGAACTTGGTGCGCAACATGCGCGACCATGAGATTGAAGTAGCGGCGTTTGATTTGAATCCTGCTGCGCGCAAAGAAGTAGCCGCGACTGGCGCTGCAGCTTATGAAACGGTGGCAGATTTGGTGGCGGCTTTGCCAACGCCGAAAATCGTGTGGGTGATGGTCCCAGCCGGTGCCCCAACGCAAAGCTGCATCAACCAATTGGCCAACTTGCTTGAAGCCAACGACATTGTCATTGATGGCGGCAACTCCTTCTATCAAGATTCGCTGGCCCATAACGACCAGCTGGCAGAACAAGGCATTAAGTTCTTTGACGCCGGCACCAGCGGCGGCATGGAAGGCGCCCGCGCCAATGGGAACTTCATGATCGGCGGCGACAAAGCGACTTGGCCGCTGATCGAACCGCTGTTTAAAGCGATCGCCCAGCAAGATGGTTATTTGTACACTGGCCCTGCCGGTTCTGGGCATTACCTGAAGATGGTGCACAACGGCATCGAATACGGCATGATGCAAGCCATCGGTGAAGGCTTCGACGTGTTGAGCAAGTCGGACTTCGATTATGACAACGAAGCTGTGGCCAAGTTATGGGATCATGGGTCTGTGATCCGCGGCTGGCTGATGCAACTGGCCCAATCGG
Organism: Lacticaseibacillus jixiensis; assembly: GCF_042847315.1. Classification (NCBI taxonomy): domain Bacteria; kingdom Bacillati; phylum Bacillota; class Bacilli; order Lactobacillales; family Lactobacillaceae; genus Lacticaseibacillus; species Lacticaseibacillus jixiensis. Next base: position 4,659 of record NZ_BAAFPR010000029.1, read on the forward strand.
CATTCTCTGATGATCCCAAACTCGACGAGATCAAAGGGGTAATGCACTCCAGCGGCGAAGGGGCTTGGACAGTCGAAGAAGCCTTGCGCTTGCATGTGCCAACGCCAGTTATTTCCAGTTCCTTGATGATGCGTTATCGCTCTGAAGAAGAAGATACCATGACAGGTAAAGTCGTCGCCGCCTTGCGCAACCAATTCGGCGGCCATGCGGTAGACAAGAAGTCCCACGCTGGCGCATAATTAAATTAACTGAGGTCAGGCCACAGCTGGTCTGGCCTTTTTTTAAAGTGCGGGGGAAAGGAAGCGTCAAGTATGGCAATTGTGATCGGCGTGGATATTGGGACTACCAGTACCAAAGTCGTGGCTTTTGATGAATCTGGGCAGGTACAAGCGTCTGCCAATCAGCCTTATCCGTTGATTCAAACGCAACCGGATATGGCCGAAGAAGACCCTAAGCAGATCTATGCGGCGGTGATGGCTGGGGTGCATCAGGTGATCGCCACAGTCGGCGGCAGTCAAGTGGCTGGGATCAGTTTCTCAGCGGCGATGCACAGTGTGATCGTGATGGATGCGCAAGATCAGCCGCTGACTAATGTGTTGACTTGGGCAGATAATCGCGGTGCCGCTTTTGCCAAGCGGCTGAAAGACACGGCGCAAGGCCGCGCGTTAGTGGCGAGAACTGGCGTGCCGATCCATCCGATGAGCCCGCTGGTTAAGTTGATGTGGCTAAACGCGACGCAACCGGCAGTAATGGCCCAAGCGGCGCATGTGATCGGGATCAAAGATTATGTGTTGTTTCGCTGGTTTGGCGAATATGTGCAAGACTATTCGCTGGCCAATGCTACCGGCTGGTTTGATTTGTTTGAATTGGCTTATCAGCCGCAAGCCTTGGCTTTGGCTGGGTTAAGTGCGGATCAGCTGCCGCAGCTGGTGGATACGAACTATCAATTGCGCGGCATGGCTTCAACAGTTGCCCAACAGCTGGGCATCGCTGCTGATACGCCGGTGGTGATCGGCGCATCGGATGGCTGCTTAAGCAACCTCGGTGTTGGCGCCGCGGCGCCCGGCACGGTAGCGGTGACCATCGGCACATCCGGCGCGGTACGGACGGTGATCGATCATCCCGCTGTGGATGCCAGCGGCCGCTTGTTTACTTATTATTTGGCCAAAGGGCGCTATGTCATCGGCGGTCCGGTAAATAATGGCGGCGTGGTGTGGCGCTGGGCGCGTGATACGATCGGCGCAGGACAGGCGGATGATGCGTTGACGGCGTTAGCCAAGCAGGTGCCAGCAGGGGCTGATGGGCTGTTGTTTCTGCCATATCTTGGCGGTGAGCGTGCGCCGCTATGGGATGCAGATGCGCGCGGCAGCTTCATCGGCTTGACGCGCCAACACGATACCAAAGCGATGCTGCGGGCGGTGCTGGAAGGCATCACCATGAATTTGGCAACAGTGCTGCAGCAAGTCAGCGCCGTGGCCGGGCAGCCGACTTTGATCCATGCCACTGGCGGCTTTGCCAGAAGTGATTTGTGGCGCCAGTTGTTGGCAGACATTCTCAATGTGCCAGTGGCGTTTCCAGCCAGCTTTGAAAGCTCCGCGTTAGGCGCGGCGATCGTGGGGATGCAGGCGCTGGGGTTGATCCAGTCATTAGATGAAATCGTGCCTAAATTCAACGAAACGCTGCAGCCTCAGCCAAGTGAAGCGGCAGTGTATGGCGAATTGATGCCGCTGTGGCAAGACGCCGATCGCCGCTTGCGCACGGCGTATGCCCAGCTGGCGGCGTTTCAGCGCACACACGCCAATTGAGCCGTGGCGTATCGGTTGCAACCCAGCCGCCAATAGCGTAAAGTGTTCTATGAATAAAAGTAAGTAGAGGTGTCTCATGTACGAAGCAACTAAGCGGCGTCACGTCAGCGAACAAGTCGCTGAGGTGTTCCCCAAAGAAGTGACCGATCAGATCTTTGATGTGATCAACTTAATGAATAAGGCCGATCAATTAGTCACCGCACCGGTGGCAATCGCCTTCTCAGATGATTACGATGACGACGAATTGTACGCGATGCTGATCCAAGGCAACTTGGCGCCGGCGCAGGAATTCCCGCTGACTTATGCCGGCGACAAGCCTTTTTTGGGGCATGGCTACATCTTGATCGTCAAAGACAATGCCAAGACGATTTATATTGATTTCAGCAAGGCCAATGACTTGACGGAATTACAGAAGTAACGGATGGTGTCTGCAGTAGCTGCAGGCACTGTTTTTAACTCAAGAAGGAGGATGGTCGACATGATGATCTGGGTGATGATCGCTATCTTACTGCTGATCGCAGCGATTGCAGGCGGCTTGTTGTGGCGTGATGAGCAGCAGGTGATCGACTTGGTGCAAACCACGCATAAAACCATGTTTGCCCAACAAATCCGCGCCGCCCGTCGCGTATACTTGCGCGGCGTTTATCGCAACCATCCCCATCAGCACCGCCTGCGTGCTTGGGCGATCGGCTTAGGTGTCTTTTCGGTGGCGCTGATTGCCTTGGCGGTGGCGATCCAGCTGCAAGGCGGCTTCGTGGATGCGGCAGCTGAACAGCTGTTGCGCAACTTGGCTTTGACCACTGCGGCCATTGCGTTAGTGGTGGCGAGTTATCTGGCGTGGGTCGTCGCGGCGTGGACGCAGCGCTTCTTAACTGAGGCCAACGCACAAGGCGATCCGACTGATTTATACTTCACGCCGCTAGACCATGTGCAGCGGCGCTTTCAATATCAGCGAGTGATTACCATCAGTGTGGCTATCGCAGCACTGTTGATCGGTGTCGCCGGATGGACTGACCAGTTGCCAGAGCTGCACCAGCCAGCGCGTCAGTCAGCGGCCCCGACCCAAGTGCCGGCAGCTTCTGCTTCCAGCGCCGGTGCTGATCAAACCCAAACGCCAGCTTCAAGCAGTTCGGCGGCTTCAAGCAGCAGCTGGCAGCGCAGTGTGCCTGGGACTGAATACCCGATCGATGCCATGAAAGAAGCGGCATTGGCCCCGGCTAGCAGCCTCAAACAGTTGACGACTGCTGACTTAGCGGCGCTATATTTTGCCGAATATTGGACGCTTAACGGTTTGCAGCTGTCTGAAATCGCCGAATACGCCGCCAGCGGCAGCTACAGTTATCAAGTGGTGGCTGATTCAGAGCAAGTCTTAACGGCAGGCGACACATTGATGGTGTTCAACGACGCTTCTTCAGGCAAGACCCAGCATATGTTCTATGCCTTGCGCAATGGCGATACCGTCAGTTTCCAAAAGATGTATAACGCCACTGACACGCTGTATCGGCTTTCGGAGCAATACGGTTTGCGCGTCGTCAACGGCCATGCCGTACCATCAGGCGCTGAGATCAAAGACAGCCGCGAGCCTTTGCGGCAGCTGGTGACGGCCTTCTATTCTGACAAGGCGTTTGCGGCCATCAAACAAGGGGTGAAGCGCGAAGCAGATGTGCCATTTTGATCAGTTAAGCTTCTGACAAGAATTTAGGTCAAAAGGTGGCCAAATCGGCCATTTTCATGTAAACTATTAATTCGTAATCATTACTATTTTCTTTTCGGGGGCAAGCTATGACTGATTTGTTGCAGGTGCAACATTTGAGCTTCGGGTTCCATGACCGCAAGCTGTATTCAGATCTCAATTTCACCTTACAACAAGGCTCGATGACCAGCCTGATCGGGGCCAATGGCGTGGGCAAAACGACTTTGGTGCGCTTATTGATGGGGCAATTGCGCCCGCAAAGCGGCCAGATCCAATATATGCCGGGGATGAAGCTGGGGTATGTACCGCAATTTCGCAACATTGACCCTGAATATCCTTTGTCGATCAGAAGCTTTGTCCAACTCAATCAGCTGCACCACAACTTCTTCTGGCATACCCGCTATGAACAAGCGGAACTTTCCGACGTGTTGAAGCAGACCCATCTGTTGGCGCGGCAGCGTCAATTATTGGGGCGGGCCAGCGGCGGCGAGAAGCAAAAGGCGTATTTGGCCCAGGCGCTGCTCACTCACCCGAATTTCTTGATCTTAGACGAAGCCACCGCCAGCTTAGACGTGAACACCAAAGTCGAATTAATGACGTTGGTCCAAGAGCTTAACCAGACGCTGGGCTTGACGGTGTTGTTTGTCACGCATGATCTGGGGTTGGCCAAAGACTTCACTGATCAATATTTGTTGTTGACGCCAGGTCATTATGAAATGCATCAAACCAAAGATATGGATGAAGCGGCGATGCCTGAAGAATTGCAATCTGCACAGGAGGTAGAATAGTGTTCACATATGCTTTCATGCAGAATGCTTGGCTAGCCAGCACCTTCATCGCCTTTACTTGCGGGATCGTCGGCGTGTTCGTCACCGCGCGCGGGATGAGTTTCTTGGCGCACACATTGTCAGAAGTCGGCTTTGCCGGCGCGGCGTTTGCGGTATTCATGGGGATCCGGCCGTTAGATGGGATGTTGTTGTTTACGATCGTCAGCTCGATCACCGTGGGCAAATTGTCGGTGAAGCAGTCGCGGCGAGAAGCGTCGATTTCGGCGGTGTCCAGCTTGTTTGTCGGCTTAGGGATCTTGTTTCTGTCATTGTCCAGCGCTTCGGCCAGCTATGCCACAACGATCTTGTTTGGCAGCATCATCGGCATTTCCCGCAGCGACGTTTGGCAATTGCTGGCCTTAGCTGCGGCAGTGGTGGTGACCATGGCGTTTGGTTACCGGCGCTTGGCCTTTGATTCTTTCGACGCCACCGGCGCGCAAGCCCAAGGGGTGCGGCGCAACTTGATCTCGATTTACTTCTTGTTGATCTTGGCGGTGTCGGTGTCGATCGGCGCGCAAATCGTCGGCTCCTTATTGGTCTTTATCTTGTTGACCTTGCCACCGGCAGCAGCCAAATATTTAGGCACCACCTTGCCGCAGATGTTGGTGATCTCCACAGCGGCGGCGTTGATCGGCGTTTGGGCCGGCTTGGCTTTGGGCTATTACACTAACTGGCCGGTCACGTTCTTCATCGCAGCCATTGAGTTTGCGTTCTACTTTATTGCTTTAGGCATCCATCGCTGGCGCTTAGACTAAAAAAATAACGCGGCCATCACGAGAATTCTCGTGGTGGCCGCGTTATTTTTCGCTCAGCGATGCGGATAGAAGCGGGCGGCTTTGCCTGGTTTCGTCGAGCCGCTGTACATAATCACGACAAATACACGATCAGCGTATTCGCTATCGTGCATTTGTCACAACAGGCTATGTTTATCCCTGCCCGTTGTGCTTCGTCGAGCTGCGCAGCCCAACGCGGCGTGATATAAGTCATGACGCCGCTTGGGCCGAAACCGCCCAAACGTCATCCCGCCTTATATCCACCGCTAAGTGCGGGCTGCTCCGCTCTGGTATATTCAATTAAGTACTCAGCGCCGTAAGCCTACGTTGCGCTGAGGTGGTCGTGGCACAATCTGATAACGTCCTGGCATTGCCCAGGGAGAAGACGCTGGGCTTCATGGCGCTCTGGCGCTTTGAACGCACGAGCCGCGGCGCACACCGTTACGTGTGCTACCCTCAGATCAGCTCGTGTAGGGATGCCGGGTACAGACCAACTTGTACTTTGCCAGTCTCAACACCCCACTGCAGGTTGCAACGATAATATAGCACCATCGCTAAACCTGCGCAAGCACTTTACAAACCTTTTACAATTAAATTCAATGTGCCTATTTTATGCAATTTCTCGCACGAAAACAAACCACCTTCCTCCCGCATTACTCACGCAAGAGAGGTGGTTTGCTTTGGTTCAGACAGTAACTCCGATTTTGACGTCGTACCGAATGCGCGAATGGTTTAGTAACCTGATGCGAATTTCGCAGGATCGGTGAAGCGCAGGTGCGTGGGGCCAGCAAGATGGTCAGGCCGTGAAACGTGTGATGTCAAGCGAGACTCGCGTACTTTGCGAGGCTTGCTCGACATCACACGCGGCAACTTTTGAGATTTGCGAGGCGAGCCGCAGGCGAGTGCAAAGCTCAAAAGTTAGGCGGAAAACACGCGTACTTTGCGTGGTTGAAGCCGGCCGCACAGCCTGCGCCATCTTGCTGGCCCCACGCGCCGGAGCTTCATCGATCCGGGCTTTGCCAATGCTGGAGTCCATGCATCAAACGCTGTGGTCTTCGTCGAGCTGCGTGGCGCAACGCGGCGTGATATAAGTCGTGACGCCGCCAAGGCAAGGACCGCCTTTGCGTCATCCCGCCTTATATCCACCGCTAAATGCGCGCCACTCCGCTCTGGGGCCAGCCTTTGTAGCTGGTGATCAATCCTTGTGTCCCTAAGTCGCCTTGGCCGGCGTCGACTAAGGCTTGATACAAGCGCTTGGCTTCTTTGGTCGCAGGCAAGTCGATGCCAAGGTTGTCGGCTTCTTCTAAGGCGATGCGCAAGTCTTTGACGAAATGCTTAATAAAGAAGCCGGCGGAATAATCGCCGCGCAAGATCCGCGGGCCGTAATTGTCCATGCTCCAGTTATCCCCGGCACCGCCTGCAATGGTTTGGATGGTTTGCTGCAGGTCCAACCCAGCGGCTTTGGCGTATACCAGCATCTCGGTCATGCCGGTCATGGTGCCGGCGATCATGATTTGGTTGGCCATTTTGGCGTGCTGGCCCATGCCGGCTTCACCAAAATAATTCTGCGCATGGGCGATAGCATCAAACACAGTGGAAAGCTTGGTCAAAGCCGCTTGATCACCGCCGATCATCATCGTCAGCGTGCCGTTCTTAGCGCCGATATCGCCGCCAGACACTGGTGCATCTAACGCCAATAAGTCCCGCTGATGGGCAGCTTCGGCGATTTTCACCGCGAGGCTAGGGGTGCTGGTGGTCATATCCACCACAATGCTGCCGGCTTTGGCGCCGGCTAAGATCCCATTGTCGCCAAAATAAGTGGCTTCAACGTCTTGCGGGAAGCCTACCATTGAAATCGTCACGTCAGCGCCGCTGGCTGCGGCGCTTGCTGAGTCGGCCCAAGTCGCGCCATTGGCCAATACCGCTTGGGCGTGAGCTTTAGTGCGGTTGAATACCGTGACGGCATGGCCCGCTTTGAGCAAATTGTTGATGATGCCGGTGCCCATCACGCCGGTACCGATGAATCCGATTTTCATGATGATCATCCTTTCTTAAGCTTGTGCAAGTAACGCTTCCAGCTGATCCAAGCGCTGATCGAATACCGCAAAAGCGGCTTCGAGGTAATCGGACTTGGTCATGTCCACGCCGGCTTCTTGCATGGTTTCGATTGGGTAGCGGGAGCTGCCGGATTTCAGGTAATTCAAGTAATGATCGACTGCCCCTGGCTTTTCGGCACTGATCCCAGCGGCTAACGTTGACGCAGCGGCAAAGCCGGTAGCGTATTGATAAACGTAATAATTGTAGTAGAAATGCGGGATACGCGTCCATTCCAAGGCGATTTGCGGATCTTGCACAACGGGTTGATAATATTTGGCATTCAGCGCAGCGTATTGTTTGCTTAATGCGTCAGCGGTTAAAGGCGCGCCTTTAGCATCTTGGGTGTGCAGCCAGTGTTCGAATTCCGCAAATTGGGTTTGACGGAATACCGTGCCTTTGAAGCCGTCGAGATAATAGTTCAAGATGTAAGCTTGCATCTGTTTATCTGAGCGGGTCTTTAAGAAGTAGTCCGTCAACAGATTCTCATTGGTCGTCGAAGCGATTTCCGCGACAAAAATCGAATAATCACCGTAAACATAAGGCTGGTTGTGCCGCGTATACCAAGAGTGGACCGAGTGGCCGGTTTCATGCACCAACGTGTACAACGCATCTACCGAGTCTTGCCAGTTCAACAAGATGAACGGCTTGGTATCGTAGCTGCCGCCGGAATACGCACCGGAGCGCTTGTTTTGATTCTCCACCACGTCCAACACCCGCCCGTTGAAAATGTCAGCGACGTGCTGTTGGTAATCCGGCCCCAGCGGTGCCAAGGCTTTCAAGGCTTCAACTTTAGCTTCAGTGATCGTATAGCTCACCGGCGGCTTGCCGTTAAGCGGGGTGTATAAGTCATACATGTGCAATTCATCAAGGCCTAATAACCGCTGGCGCAAGCGCAAGTAACGGTGGAGGCTTGGCAGATGCTTGTTGACGGTGGTGACTAAGGTGGTGTAAACATCTTCTGGAATGTGGTTTTGCGCCATCGCTGCGGCGCGCGCGTCTGGATAATGATGCGCTTTGGCCAAGAAGTTATGCTTCTTGGTTTCACCAGCCAAAGTTTGGGCAAAGGTGTTCTTCAAGCCGCCATAAGTTTGATACAACGATTCAAAGGCGCCTTTGCGCACGGCGCGGTGGGTACTTTTGATCAATTCGCCATATAAGCCGTGGCTTAAGGTGACCGGCTTGCCTTGGTCGTCTTTAACGGTGCCAAACTTTAGATCGGCGTTGTTTAACACGTTGAATGTGGCAGCGCTGGCGTTTAACGCGTCACCGGCAGCAGATAACAACGCTTCTTGATCGGCTGGCAGAACGTGATCGGCTTCGGCGGTGATATTTTCAATGAAGTGGCGATATAACGCCAGCTGATCTGAAGCCAGCCACGCTTGTAAGGTTGCCTGCGGAATCGCCAACAGCTCCGGTTCCATGAAGGCACTGGCTGCCGAAACGGCGGTCAACAGGCTTTGGGCGCGGGCAGAAAAGCCTTGGTAAGTGGCGTTGGCGGTGTCTTGGTCGCTTTTGAGACTGGCATAAACATACACCTGCTCCACTTGCCGATAAGCCGCCAAGATCTGGCTGAGGCCTTGGGCTAAGGCTTCAACTGAGTCGCCTAAGTGGCCTTTAAGCGCCGTTAACGCTTCAGCGGCGGTTTGGGCTTTGGCGAAGGCCTCTTCCCATTGTTGATCGGTGGCATAAATCGTGGTGAGGTCCCAAGTCAGTGCAGTCGGCACCGCAGAACGTTCTGGTAAGGTTGACATAGCAGCACTTCCGTTTCTCAAGGATTTATTAATATCATGATAACACGGACGTTTTTCGCCAAAATCCGTGCGCTCGTTGACTTTTTCGAGTAGAATGTGGAAAAGAGTGAACTTGTAAACATAGGAGTTATTATATGGAAGAAGAAACCAGCCGGCGCACGCGAAAGCCGAAGAAACCGCGCCGCCGCCTCGGCCATTACGTCTTCGTGATCGTGTTGACGCTGGTGGTGCTGATTGGCGGCTACGCAGTGCGCCTGTACAGTCAAACGAAAACGGCGGTTGATAAAACTTACGACCCGGTTTCCACCAAAGCCGCCGTTAAATCAGATATTACCGGCAAGAAGCCGATCAGTATTTTGTTACTGGGGACCGATACCGGGGCGTTCGGCCGGACTTACACCGGTAACTCCGATACCATGATCGTCGTGACCATCAATCCCAAGAATAAGCGTACCACAATGACGTCGATCCCGCGCGATACACTCGCGGAAATTGAAGGTGCCGACAATGCCGGGGCCCAGAAGATCAACGCGGCTTATAACGCCGGCGGCAACGATGCGGCAATGAAAACCGTCAGCCAACTGTTAAACATTCCGATCAACTACTACGTCACCGTTAACATGGCGGGATTGCAGAAGATCGTCGATGCAGTCGGCGGCATTGATGTTAATGTGCCATTCACCTGGAAAGACAGCCATTCCGGCGGTTACACCTTCACCAAAGGCAAGATGCATTTGGATGGCGCACATGCCTTGGCATTTGCCCGGATGCGTTATCAAGATCCTGAAGGCGACTACGGCCGCCAGAAGCGCCAACGTCAAGTGATCACCCAAATCGTGAAAGAAGCCTTGACGGCCAAGTCGTTAAGCAACTATTCGACGCTGATGGATTCACTGTCCAACTCGATGCGCACCAGTTTACAGTTTGCGGACATGGTTGCGATCGCGCAGAAATACGCCGACTGCATCAAGCACGTGAAGCAAACCACGCTTAAAGGTGTTGGGGTTTATATCAATGGCGCCTCTTATCAAGTGCCGACTAGTGAGACGCTGCAGAAGACTTCCGATGCCATCCGCGGGGAAATGGGCTTGGCCAAGCAACCGCTGAATAACTACAACACCAAGCAGAATGCTTATAACACCAAGGCCGGCTTCAACTGGAACGATGGCAACAACCCAGTTTATACGCTGTATGCCGCTGCCAATGCAGCAGCGCAAACCAGCACCTATGATGACAACGGCACGCCGGTGATCACCGCAGGCAGCCCAGGCCAATAATGTGACTCATCAGAAGACCTGCGTCATCTTAATCAGATGCGCAGGTTTTTATTATTGGCACAAGTCCATGAAAGTGAGGCAACACATGCAAATCAGTGATTATTATGCGCAAATCAAAGCCACCGGCCACCGGCGGACCTATCGTGCAGGCGATGATCTGCTGCAAGAAGGGGATGTGGCCACCCAGCTGTATTTTGTCGAAAGCGGGGCGCTGCGCTTGTGGCACAATGCCGATGGCCGCGACGTGACGGTGCAGTTATTCTTTGAGAATCAAGCCGTGGCGTCGTTTGAAAGCTTCTATTTGACCCAGCCGAGTTTGTTTACCATTACCGCTATCGAGCCGACCACCGTCATCAGTGTCGATGGCAGCCGCTTGCGCCAGGCCTTGCAAGACCAGCCGGCAGTTATGGCGGCGTTCACTGATTATGTGTGCCATCGCTTCATCGACTACACGCAATATTTCCTCAATCGCATCGAAGAATCACCAGAAGCGCGCTATCGCAGCTTGTTGGCCAATGACCCCAAGCTCATTGCGCGGGTGCCAAAGTATGAATTGGCGACGTATTTAGGCATCACGCCGGTATCTTTATCCCGAATTCGCGAACGCGTGAGAAAAAGTTCGCCTGCTTAACATATGTTAATGTGCCAAAGGTTGATGCTGGATATACTAAGTTCATCAGTTAGTTGAGCCAAGCAAAAAACCGCCAAAGGTGGGCTTTGCTTCGCTCATAGTCGAGCTGCGCAACCCAACGCGGCGTGATATAAGCCGTGACGCCACCAAGGCAAAAAGCGCCTTTGTGTCATCCCGTCTTATATCCACCGCTAAGTGCGGGCTGCTCCGCTTTGTTTATAGTCGAGCTGCGCAAAGCAACGCGATTGCGTGTAAGCCATCCCGAGTCCATGGCAGAAATCGCCATGAACCCAGGCTGTCTTATACACATCGCTAAGTGCGCTTTGCTCCGCTCTGTCAACCTTTGGAGGAAAAGAATATGACACAAACATTAATCGTAACGAGTCACCCATATGATGGCAGCTTCTGCCATGCGTTAATGGAATCAGCTAAAGCAGGGGCGCAAGCAGCCGGCAACACTGTTGATGTGATCGATTTGGAAGCTGATCACTTCGATCCAGTCATGCATAGTGCTGACTTGATCGGCTTCTTGAAGCATCACGCCCAAGACGATCAAGCCATCGACTACATCCAGCGCGTTAAAGCTGCTGACCATTTGATCTTGGTTTTCCCAATTTGGTGGGAATTAATGCCAGCCATGATGAAAGGCTTCGTTGACAAGGTGGTGTTCCCAGGCGAGACTTTCGATTACACCAAAGGCGGCACCGGCATGAAGTCGCTGTTGCCAAAGCTGCAGTCCACCACCATCATCACCACCATGAACACCCCGAAGTCCTTGTATCGCTGGGTCTTTGGCAACGCGATCCAACGTGCCTTGATCCGCGGTACCTTTAAGAAAATGGGCCTCAAACAAGTCCGCTGGCAAAGCTGCAACATGGTCAAAGGCAGCAGCGATGCCAAGCGCCAAGGCTGGCTCAAAGCCGCAGAACAAGTCGGTGCCATGCATTAATCAAACCAAGAACCACAAAACTCGCTTCTCAATATTTGAGAGGCGAGTTTTGTTTTGTGATCAAGATGATCATTATTGTTATAAATTGCAACTGACGGGCTAAGCCGTTCAGTATAAAGCCCTTTTGCCAAGCGGCTTTGCGCAGATGTTTCACGTGAAACAATTTTGCTGCCTCGGGCACTGGGCCCGACTTTTGGGGTGCAGCAAAGGTTAATCTTGGGTCAATTCGCCAGCGGTGGCGTTGAGCTTCTGGCCGGATAACTTGGCGATCAAAGTGCCGCCGATCAAGCCGACTAGCATGAATGGAATGAAGTCCATGGAAATGCTAAACATTGGGATGTAATGCATGCCGAAGTTGTTGATGGCTTGCACGAAGGCGTTGTTGGCCAAGAATGGCGGCAAAGCGTGAATGGCGTCTAAAATCGCTGGGATCAAGGTCAAGCCGATGGTGGCTTTGTAAATCGTTGGCTGCTTGCCGATGAAGGGGTGCAGCAAGCCCAGCAAGATCAAGGCAATGGCCAGCGGGTATAAAAGCATCAAGATTGGGCTGGATAAAGCGATGATCTGGTTAAGCCCGAAGTTTGAAATCAAGAAGCTGCCAGTGCAGGTGCCGATCAAGAATTTGCCAAAGCCGATCTTCGGAAAGCGCGTCCCGAGGTCTTGCGACAAGCTGGAAACCAAGCCGATGCAGCTGGTCAAGCAAGCCAAGAAAGTCATGGCCCCCAGCAAGCTGGTGCCGATCATGCCGGTGTAATGCGTCATAATGGCGTTGAAAGCCGGGCCGCCGTTAGCGGTGATCTTGGTGAAGTGCAAGGAGATCACGCCTAAAGCAATCAAGAGGATATAAACCAAAGCTTCAAGGCCCATGGACAAGGCGCCTACTTTGGCCACGTCTTTAGAGCGTGTGTTGGCGGTGTGAACGCCGAAGAACTTCAACGCAGCCACGATGGTAACGCCAAAGCCTAAGCCGGCCAAGGCGTCCATGGTGTTGTAACCTTGCAAGAAGCCGTTAGATAAGTTGCCGATGGCTTTAGTGGCATGGGTGCTGGCAGCCAAGGTGCTGCCATCGCCTTTAATGGCAAAAGCGGTGAAGAAGGCCACAGCTAACAACAGCAACAATGCCGGGTTCAATAATTTGCCGACGTAATCGGTGATTTTTTGCGGATGGCGGGATAAGAGATAGGTGATCAAGAAATAAATCGCCGAGAAGATCAATAATGCCAGTTGCGTGTGGCCTTTGCTGATGAAAGGCTGGATCGCCATTTCAAAAGTAACCGTGGCCGTCCGCGGCGTGGCGATCAACAAGCCTAAGCTGGCGTGAGTACACACCAGGAAAAACAGCGCAAAGCCGTGGCCAACTGGGCGAGCCAGGTGGTACATACTGTCAGATTGGGTCATGGCAATCGCCAAGATCGCCATCAGCGGCAGCAGCACCGCTGACAACAAGAAGCCGATCGTAGCAGGCAGCCAGTTGCCGCCGGAGATCTGCCCTAAGTGGATCGGGAAAATCAAGTTGCCGGCCCCGAAGAATAAGCCGAATAACATAGAACCGAGGATAATATATTCTTTACGATTTAATTTGTGATCTTTGGTTTGCATAATTGACGCCTCCAAGTTAAATTCACCAGTGCAGCGGATCAATGAGACAGGGCGGTTTGAGTTGGCCTGACTCAAACAAAAAAGCGCCCTTGACAGAGAAACTTCTCTGTCAAGGGCGCTTATTGCGCGGTACCACCTTGCATCGCCCATTCGTCACCGAATGAGCCTCTAAACGTACGGCCAAATTGGCGATACGTCATTGCTGTAATGGGCGCAATCCCAGATACCACTTCAAGAGCGTGAAGCGACCCGCACTTAGCGATCTGGCTAGCGTAGCACTCACCGATGACCCGTACTTTGGGTCGTTGGTGAATGCTAGCTAGACACGGTCGCGTTGGGGCGCTGAACGCGTTTATGTCGCAGTATCGACTCGTAGCCTACTTTCACTTCGGTTAACTTGGCCGCTTCACACTTTACGCGGCTCACTGACAAGCGCTCCTGGTTACTTTGCTACTCAATGTCGTTGTCTCAATTGATGTTGGCTCTAATTTAGATTAAATCCTGGCGAAAGTCAAGCAGTAATGTTCATTTTTTTCTCATCTTGATGAGAAAGCTCGGCAGCGCCGCGAACATTCGGGTCAAATACCGGCAGCAGATGATGCAGCCGCACCCCGACAAAATGGGTCAGTGCCTCACGCCACTGCGCGACTTCTTGACGCCGCGCCGGCTGCGTTAACAGATGCAATTGATCGCCGGAAGCAAAGATTTGCCCGTGAATGCCTAATTGCGTGGCCACGTCTAAGCCGGTGACCAAGCCATTGGTGGTTAAGGCAATCAACTGGCGCGTCGGCAGATCAAAGGCCGTGGCTGGCTGCAAAGACTTGGCGGCCACTGTGGGCAACTGCTTGCCGCGAATCGTGTTGGCCACTTCTTGCAGATCTGATACCACGGCGTTGGCGGTAGGCAGCGAGCCGGCGCCAGGGCCGGTGAGCATTAGTGAATTGGTGTTGGTCGATACCAAGACAATCGCGTTGAATTCATTCGCTACCCCGGATAACGGGTGGTCTTTCGGCACCAAAGTCGGCGCCACGTTCAAGGCCAATTGCGCGCCGTTGCGCACCGCTGAAACCAACGGCTTAATCGTGTAGCCAAAGAAATCAGCTGCGGCAAGATCAGCGCGGCGCAAGGTGCTGATGCCTTGGCGGGTGATGCTGGCCATGTTCGGGTCTAAGTTGAAGGCCAAGCGGCTTAAGATCAACAACTTATAGCTGGCGTCTAAGCCTTCCACGTCGTTGGTGGGGTCGGCTTCGGCAAAACCTTTGGCTTGGGCGCGCTTTAAGGCTTCGTTGTAGCTGGCGCCGCTGTTCATTTGCGACAAGATGAAATTAGAAGTGCCATTGGCAATGCCGTATAAGGCTGTGATATCGTCGCCGGCAAAATTCGTGTTCAGCGTGCGCAAAATCGGGATACTGCCCATCACGGCAGGTTCATAATTTAACGCGCGGTGGTGTTGTACCGCCAAGGCGGTGAGTTCGTTGCCATGCGTGGCGATCAGGTCTTTGTTGGCGGTGATCACATGCTTGCCGTTTTTAAGGGCCTGCTTAAGTAAGGCGAAAGGCAAATCGATGCCGCCCATCACTTCGACGATGATTTGAATGTCCGGGTCGTTGACCACACTTAACGCGTCGGTGGTCAAGGCGATGTCCGGATATTGCGCTTGGCGCTGCGGCGTCAAGGTGCGCACCGCCGCGCGGGTGATCTTCAAGCCGCTGGCGGCTAATTGCGGATGCGGCTTGGCGATGATCGCACAGACCCCGCGGCCAACGGTACCAAGCCCTAACAGGCCAACATGTAATTCTGCCATGGCAAAGCCTCCAAATTCATAGTTCACACATTAAGTTCAGTCAATTTCAATCGCCATCGGCAACAGGTGCAAGTTTCGCCAAGCCTTGGGCCAAGTCCGCTTGCAAGTCATCCGCATCTTCCAGCCCCACAGAAAAGCGCAACAGCCCTGGGGTGATGCCGCTGGCAAGCTGCTCTTCTGGGCTCATTTCCGCGTGGCTCATCTTTGGCGGATAAGATAGAATACTTTCCGCCCCGCCTAGCGATACAGAAAATTCTGGGATGGTCAAACTTTCCGCCAAGATCTTGGCGTTAGCGGCGCTGCCCACATCAAAGCTTAACACTGCGCCGCCATTGGCCGCTTGTTGCTGCTGAATGGCATAGCCTGGGTCACTGGGCAAGCCTGGGTAGCACACCCGAGTGACTTGCGGTTGTTGATGCAACCATTTCGCCAGCTGTTGGGCACTTTTGCTGGATTGGGCCATGCGCACGCCTAAAGTCTTGATCCCGCGCAGCAACAAGAAGGTGTCGGTGACGCCTAATGTGGCCCCGAAAGCATTCTGGATGAAGTAAATGCGATCGGCTAAGGCTTGATCGTTGGTGATCGCCGCGCCGGCTAAGATGTCTGAGTGGCCGGCTAAGAACTTCGTGGCAGAATGCACCACGATATCAACGCCTAAGCTTAACGGCTTTTGCAGCACCGGGGACATGAAGGTGTTATCGGCGATGGTTAACAAGTCATGGGCATGGGCAAGCTTGGCGATTGCGGCGATGTCGGTGACTTTCAACACCGGGTTAGAAGGGGTTTCGATGTAAATCGCGCGGGTGTTGGGCTGAATCGCGGCTTCAACTTCGGCTAAGTTCGTCGGGTCCACGAAGGTGTGAGTGATCCCAAAGCGGCTGAGCACGTCTTCTAAGATGCGGAAGGTGCCGCCATAAACGAACTTGGTGACGACCAGGTGATCGCCTTGGAAGAAAATGCTCAGCACACTGGAAATTGCCGCCATCCCAGTTGAAAACAAGTAACCGAACTTGCCGCCTTCAAGCGTTGCCACCGCTGCTTCACCGACTTTGCGCGTCGGGTTGCCGCTTCTGGCATAATCGAATTCGCCAAAGTGGTCGAAGTCGGCTTGGTTGAATGTTGAGCTTAAGTGGATCGGGGTGTTCACGGCGCCACTAACTGGGTCTTTGACAGTAGTGGCTTTAATGATCTTGGTGTAATCGTGCATGATTTACTCCTTCTTGGCGTTAGCAATGGCTTGATCGAGGTCTGAGATGATGTCGGTTTCGTCTTCCAGCCCAACAGAAACGCGGATCAAATTGTCGGTGATGCCCAAAGCCAGGCGCTGGGCCTCTGGCATGTCGTGGTGGGTTTGGATCGCCGGCACCGTGATCAAGGTTTCCACTGAACCCAGACTTTCAGCAAATGAACAGATCTTCAAGCCTTGCAAGAAAGCATCTACACTGTAATGATCGTTGAGATAGAAGCTGATCATGCCGCCGATGCCGGCGTACAAGACGCGATCGATACCAGTTAAGTCGCTTAGGTGCTTAGCCACAGCGCGAGCGTTATGGGTGTGGCCATGCATGCGCAGGTTCAAGGTTTTTAAAGAGCGCAACAAGAGCCAACAATCAAAAGGATCAAGATTCTGACCGGTGGTGGTCAGCTGCTGGCTCAAGGCTTCACCTAATTCATCAGAAGCGGTGATCACCGCACCAGCTAAGATGTCATTGTGGCCGCCGAGGTACTTGGTGGCAGAATGCACCACCAAATCAGCACCAAGCGTTAAGGGTTGTTGATATACCGGCGTCAAGAAGGTGTTGTCCACGGCAATCAAGATGTCTGGGCGAATGGCATGCACCGCCGTGGCGACGGCTTCAATGTCGATGACTTTCATCGTCGGATTCGACGGGGTTTCCAACCAAATCAAGCGCGTGTTGTCTTGAATGGCTAACAGCAACGCGTCAACATCCACGCCGTCCCAAGTGTCATAATTGATTTGATAGTGGTCTTGGCGTTCGTCAAAATACCGAAAGCTGCCGCCGTATAAGTCATCTGACGCGATGAAGTGATCGCCGGTACGGGTGAAAGTGGAGAACACCAAGTCGATGGCGGCCATGCCTGAGCTGACCGCATAAGCATGACTGCCGACTTCAATAGCGGCTAATTGCTTCTCCAGCAAAGCCCGCGTCGGCGTGGTCAAGCGGGAATAATCATAGCCGGTAGACTCGCCTAAGCCGGGATGACGAAAGGCGGTAGACAAGTATAATGCTGGGACTACCGCGCCTGTGTTGAAGTCATCTGTACCGTTAGTACCTTGAACCAATTGCGTTGCGAGTTTAGCCATGATTGCGCCTCCGAGTAGTAGTTGTTAATGTTTGAAGCCAAGCACCATAAACGCGTTGCGCGTCATTGTGCCAGGTGTTGTGCGGTTGTAAGTCTTCGTCAAAATAATGCTTTGGCAAAGGCGTTGCAGGATCCTTGCGGCAATCGCGGTAGTATTCCGCGCGCAAGGTGCCGGTTTGATATTCCAAGTGACCCGCCAGATACCAGTTGTTGTTGGCACTGTCTTCGATCAGCGTCGCCCCTAAAGCCTTGGACCCGGCGATGATCTGGCCGCGATGCACCGCAGCTTGCGGGATCGTGAAGTAACGCGAATGCGGCATCGTCAAGCCGTCGGTGGTGTAGACACCAGAGATCTTCTTGGTGAGCCTTTGGCCGCTGAAGGTGCCGTCGATGCTGCCGGCGGCATAAGCGCCCCAGCAGATGTACAAGGCACCGTCGACATGAGTCTTGCGCCAAGTCAAGATGCGGCGCAATTCCGCAAAGAAGTCGACATCTTCAAAAGCCAGACGATCGATGGCTGCACCGGTGACGATCAAGCCATCAAAGTGTCGCTCTTTAATGGCGCTGAAGCTGGTGTAGGCTTGGCGCAGCGCCAGTTCGTGATGGCGGATATGATGAGTATCCGGCAAGCAGAAGGTCAAAGCGACATCGCGCAAGCCTTGGGCGAACACCGCGGCGATTTGGCGTTCAGTGATGGCGCGATTTGGCATCAAGTTCAGCACCAAGATATTCAAATCATTTGCTTGGGCACTTGCTGCATTGGCAGTAAGTCCGCTTAAGATGTTGACATGTGCCATATCGCTGCCTCCTTGTTGTGAAGATACAAAAAAATCCCGCGCTCCAATTGCTTGGAACGCGGGACGCTTGTGCGTGGTACCACCCGGTTTTCTGCTAGTCGTTACCGGCTAACACTCGTCCGTACGGCTTAATCGCGATACGGTGACGCAATAACGGGCGTACCCGGCCACCACTTACCTTAAGGCTCGTGACAGCGCTACTCCGAGACCATTTTCGCTGGCGCCCAACACCGACTTACACCAACCGTCGGCTCTCTTAAGATGCGCGTGCAGCTACTTATCTCTTCAACGTAATAATGATTATTGCAATCATACGGCTCATTCTCATAATCGTCAAGCCATTTTATCATATTATCCACATAAAAAACCGCGCCCTGGCGGCAACGGCGTGTTGCCAGGCAGGTGATAAACAAAAACTATCAAAACAGCGCGGCAACAAAAAAACCAGCCGCAAAATGCGACTGGCAAAGTGGTTGTAAAATTTAGCCGACGACTTCAACTGTGGCGTATAACACCCCAGCAGAAGGGATCTGGCTGGAAGGCATGGCCACGTCAAGCTGCCGTGAGTTGCTTTGGGCAAAAGAACCGGTGTCGTTAACGGTGCGATACCATACCGTGCCATCAGACAACGTGATCTTCAAGCGCGTGCCGCGCGGGAAAACCGACAAGTTCGCTGCCACGCCGCTGTAGCCCATGTTTGAACCCATCACTGCGGGATCATAGAAGCTCAGCTTGAAGGTGCCATGGTTGCTGGTTGTGGTTGCTACAGGCGCAGCAGTAGTGGTCGTGGTTTGTTGTTGGGCCTGTTGGCTGGCTTGCTGCTGGGCAGCTTGTTGTTGCGCCGCTTTTTGCGCAGCGGCTTGTTTAGCCCGCAAAGCCGCTGCCGCTTTGGCTTGTGCAGCCCGTTGTGCGGCAGCGCGCGCAGCCGCAGCCTTAGCTTGGGCGGCTTTTTGCGCGGCGATGCGTTCGCGTTCTTCGGCGATTTTGTTGACGCCGACTTTGATTTCGATCTTTTGAACAGGGTGGAGCATATGGTTGGTCGATACGATATATTTGGCAGTTGCGTGAGCAGATGCTTGACCGTTGTCGGCTTTTTGGGCGTGCTGAGTGCTAGTCGTCGAGTCGATCGCTTCAACGGTCTTGCTTGCGGTATTGATGGCAAACATGCTGCCACATACAGTGGCTAACGCTGCGGCCATGAAATGTAATCGTTGGTTTAGAATAAAAATTCACTCCTAGTATTTGTGACGTTTCCCCTTAACAACATGCAGTATAAGGGAGCGGTATGTCATGGTCATACCATTGCCATGACAAAACGCCGCTTTTTCGTCATATTGTTACTTGGCTGTTACACAAGCATCACGAAATATTTTTGTCATATAACTCACTTGGTGCTTCTGGCAACGCTTAAGCACAGCCGCCGCCCCACATTGGGTGGGTTTCGGGTATAATGAAAGTAAGTTGTTGAGAAGGCGGTGGCCATAATGGCGATGTACCGAGAGAAACGGTTCGAACAAATCAAGAAGTTGCTGGCGGAAAAACAAGAACTCAGCATCGAAGATATCATGAATGCAGTCGGGGTGTCGCGCGACACCGCCCGACGCGACGTGGTGGCACTGGATGCATCAGGCGCTGGCCGGCGGACGCGCGGGGGGATCGTGAGTTTGACATTCGGCCACACGATCCCCAGCTATTCACAGCGGCAAAAGCTGTTCTCTGCTGAGAAAACCGCGATGGCCAAAGCCGCCATTGGCATGATCCATCCAGGCGGTGTCTACTTTGTGGATGATTCCACCACGTTGTTGAAATTATCGCAAAGCATTAATGTACCGGTGACGATTTACACGCATTCGCTGGATAATGCCATCGCCTTGGCCGTGCATCCGGAAGTCAAGTTGCACCTGTTAGGCGGCAACTTGAATCACCATGCGCGTTTCTTCTATTCCACTGCCGGCTTGGCCAAAATCGCCACGGTGGCCTTTGATGCTGCATTCATTGGCGCCACGGCGATCATGCCCGGCGGCTTGTACTTCGCTTATGAGAATGACGCGGCGATTAAAGCGGCAGTGGCTGCTTCAGCCAAGCGGGTCGTGGTGGTTTCAGAAACTCAGAAGTTCCAAACAACTGCAACATATCGCGGTTTTACCTTAGATAAGATCGATACTTTGATCACCGACACCGCCGTGCCAGCGCCGCAACAAGCTTGGTTTGGCACCGACACCAACTTCGTCGTCGCGATTCCTTAAGCTTGGTTAAAGTTATTTCTATGGGGGAATATCTTCTATATAATGAACAGAGCGGAGCAAAGCAACAGAGCGGAGTGCCGCGCACTTAGCGGGTCGGGTAGCCTAGCTAACCGCACCCGCGTTGCGGCACGCAGCTCGACTACGCAACAGAGCGGAGCAAAGCGTACTTAGGGCTGTGTGTAAGGCAGCCTGAGCTGATGGCGGTTTGTGCCATTAGATCGGGATGACTTACACGCAAGCCCGTTGCTTTGCGCAGCTCGACTAGGATCGGGTAAGGCGTGGATTTGGTAATGGCCCGGCCAGGGGTTGCTTCGGCGCATGGGGGCCGCAAGCCGGCGCAGGCGGTGTGGCCGGTTCCAACCGCGCTTGAAAGCGCGCGTTTTCCACCTAAGTTTCAAGCCCCGCCTCGCTGCGCTCAACGCGGGTCTTGAAACTTGCCGCGTGTGGTGTCAGGTAAGCCTCGCCTCTAGCTGCGCTGCGCTTGCGTCGACGCGAGTCTTACCTGACACCGCACGTTTCACGGCCTGACCGGCTTGCGGCCCCCATGCACCTACGCAACCCCTGACCTACGCAACAGAGCGGAGCAAGGCGCATTTAGCAGTGGATATAAGATGGGATGGCGTTTGGGCGCACTTGGCCCAAGCGGCGTCACAGCTTATATCACGCCGCGTTGCCTTGCGGAGCTCGACTATGAGCAAAGTGCACTTAGCGATGAATATAAGATGGGATGACGTTTGGGCGCACTTGGCCCAAGCGGCGTCACGACTTATATCACGCTGCCTGTTATGCGACAGCTGATGCTTAATAATAGGCGCGTGGCGTAATTAGCAGTATGATAACAGTAGGTGTTTTAAATTATGTCATAACAGATTTGCGATTGAAGGAATGTAGGTGAGTGTGTGACCAAACCGTTAGTCTCCGTGATCGTGCCGGTGTATAATGTGGCGCCGTATTTGAAGCGAAGTGTGCAAAGCTTGATCGATCAAACATATTCGAATTTGCAGATCTTATTGATCGACGATTGTTCCACAGATGAGTCGGCGACTTTGATTGCTGAGTTTGCCGCGCGCGATCCGCGGATCACGCCGATTTATTGTGACGAAAACCGCGGGGTGTCTGCGGCGCGCAATGCCGGCTTGGCAAAGGCCACCGGCTTATATGTGGCGTTTATGGATGGTGACGATTGGGTCGCGGCAGATTATGTGGCGAATTTTGTTAAGACTTTAGAAGCGGGGCCTTATGACCTGCTCGTGAGTCCCTTTTATACCGATGCGCCTGAACCTAAGCCTGTTGCGGCCAAGTCGTGCGTTGATCATGAGCTCACGCGCAAACAGCTGCTGCGAGGAATGTTGGCACCTGCCGGGGTGGTGCGCGGGTACTTATGGAATAAGTTCTATCGGCGCAGTGTGATCACGGCGCTGCATTTGACGTTTGATGAGAACGTCGCGATCATGGAAGACGAATTATTCAATGCCGCTTATATCATGGCCACCAGCCGTTTCTTCTATTATGGGACACCTGGGTATCATCATGTGGTGCGTGCGGATTCGGCGACGCGTTCGCTAGGGGTCATCGGCGCAGTGCCGCAACAATTGTGGGCATTGTGGCGGATCGGTTCGATCATGGTTAACGAGAAGCGGGCAGTCGGCGTGGCCGATCCCAAGTTTGGCAAGGAGGATGGCAATCACTAATGGACGATGAATTATTAACGCGGCGCCAAATCAAACATAACGCCAAGGCCCGTTTGCGTGCTGATGGCAACTGGGGCCAAATGATGATTGCTAACCTTTTGCCTTGGCTGATCACAGTGGTGTTCACTTTCTTGAGCATGTGGGCGATGACCACCTTGATCAACAAGTTCGGGGTGGTGCGCATGGCTACTGAACCGGCGGCTTTTGCCAGCTATTATGAGCAGCACGCCGATACGCGCTCAAGCTTGTTGAAAGACTTGATCTTGTTGTGGTTCACCCAAGGGATCGCCTTTACCGCCTTGGATGTGTACCGCGGCGATTTAAAGCGGGTGCGGCCAGGGCAGGCCATTATGCGCTTGTTCAATGCCCAGTATTTCTTGGGGATCTTGGCGGTGGCCATTTGGGTGACGTTCTTGACGTTCATCGGGGTGACGGCGTTCATTATCCCTGGGATCTTGTTGATGTTTGGCTTGACGATGAGCTATTACACTTATTATGACGGCAAGCGCACCGCAGAGAACGGCCGCTTCGGCGTTTTTGCGGCTTTGGGCCAATCATGGCGCTTGATGCGCGGCTTCAAGCTGGATTATTTCGTCTTGCAGCTGTCTTTGATCGGCTGGTTTATCCTGGAAGCGATCACCTGCCACTTGTTTGACTTTATGATCGATCCATATTTACAAATGGTCGATGCCGGCTATTACGAAAATATCAAGGCCTATCACCAACGTCACGTTCAATAAGCAAAAGCCTCGTTTTTTTCAGCAAGTTGCTGGAAAAAACGAGGCTTTTAAAACGGTTAATACCATTGCCACTGATTAAGCGGCCAATAGCGCCACAGCACCACAGATTGGATCTGCGCTTGGCTGACGAAGCCGAAGTCGCGGCTGTCATGCGACACCAAGCGATTGTCGCCCATCACGAAATATTGACCGGCAGGCACGTGCTTGGCTTGCGTTGAGGCGAGGGTTTGAATGTTGAAGTCGGTGGTGTATTGGATGCTGTCTTGTGCCACGCCTAAGCGTGCGGCGTAAGTTCTGACAGCGTGATGTTTGAAGCTGGCAGATAAGTAAGGTTCTTTCTGATAGTGATCGTTAACATATAATTTGCCGGCGACGACTTTTAGCGTATCGCCTGGCATGCCGATGACGCGCTTGATGTACAATTCGCCAGGCTTGTCTGGCGCGTGGACGACCACGATGGCGTGGCGTTTAACGGCTTTGTTGCGGATCGAATACAGCCGGTCGCCGCTTTGCAAACTCGGCTGCATCGAGGTACCACGCACCACGTCTTTGCTGATAACGTGGTGCATGAGAAACTGCATGCCGATCAAGACGACTGCCAGCAAAGCAACCAGCTCAACCAGCCCGCGCAAGAAGGATCTGTTCACGGTGGCACCTCCTCAGGTTGTTAGCTTAAGGATACCATATTGCCAAGCCGATTTGCGAACCGCGGCGCATTGTGCTAGCCTTAAATGGGCAATTTTCAGAAAAAAGAAAGGAGGCGGCTTATGAGTGTCTTGACTGTCACGCATCTGTCGCAACGCTTTATTGATAAGCAACTGTACCAAGATGCGAGTTTCCAAGTAAACAAAGAAGATCACCTGGGGATCGTCGGCCAGAATGGGGTCGGTAAGTCCACCTTGATCAAGATCTTGACCGGGGCGATGGAACCAGATGAAGGCACCATTGTTTGGCAAAAGCACCTGCGCGTCGGCTACCTCGATCAGTATGCCAACTTGCAACCGGGGCAAACCGTCATGGATTTTCTTAAGACGGCCTTCGCCGATTTGTACGCCAAAGAAGCGAAAATGAACCAGATCTACAACGATTACGCCACAAATCCTGACGACGAATTGTTGCAAAAGGCTGGCGAATTGCAACAGACACTCGAAGCACGCGACTTCTATGATCTGGAAACCACGATCGAAACCGTCGGCACCGGCTTGGGGTTAGATGCGATCGGCTGGCAGCATCCAGTTGATGCATTATCTGGCGGCCAGCGTTCTAAGATCATCTTGGCCAAACTTCTATTAGAGAAGCCGGACATGCTGCTGCTGGATGAACCGACCAACTACTTAGATGTGTCCCATATTCAATGGCTCACTGAGTGGCTGCAAGACTTTCAAGGGGCCTTCATTGTGATCTCACATGACTTTGACTTCCTGGAAGACGTGACCAACGCGGTGTTGGACATTGAATTTGCCCAGATCACCAAATACACCGGCAGTCTCAAGCAAGCCATGAAGCAAAAAGAGAAGGACCACGAAACTTACTTGAAGGCTTACAACAAACAGCAAGCCCAAATCAAGAAGTCCGAAGCCTTCATCGCCAAGTTCAAAGCCGGCACCCGCTCTACTATGGCTCGTTCGCGGGAGAAGCAATTGGCTCATATCGATCGCC
Source organism: Lacticaseibacillus jixiensis (assembly GCF_042847315.1). NCBI lineage: Bacteria > Bacillati > Bacillota > Bacilli > Lactobacillales > Lactobacillaceae > Lacticaseibacillus > Lacticaseibacillus jixiensis. The sequence goes on from NZ_BAAFPR010000029.1 coordinate 29,323, forward strand.
TCACGCCGCCTGGTACCCGGCCTAAGGCGCATATTCAATTTCCATACACCCCAGTGCAGCGCCAGATCCTCGTTGACGTCAACGACTTGGTGGTAGGTTATGAACAACCGCTGCTGGCACCAATCAACTTCTCAGTAGCCAAAGACGAAGTGATCGCCTTAGAAGGCTTCAATGGGATCGGCAAGTCAACACTGCTCAAGACCATTCTCGGCCGCTTGCCGGCTTTGTCTGGTTCAGTGGAAATCGCCGAGAACGTGGTGTTTGGCTACTTCGAACAAGAACTCAACTGGGCGATTCCTAAGCAATCGCCGCTGCAATATTTATTGGGGCAATTCCCGGCTTTAAGCCAGCGCCCCTTGCGCCAAGTGTTGTCACGGACTGGCTTGACCCGCGAAGAAGCGGATAAGCCGCTGCAGTTATTGTCTGGTGGGGAACAAAGCAAGGTCAAGCTTGCTGATTTGATGCTGCAAGACACCAATATCTTGGTGATGGACGAACCGACCAACCATTTGGATGACGATACCAAAGCCGCTTTGCGTGCGGCATTGATCGCATACCCAGGCGCTGTTTTGCTGGTTTCACATGAAGCAGGCTTCTATGATGACAGCTGGGTCGATACCCGCATCAATATCGAGAACTTGCGTCAATAAGACCAAAGCGGAGTGGCGCGCACTTAGCGGGTCAGGTAGCCTAGCCCTCGTGCTTGTGGCGTACTTTGCCGCGAGTACGAGGGCGTAGCTAGCTGCACCCGCGTTGCGCCACGCAGCTCGACGAAGATCAAAGCGAAGCAAAGCGCATTTAGCGGTGGATATAAGGCGGGATGACATTTGGGCGTACTATGCCCAAGTGGCGTCACGACTTATATCACGCCGCGCTGCTTTGCGCAGCTCGACGAAGACCAAAGCGAAGCAAAGCGCATTTAGCGGTGGCTATAAGGCGGGATGAGATTTGGGCGCACTATGCCCAAGTGGCGTCACGACTTATATCATGCCGCGTTGCTTTGCACAGCTCGACGAACACCAAGCGGCTCTACGCCACGATTCTGCATGAATCGCGGCGTAGAGCCGTTTGCGTTGTAAAATGTCTTGCACCTATTTGCCCGCTTTTGATTTACACCGGCCAATCCAGCAAGGTATAAGCGTAAGTGGTGGTGGTTTGGATCACCGCTTGTGCATCAGCTGCGCCTAGAACTTGCGCTGTGGTGTTGGCTTGGGTGAGCGTGTAGGGCCGCTCAAAGCTGGCGAGCACTTCTTGAGGCGTGGTTTCTTCCAATAGTGTGTAAGTGAACGTCTGCTGGTGATAAGCGTGTTTGCTGATCGTGAGGGCGTGCTGGAAGTTTTGTACGCGCTGGGGGTCGGCTTGATAAGCGGTAGGCAAGGCCCAACTTAGCGCTTTGGCGACTTTGCTTTGGGCAGTGGAGCGCCACTTGATTTGACTATTGATCGCTACAGCGCGTGTCGCCAAGCCGGCCAGCTGGGGCAATTCGTCGGCAGTTAAAGTCGGCAGCTGGCTGACGAAAACGAGTTCGGCGATGGGCGAAACGCGATCATGCCAGTCGCCTTGTTGATAGGTGACGTTAGATTGCTCATGTTGGTTCAGCCAAGTGCGGGCTTCATCCAGCATGGCTTGGGCCCAGTCGATGGCCACCACCTGTTTGGCACGTTGGGCCAACGGCAGCGTGTAGCGGCCGGAGCCGGCGGCCACATCAGCGACGCGCCAGTCAGCCAGCGGGTAGCGGGTGGCCAATGCGGCGACGACATCTTGTTCGATAGGCAGCTGCGATTCGCGTTGGATCGCAGCATAGGTTGCAGCGAATTCATTCCATTCAGCTTGATTCATGATTGACTCCCGCCTTTGCAAAATTCTTTTTTCAGAAAAAGGTTGACGCCTTTACCTTCACTTGGTATGATATCAAAGTTGTCTTTTCGATAACACCGGCGTTTCCAAAAGGTCATCAAAAATAGTTGTTGACATCACTTGAAAATGTTGGTATGATATAAAAGTTGTCGTGAGCGAGTAATTCGCTTCTAAGAGAAAAAGTTATTTCAACTTTTTCTTGACAACGATAAGCTGATAATGATATAATGATTAAGTTGATTGCGTCATTATCAACAAGGTAGTCCTTTGAAAACTGAACAAAGTTTCGTAAATGTGATAGGGCTTTTCTTAAATGAAAAGAATTAAACATGAGCGAAGTCAATTCGCTAGTAAATCTCGGATCTAAAGCTTCGG
>NZ_BAAFPR010000030.1:0-28635 GCF_042847315.1 Lacticaseibacillus jixiensis
GCCTTGGAACCAAACATTTACCGGTACCGCCCAATCGACCGTCGCTTAAAGCAAAGAGGTCCGCTTCCCTGAATCTGGGAACGGGCCTCTATTGATTTTCAAGACGGTCTGTTATTGGGTGCTTACAGTGCGCGCTCATTTGCGCGTAGATCAGTGCAAGCGAAAAGCCGCAATCAGTAAACTTTGGCGAGTTTCATTGCGACTTTCTAGCTTTCACTATTAGAATGTAATGGAACAACGGCCACCGTTCTTCAAACGGTTGCGCAACCCGCCTCATGTGGCGGGTTTTTCTATGCCTTAATTCTAACATGGGACAACAACTTGGTGCAACTCAGCTAACGCAGCGGTGCCAGCGTTTCACTCACCGCTGATAGGTTACTTGATAGCGAATCTGCTCGTGACGCGATCCTTCATCAAGCGTGATATCGCCAAAGTGTGGATCGTTCACTGCATTAGGCAACGTCTGAGCTTCTAACGCCACACCAATATGTGGTCGCCCAGCGTAATTCACAAACTTTCCCGTTGCATCAAAGGAATTACCCGTGTACAGCACTAAACCGTTACGATCAGAATAGATTGCGACGCTAACCTCAGGCAACGCCAACTTTGCAATAGGTGCTTTAGCGCTATGTTCCGCGATCACATACACATCGTCTATCCCGTTTTCAGGAGTAGTGGCCAGTGCGTTGAGTGTTTCAGCTATGCGGTGCGCTGGAAAGAAGTTGTATGGCGAATTTTCCAATGATATCAGTTTTCCCGTTGGCAGTTTCTCATCATCAAGTTCCAGACGTTCATGACTGTCAACGAAGAGGCTTTGATTACCAATATCTTTCTCACTTCCGTTGAGGTTGAAATATACATGACTGGTGGGATTAAAGAGCGTTTTAGCCGTACTTATCGCGGTGTAATCAATCAGCACCTGATCATCTTCTGTCAAGGTATACGTAATTGTTGCATCCAAATCACCTGGGTAGCCATCAAAAACACTGTCGAAATGTTTGGTAAACTGAATCACATTATCATCAATCACGCCATACCAAACCACCGAATGAAACCCATTTACGCCGCCGTGCAGCGTGTTATTACCTTCATTCGTCGGCAAGTGCACAAGTTGCCCATCGACAAGCCACTCACCTTTGGGGATTCTGCCCCCAGTACGTCCAATTGATTTACCCAGGTAACTTGGCGCATCAACATAATCTGCTACAGATGGCGAATTAACGATTAGATTACGCATCTCTCCATTAACCGGGACTTCCAAGCTGTACCACAGCGCGGCGTATGTTAAGCAACTCAATCTCATACCGTGTTCGTTTTCGACAGTTAGACGATGTACAGCTTGCCCATCGACTTCACCGAATAATTCAATACTACTCATTTTTTCGCCTCCGCTTGTTGAACTGTTAAGTGAATCGCAGTCGTCCCTGTCAGCTCTGCAGTGCGTGCATCGGGTTGGCCGATTCCGACGTACAAATCAAATTGACCAGCTGGTATATACGTTCTGCCCTGGTCATCAACTACAGCATACGCGTCTTGAGTCAACGGAATCTCCACGTCTAACTTTCCATTAGCTTCAACCGCTATCCGTTTGAAGCCAACCAAATGGGGATTCGTTGTCGCATCTGCGCAGTTGCGCGCATGAATATACACTTGCACAACGTCTTCCACTGCCGCCATACTGTCGTTGGTCACTGTGGCCACAACGACGTTATCTGCTAGATGCGCAGCAACAACCTGCACATGACCATATGTCAGGCCATAACCAAATGGATATAGCGGTACTTTTGTCAGATAACGATATGTGCGACCAGCCATACTATAATCTTCAAACGCAGGTACGTCATCACTATCTGCGTAGAAAGTCACAGGCAACTTGCCACTAGGACTAACTTTGCCAAAAATCAAATCAGCTACTGCTCGTCCGCCGAGCGCACCCGGATACCAAACATCCAAGATTGCCGCAAGGTTAGGATTTTTCTCTGCACCGCCAAAAGTCAGTGCTGAACCGGCAGTCACCAACAGCACCACTGGTTTACCCACAGCCAACACTTTGTCCAGTAATTGCTGTTGATGCCCAGGCAGCGTCAAGTCAGTTTTATCTCCCGCAGCATACGCATTACCAGCGTCACCTTCCTCACCTTCGATAGATGAATCCAAGCCAAGACACATGAATACCACATCAGAATGCGCTGCCATACTTAACGCTTCGGCTTCACGATCATCTGCTTTAGCAAGCGGCTCCACGCGATCTTTAAACAAATGGCACCCTTCGGAGTAATTGACGCGAACCTCATCGCCGACTGCCTGGCGCAACCCTTCTAAAATAGTCGTGTAATTTGATGCCGTCCCTGCATAATTACCTTGCAATACCAGCGTAGAATCAGCAGTTGGCCCTATTACTGCAATCGATTGTAACGACGCTTTTGTTAACGGCAAGAGTCCGTTGTTCTTTAATAACACACTGCTCCGATAGGCTGCTTCTAGCGCAGCTTCATGGTGCGCCGGTGAATCATTCTCATTAAAATCAATCTGATCATATTCATTATCTGTGGCGCCAAGTCCTAAAAGCACACGCGTTGTCAACAAGCGGATCACGGCTTGTTTGATTGCAGCTTCGGTGATCAAGCCTTCGTTTAATGCCTGCTTTAAGAATCCGGCAATGTGCCCAGCGCACAAATCACATCCGACTTTCACGGCTAATGCGACAGTCTCAGCATCGCTTGCAGTGTAATGGTGATGCAGTCGAACATCCTCTTCTGCACCATAATCTGATACCACATGTCCTTCGAAGCCCCACTGCTTACGTAAGATATCCGTAAGTAATGTCTTGCTTACTGGAGCAGGCTCCCCATTCACGGCATTATAAGCCGCCATCACGCTTTCAACGTGGCCTTCTTGGACGGCAGCCTTAAAAGCCGGGAGATACGTCTCTGCAAGATCCTTGGCTGATACTTTGGCATTGAAACCATGGCGGATGCCTTCAGGACCAGAATGTACTGCAAAATGTTTGGCACAAGCCGCAAGTTTCAAATATTTGCCATGGCCTTGGAGTCCCTTGATATAGGCCACCCCATTAGTCGCTGTCAGAAACGGATCTTCACCATACGTTTCATGACCGCGTCCCCAGCGCGGATCGCGGAAAATATTAACATTTGGTGACCAAAACGTCAGCCCTTTATAGATATCACGGTCGTTGAGCTTAACATATTCATTATGTTTGGCCCGTGCTTCTGTCGCGACGATATCGCCAATTTTTTCTAAGCGTTGCGGATCAAACATTGCCGCTAAGCCAATTGATTGCGGAAAAACGGTCGCCGTCCCGCCACGCGCCACGCCATGCAAGGCTTCATTCCAATAGTTGTATTCCGGAATATTTAGGTGTTCAATTGCCGCAGCATCATATTCTACCTGGCTGATCATCTCATCAACAGTCATTTTGTCTGCCAATTTGGCGGCCTGCTGACGTGCCATTGCCCTATCCATCATCTTGTTTCCCCCTAGTCAAATAGCCGCTTAACAACAGGTGCTGCAGCGCGTGCCATTGCTGCGCCACCTTCATCACTGGGATGCAAACCATCACCCGAATCATAGTCTTGTCGCAGAGCGATTGGATCCGTAGTGTCTTGCATCGCTTGATCAAAGTCGACAACCGCATCAAAGTACGTTTGATGACGAATCCAATCGTTAAGTCGTTGGCGTTGTTGCTCTACATGTTCGCTATAAAAAATTGAGTGACGCAAAGGCATCAATGTCCCGATGACGGATTTCACACCATGTTCCTTTATAATCTGCGCATATTTAACCAAACCAGCGCGAACATCATCCAGCACCTCAACATCTCCTGAATGAATGGTTTCTTGAATCACGTCATTGATACCGTGAAAAACGAACACCAAGTCAGGGTCACCATCACCAAAAACGTCATGCTCGAAGCGCTTCAGGCCCGCCGTGCCATGCCGTAACCAATTATCCATTGCCGGATCAGTGTCAAATAGAATACGATTACCGCCAATTCCAGCATTATTAACAGCAAACTGACCATCTGCTTGCAACATTTGGCGCAAGTGATTAGCGAAAAATCCTTGTTGAACGATTGAATCACCAAATACCGTCACAACGTTAACCTGATCACATACTGCTTCAAGCCCGTACAAGCCAAAGAAGTAATTCATCCGATGATTGTTTCGCACCATGATGAATTGCTGTTGTGGATCAATTAAGTTTCCATAGAATGTCCGATGTTCAATCTCATAATTCAGCTTCGAGTAAGTTACCACTCCCGAGGTCAGATATGTCGTTTGAGGCAATAATACCTGAATTTCCAATGTATCCCCTGGCCATAATTCAGCTTCACAAATATCGCTGTGTCGCCGGTCATCTACTCCCAGATATAATTCATTATTACCTGAAAAGGTAATCGGTGAACGACTAACAAGCCTTCCTTGTCTTAACAGACAAAAGCGTAAATCAGTCAGCAACAGGGGCGCCACACCATTCTCATTGGTAAACAGCAACCGCCACGCTGATAAATGGATGCCGATTTTCAGACTTAGCTTCTGTACTTGTGGAACCACCTTAGAGGGCCAAGTACGATAATCAACTGGCAGGTAACTCCATACTTTACGTATTTGTTTTTCCTTCATGACTTGCCTCCTACAAGTAAATCTTCCGATGCTGTACGTCTTCAATACCAGACATTCTATAAAAGAACGTATTGACTTGATCCCGCCATTCACGAGCATTAGCCAATTGTAACTTCAACCGCTCCAAGATATTCTGGTAATCATCCGCATCGAGTTTGCCAACCAGCGTCTGCCACATTGCTAAATACTCAGCGACCTTCTCATATCCAGAGAAATGCGTGTTATAAATATGCTGAATGACACTGACCCCATCTTGTAGAACATGCGTATAAGGAACATGGTGGAAGAAGAGCAAGAATTCATCCGGGCAGCTATGAATATTCTCATACAACTCAGCATTCTGAGCTGTATATTGTCCGATATATCCCGTTCCAGATCCAACCGTGCGGTCAACGCCAATTCCGTTACGGTCAGCAAAATGGTATGTCCCCCAACGGTCATACTCATAATCATTGATTCCAGGACCATAATGGAAGCCGGACTTGACCATAAAACCTACCCCAAGCGGTGCAGTGTAATCAATATAAGTTTGATTAGACGTCGTCATAATTTTAGATACGACTGCTTGGACTTGCGGTTGTTGAAAGGTCAATGGAATCCATTCTGCTAAGATTGCCGACGTACTCATATCACTTTGCCAAGCCAAGCGCCCAAATGCATACACATTAGCCTGCATTAATTTATTACCTGTCCAATTATCATCTCGTCCAATGCTAGATACAGCTGCGATTCCGCTAAACGATGGTGTTGGTGAACAGACCTTAGGTACTTGCCACAATGGGAGGCTTCTGCCGTCTGGCGCTGTATCAAACGCCAAGATTTCTGCCCACTGTGTTGCAAGATAATTGGTATCGATCTGATGCCCCGTGTATTCTTGCGTGATTTCAAATTCCACAATCAGATTTGTCTTGTGCATCTGTCCAAATAAGGGTTGTACAGGCTCGCGAGGCTGAAAATCGATGGGTCCGAATTTGACTTGTAAGATCACGTTTGCGGCAAATTTGCCATCGAGAGGCTTAAAGTGATCGTATGCCGCCTTAGCACGATCGATACTGCGGTCACGCCAATCTTGTTGGCTGTTGTAAACAAAAGCGCGCCAAATCACCAACCCATTATGTGGTGCTAATGCTTTAGCCAGCATATTGGCGCCATCAGCATGATCCCGGCCGTAATAGAATGGTCCAGGTTGACCTTCAGAATCGGCCTTAACTAAGAATCCACCAAAATCTGGGATTACACGGTAGATATCATCAATTCGCTGTTGCCACCAGTCTTGCACAGATGCGTCTAAAGGATCTGCTGTATCACACGCCCCAAAGCGCAATGGTGCAGCAAAGTTTATCGCTAAGAATGACTTAATCCCAAATTGACTAAAGACTGCCGCAATATCACCAATGCGCGCCAAGTTCTCACCAGTAATGAAGAATGTCTCCTTGGCATGAACATTCACATTATTCAACGAGATTGCATTGAGCCCGACACTCGCCATCATCCGTGCATAGGCTTGAATGCGGGCCATATCACCACGAAAATGATTATCTTCATAAAAGATGGAGCGTCCAGCATAACCGCGTTCAATCGTCCCATCAAAATTATCCCAGTGATCTAACATCCGCAATGCTTGACTTGGTATCGACTCAACGTGGGTTGGCAATGAGCCAGTAGCATGATGCATCACAAAATAGTAGAAACCGTGCAACAGATCTGCTGTAGATTGTGCCATGATTGTCGTCTGTTCAGCAACATCTATCGTAAATCCGCTCTGTGGGCCACCAGTTGTTAATATCACATCAGCCTGCTCGATTCGGTTGCATAGTTTCGCACGAAAATATGTAATGATCTCCGAGCGAAGATTCAACGATACGACGTCCTCATCAACATCGCCAATATAGAATGCCAGCGGCGTTGTTTTCTCAATTACTGCTTGGTTCAACCAAAACTTATCACTCATGATGAATCCTTTCTTCATGCTGCTGTATGACTATGGTTATTGACTGATCTTATTGGAATGCAATCAATTCAGCAGTAATATCTTTTGTCGCTGGGTAAACTTGGTCATATAAATGATGCAGCGTCTGATATTTGGCCACATTCTCTGCAATTGGGTGATACGTGGTTTGAATCTTAACGAATTGCGCTGCACATGCTTGAAAATCATTAAACCAGCCCAAGCCAACTGCTGCAATGATTGCGGCCCCAAGTCCCGGCCCTTGTTCACTATCCAAACGTACGATGTCTTTATTAAAGATATCGGCTTGGATCTGCAACCACAACGGGCTTTTTGCGCCGCCACCGATGGAAATCAGCTGTTTAAACTGCTTGCCATTGGCTTTGTAGATATCGAGAATATCTGCAAAGGAGAACACGATACCTTCTAGTACTGCTCTGACAAAATCGGCTTTAGTCTGTTTGCTATCAACTCCAACAAAACTGCCACGAATTTTAGCATCAGCATGAGGGGTCCGCTCCCCTACGATATAAGGCGTGAATAATAAGCCGTGAGCCCCAATTCCCGCTGTTTTTGCACTGTTGACAAAATCTGTAAAGTCGTCATCTGGGCCAAAGGTTTCCTTCAGCCAACTCAAACTATAACCTGCTGCTAACGTGACCCCCATGGAATAGAAAGCATCTGGCACCGCGTGGTTGAAGAAATGCAATTGACCTTTGTAATCTTTATTCGTATTTGGTTCGTATGTCAAGATAACACCAGAAGTGCCAATTGAGCACATTGCCTGGTCAGGGGACAAAATTCCTGCACCGATTGCGCCACAAGCATTATCGGCCCCACCGCCAAACACTGCAGTCCCAACAGACAATCCCGATTCGCGGGCATATTCAGACGTAATAGTCCCAACATTGGTGGTTGCTTCAACCAACGGCGGGCAGATGTTTTCTGAAATGCCAAACGCGTCACAAATCTCGCGGCTCCAGGATTTTTTCTCGACATCCAGCAACACTGTGCCCGCAGCATCAGATAACTCCATCTGAAGCTTATTTGTCATACGATAACGGACATAATCCTTGGGTAGAACGAATGCCGCCGCCTCAGCAAAAATCTCTGGTTCATTCTCCTTGACCCACAACAACTTTGGTAGTGTAAATCCTTCAAGCGGACGGTTGCGCGTGATATCGATGAAACGTTGACCTAATTTAGCTGTTATCTCTTCGACTTGCTGCGTCGTTCGCGTATCATTCCAAAGAATTGCCGGACGTAAGACTTTTCCGGCGTGATCTAACAACACCAAGCCATGCATTTGACCCGAATAACTTAAGCCTTCAATTTTCTCCGAATCAATGCCGCTGTCTTCAATCAAACGCTTGATGGCCTTCGTCACGCCATCGACCCAATCTTCTGGATTCTGTTCACTATAGCCAGGTAACGGCTGACTCAACGGGTAAGGTTCACTCGCCTGTGCAACAACGGCTCCGCTTTGGTCAACCAGCAATACTTTAACAGCACTTGTTCCTAGATCTACACCGATAACATATTTCATACTTTTTTCCTCCGTTGAAATCTTGAATGAAGCTCCCATACTGACTAAGCATCAACAAAAAAAGCGCCCGCAGCCCCAACGTCTGGCTTTAATTCACCCGGCGTCAGCGCAGTGCGAGCGCCAATTACGCAATTACTTTAAGGTATCAATGATGTAGTAGTTCAAAGTTGCTTCAAGCTCTTCCCAGCGGCCAGACTTAGTGGCAGCCCGCAAAGCAGACTGTGGCTTGTCCAATACCAGTTCGTTCAAGGTCTTGAAGTTTTCTTTGCCAGCTTCAATGCTTGCACCAACGCCGGTATCATAGCTGCTATAACGGTCAGCCACGAAGTCTTCAAGCACCTTATCTTCCTTCAGACGCAAGGCCACTTTAAGCCCTGCAGCAAAACTGTCCATCCCTGTGATATGAGCATAGAACATGTCTTCTGGTGTGAATGAAGAACGACGCGGCTTGGCATCAAAGTTCAAGCCACCCTTGCCTAAACCGCCATTCTCAACAACTTCATACATGGCCATTGTTGTTTCATACAAGTCAGTCGGGAATTGATCCAGATCCCAGCCAATCAGCTTATCGCCTTGGTTAGCATCCAACGAGCCAAGCAAACCAGCATCCCGAGCAACCCGAATTTCATGCTGATAAGTATGACCAGCAAGGTTGGCATGGTTACCTTCAAGGTTCAGCTTGTATGTACCATCCAAACCGTATTCCTTCATGAAGGCGATGGTCGTGGCAGCATCAAAGTCATACTGATGCATCATTGGTTCCTTAGGCTTTGGTTCCAACAGCAACTGACCGGTGTAGCCGATTTCCTTGGCATAATCAGCTGCCATGTGGAAGAACTTGCCCAAATGATCTTGTTCCCGCTTCATGTCGGTGTTCAGCAGTGATTCGTAACCTTCACGACCGCCCCAGAAGACATAGTTCTCGGCGCCAACTTTCTTAGCAGTATCCAAGCCTTCCTTGACTTGAGCTGCAGCAAATGCAAACACATCTGCAAATGGTGAACTAGCAGCACCAGCGACAAAACGTGGATTAGTAAACATGTTAGCTGTGTTCCAAAGGACCTTCATGCCTGATGTCTTCTGGTAGTCAACAAACATATCAGTGATTTCTTCAAGATTCTTGTTGGTTTCGCGTAAGGTATCGCCTTCAGGAGCGATATCGCGATCGTGGAAGCAGAAGTAGTCCACGCCCAACTTGTCATAGAATTCGAATGCGGCATCGACACGCGCCTTGGCAAGATCCATTCCAGTCAAGCCATCCCAAGGGCGGATCGCAGTGCCATCGCCGAAGATGTCATCGAGCTTCTGGCCAAAAGTGTGCCAGTAAGCGACGGAGAAGCGCAGCCAATCACGCATCTTCTTACCACCGATTACCTCATCAGCATTGTAATAATGGAATCCAAAACCGGCTTTTAGATCTTTGGTACCAACAAAAGGAACTTTATCAACGTTTGGAAAATAAGTCTTAGCCATAGATATAATCCTCCGAAATCAAAAATTGTCAGTTAGTTGGTTCTTTGGATTAACTTACCTACCAACTTAGTATAACCGATTTTTACAGCAAAGCAACCGCTTTCAACTAAAAAAATTAAAAAACGCTCAGCAGCTATGGTTCTTGGTTAATTTCGACATTTACGCATGTTAAATAACGCCTAATGAAAGTGTGGCGCAAAGCGCTCTCGTCCACCTTGCTGATAAAATGGATCTGTTGTTGCTAGTGGAAAACTAATTGTTTGACTACGGCTTCCCGCTGCGTAGATTGCACTGATCAAAGCGATAGCCTGCCGTCCTTCCACTCCTGTCACCAGTGGCATACTATTCGTTTCAATAGCGTTTAATACATCCTCAATCTGTCCATCATACAAAGTGTATTTTAAAGACCGCAATTTGCTGTAATATTCACCTATTTCGGATGTCACTTCACGTGCACCACCATTAAGCGGAAAACCGTCAGCGTCAGGCGCCTCAGCAATTAATTGCCATGGTGCTGCGATCATTGCTTTTTGTCCTTGAATGATGATCTGACGACGTTGGCCATGGTGCACTGTTGAACTAGTGACAGTGGCAATTGTCCCACGTTGATATTGCAATACCGCTACCGAAAGATCTTCCACCTCTGCATTGTCATGATCAACATTGGCCAACACCGCGGTCACATACCTTGGTAGTCCAATGAACCAGTTCAACATATCAATGTTATGTACGGCTTGACTTAGCGTTGCGCCTCCACCTTCACTTTGCCAAGTACCACGCCATGGTTTATCGTAATAGGCGTGACCTCGCCACCAAAATGAATCTACCTGTACGTGCAATATTTTACCAATTAAGCCAGTATCAATAATTTGTTTAAGCTTCCATAAGCGATCTTGGAAACGATTCTGGGCTACGATTGATAAAATTTTGCCGCTTTGTTTCTGGGCGGCTAACATCTCATCACATTCGGCAACTGACAGTGCCATTGGCTTCTCACACAACACGTCTTTACCTGCATTCAATGCAGCAATCGTCATTGCTGCGTGAAGCGCAGGCGGCAGGCAGATACTGATCAGCATGACTGTCGAATCATCAAGCACCCGTTGGTAGTCAGCCGTTATAATGGTCTGATCTAACTTATACCTCGATTTCAGCCCAGAAGCTTTTACTGGATCGGCATCAATTAAATACTTGATCTGACAGCGTTTTGAGAATGTCAGATATGCTTCGATATGGCTGTGGGCAATGTTGCCACAACCAACTATTGCCACGTTAATCATTATGTCTATTCCCCCTCACAGGTGTTATAAAAATATTTCGATCAATCAAAAAATCACGCTCACCCATTCCCTAATATGAGAAAGTCGTGTGACGTGATTTTTACGTGTTATCAAAATTGCTGATAACGCATCGGATCAGGATATGGTGCGGCGGATTCGGGAGTGGCAACTCGCCGAATTAGTTGCATTTCATCATCCGTGAGCGCAAAGTCGAATACTTGTAAGTTCTCGGCTTGGCGTCTGGCACTTGTTGATTTTGGTACTGGCAACGTACCTAGTTGTAGCTCCCAACGCAAGATGATTTGGCCAACATTCTTACCGTACTTATCTGCAATTGCAAGAAATCGTGGATCCTGATAATAGTTGCTCCGTCGGCCACCAAGTGGACTCCAGCAAGCCGTTAAAATATGGTGTGCAATATCATAAGCGCGCACCTCAGACTGATTGATTGCCGGATTCAACGCGACTTCATTGATCACCGGCAACACACCGGTTTCATTCTGCAACCGACTCATGAACGTCGGAACAAAATTTGACACCCCAATCGACTTCACAAGGCCCACGCGCTGCGCATCGATCAGTGCACCCCAGGCTTCAACATACCTATTATCCTCTGGATTTGGCCAGTGTAATAAATAAACGTCAAAGTAATCTAAACCACTTCGATATAACGACTCTTTGATCGTATCCAGTGCATCTCGGCGTGCATAATAACGACCTGCCAGCTTAGATAACACCTTGATCTGAGCTCGATTAACGCCACTCGAACGGATCGCAGCCCCAACGGTACCTTCGTTCTCATAGTTATATGCAGTGTCAATCAGGCGATAGCCGTTCTCAATTGCACTTTGAATCGCTGCAAAACCAGAGGCACCTTTCAAGCCACCGGTTCCGAACCCAATTTGTGGAACTCGTTGGCCGTCTGCTAAATAGTAGTAGTCCATATCTTCATCTCCATTACCCAAGTGTGCTCGGTAATTCGCGCTTATCAAGATGAATATCATATGACTCCATATCCAAGGTGACATGTAAAATCTTAGAAAAACATCCTAATAACGTCGCATACTGCGCATTGTCAGTCTGCTTTAAGGGCTGTTGCACTGATAGTTGCTCAGCAAATTGACAGACCTGCGTATACAAGTCAGGAATCCGCTCCATCAGCGGCGAGTTCAGATAAATTTCTTCAGGTGCCAACGTAGCGGCAACATTGAAAACAATTTCAGCAATCTTGCGTGAAAAAGTCGTAAGAATTGCGACAACATCTGAATCCGACTGTGCGTAATATTTCGCGACACCTTCACGATCTAGCCGGGATAATTGTTTCACTCGACATATTCGCTCGATCACAGCATCTTCCGAGCAAAAATCCTCAACTTTGAGACCGGGAACCTGCTCATCGTCCTCACTGGTATAAAGGATACTACGTCCGATTTCTCCAGCCTTACTACCCGCACCTTTATACAACTGACCATTTAAGATAATTCCTGAGCCGATACCTTTATGCACGCTAACTACCAAAATATTACTCTTACCACGCCCCCCATTGAAATCCCTTTCATAAATGGCAGCAAGATTTGCTTCATTCTCTAAGGTCACAAAAACATGATAACGATTGGTAAAATAATCGTAGAGATCAACTTCTTCCATATCAATAAATGGTGAGTACGTGATCTTATTGCCATCAACCACCCCATGAATCGAAAAGCCAATCCCTAATAAATCCATACCGCCACGCATGTCCTGTGCGGCCTGAGCTAGTTCATTATCCATAATTGCCAATAGACGATGAATGTTCTGCCCATGATTTGATAATCGGTGAAAGAACAAGACCTTACCGTTGAAATCTGTTGCCATGACGTGAAGGTGATTATACCCCAAATCAAAATTGATGAAGTACCCGTGATCGGCTTTCATTGAAACCAACACCGGTTTGCGTCCACCAACACTGGTCGACTCACCAACGCCTAATTCTTCGACAAGACCGTCTGCCATTAATTCGTTAAACAAGACGGTAATCGTCGATTTATTGACACCCAACTGTCGAGAAATTTCTACCCGCGATATTGGTTGATGCGAGTAGATCAAACTTAGCACCCGTTTTTTATTCTGTTCATGTATGTCTTCGCGACTAGAGGCTGCTTCTACCATCTGACTATCTCCCCGAATTATAAATGACAATCAATCTTATATATTGTCACTCATCATATCATGTGGAGCGTCAGTCATCCAAAGATTTTCCTTTAAATAACGACCACACGACAATCCAACATTCTTTCATACCACTTTCAACATTGCGCGATTAATGATCGACGTTCCGACACCAAGAACAATGAAAAGTGTAATCGGAATAATGATCACAAACACGATCCCAACAACGATTGTCACCAAGACAATCAGCACTACCCCAACATGCTGATAACTTAAGATCAAACTACGCCACAAGATCTCTTTAAGGCTGATTTCTCCCAGCTGCTCTTGATGATAAATTAGCAAGAAGCAAACAAACATACTGGTCAGCAGAAAAGCTGCGGTGATGGAAAGTGGGATCGAAACCCCTATGCCGAGCTTTCCCTTAACAATCAATGTAATATCGGCAAACAATACGCACAACAGCGCACCGTACAACAACGCCGGTACCAACGCGCGTCGAAAGTTTTTCCGATAAGCCGCAAGATACATCCGCCACGTATATTTATGCGCGACAGCATCTTCGACGCTCGCCGGACATGCATGCGATGCACACAATGCCAATCCCATCGCAGTCCCTCCGATGAAGTAGGCCGGCATTGTGATCAGATTAAACGGAATGATCAAATATACTAATACAGTGATCAAGGATGCAATCAACAAGTGTAGGTTTAACAAGATGATATCACTGAGATAAATCGTGACGTTCTGAACGACCGTTCCTACTGTTGATCCTTTATCCATCGATAATTCCTCCTATACTAATCAAAATGTCAGTCGACATCCGAAATAAGCTACTTGATACCAGTAGTTGCAACACCATCAACAAAGTACTTCTGAGCAGCGAAGAATACGATGATCGATGGCAAGATTGCTAGTACTGACATTGACATCAACTGAGCGTAATTAACGGTCCCAGTCGTATCCATGTTCATCTGCAAAGCCAACGCAACTGGAAACTTCTCATTGGTTGACAGATAAATTAACGGGCTCATGAAGTCGTTGATCGACCAAACAAACTGGAAGATGACGCAGGTGATGATTGCAGGCTTGATAACCGGTAGAATCACCTTATAAAGAATCTGGAAAGAATTAGCACCATCCATGGTCGCGGCTTCATCCAAGCTAGTCGGAATACTACGCAGAAATTGAATCAGTTGGAAAACAAAGAACGCCTGAGTAGCAAAAATCGTTGGACTGATCAATGGCCAGTAAGTATCAAGCATCCCCAAATTCTTGAACAACAAGTACATCGGAATCAAGGTCACGATTGTTGGCAAGAACATCGTCATCATCAATGCTGAGAATAAGATCTTCTTACCAGGAAATTCAAATCTCGCAAAACCATACGCGGAAATGACACTTGAGATTACCGTGAACACAACTTTAGGAATGACAATCTTAAACGTATTGATAAAATACGTAGCAAACGTGATTCCAGAACCAGGGTTCCATCCTTGGACATATGCTTTAAAGTTCAGGTGTTTTGGAATGAACCCGATTTCAGTAAAGATTTCATTGTTCGACTTAAATGATGCCCCAACCATCCAAAGAATCGGATAGATCATGATGAAAGCCCCAATGGTCAAGATGGTATAACGGACAATCTTATTAGTCAGCTCCGAACGCCGAATATGTTTCTGCGCAGCTGTTAACTCATCATTCATTAGTTATTCCCCCCATCAGAGTAGAAGACCCACTTATTCTGTGACCAGAACAGAAGACCGGTAAATACCATAATAATGATAAAGAGCACCCAAGAAGCAGCGCTAGAATAGCCCATCTTTGAAAACTTGAACGCATCGTTGTAAATCAACATCGAAATCAAATTCGTTCTGTTCAAAGGACCACCGCCAGTAATCAAGAATGGGCCATTGAATTCTTGGAAACCATTGATTAATTGCATAACCAGATTGAAGAAAATCGTAGGTGTAATCAACGGAATCGTTATTTTGAAGAACGTGCTGATCTTGCTTGCCCCATCCATTTCAGCTGCTTCATATAATTCTTGTGGGACATTCTTCAACGCTGCCAAGAAGATGATCATTGCAGAACCAAATTGCCAGACTTTTAAGATCGTCAAAACGGTCATCGCCCCAGCTGTGCTTGAGAACCATGAAATGGAATGAATCCCAAAGAGGTTTACGATTTGATTAATCAAGCCTGTATCATTGAACATCAGTCGCCACAAGACGGCGATCGCAACGTTACCGCCTAATAGCGAAGGAATGTAGTACGCTACCCGGTAGAACCCAATGCCTTTAAGCTTGAAGTTCAGAACAAAGGCAATCAATAACGCGAAGATCAATTGCAAAGGTACAGTCAAGAAAACGTATTCGAAAGTCGCAATCAAAGACGTCTTGAAATCAGGATCAGCAGTAAACAGCTGAACATAATTCGCCAAACCAACAAAATGCGGTTTTGAAATCATATTGTAATCAGTAAAGCTATAATACAAAGACGCGATAAACGGATAAATTGTGAAAACCAGCAAACCGAATATCCACGGTGCTAGGTACACGAGCCCAATTTTGTTTCGTTTCATGTCATCACCTCATTTAAAATAGGGGCGCTGCGTGCTCCAGAAAGAGACACCCAACTCCCCCATATTTCACACTGCTACTGAAGCTTTGAAAGTGCGGACTTCAATCCAGAATATACCGCCTTCGCAGTTGTATTCACATTGCTCTTACCAAGTTGCAAAGATTCGAGCTGATCTTGCCATGCTTTCATAACATCAGAGTTTTCGAAGTTTGGCACTTCAGCGATTGCTTCAACTTTCTTACCATAGTCGTAAGCATCTTTGGTCACGCCCTTGACATCACCATTATCAATCAAGGTTTGTGCCGCAACTTTGCTATTCGGAACACCACGGGTCGCACCTAAGATCTTGTTACCTTCTTTGCTGTTCAAGAAGTAGTTCAAGAACTTAGCAGCTTCCTTAGGGTGCTTGGTATGCTTGGAGATTACAAAGATGAATGTTGGTTTCGTAATTGCGCCGGTCGTCTTCGCACCTTTAATGGTTGGAATTGGGGCAATCTTGATTTCGGCATTCTTATCCTTCAAAGCAGTTTCGTTCGCAGATAAGCCACCAGACCATTCATAGTCGCCGGCCCATTGTCCATTGATCCACTTGGAAGTGGAGGCAACTGGTAAGGCGTGAGAACCAACAGCATTCAGATAGTCTTTACGAGAAACGAAAACATTCTTGTCAACCATGTCGTTATACCACTTCAAGCCCTGCTTAATCTGGCTTTCAGAGTAGTTCAACTTGTTGGATGCAGTATATGGTGCTTTACCTGTTAATTGTTGTAAGTAGGTGATTACCATGAAGGTTGGGTCAGGCACAACAATCGGGTGCACGCCAGAAGGCATCTTCTTAGCAGCAGCAACGTAGTCATCCCAGGTCTTTGGTACTTCAGTGATTCCATATTTCTTAAACGCTGTCCAGTTCAGGCACAGCTCCATGGTGTTAGCACCATGTGCAATCCCATTGAGGACGCCATTTGACTTGCCCTGTGCCAACACTTTTGACGAATATTGTGTTAAATCAATCTGGTCCTTATACTTGCTCAAGTTCAGGTAACCATCACCTTTACTTGAAAATTGTGGCAACCACGCGTACAAACCTTGCATCACATCTGGCTCCGTGCCGCCAGACATTTGGGTACCAATCTTTTGATCAAGTGACGCAATCGGAATAATTTCAGGTTTAACAGTAATATTAGGGTTTTTCTTTTCGAATGCTTTGACCATCTTCTTAGTCGCAGCATTGCGTGCATCATCACCCCACCAAGAGAAGCGAATCGTTACTTTCTTAGAACCGG
This sequence comes from Lacticaseibacillus jixiensis, assembly GCF_042847315.1. Classification (NCBI taxonomy): domain Bacteria; kingdom Bacillati; phylum Bacillota; class Bacilli; order Lactobacillales; family Lactobacillaceae; genus Lacticaseibacillus; species Lacticaseibacillus jixiensis. The sequence continues at coordinate 16,905 of NZ_BAAFPR010000030.1, forward strand.
AATCGCTTGAGTTAGTAGTGCTGTTACTCTTTGATGAGCAACCTGCCATCAGTAATGCTGCACCAGCAACGGCGGTCGCTCCGATCAACAGCTTTTTGAATTTCATAATTCTTATTCCCCCCTGGAGACATATATGTTTAGAACTTACGGTAGTCCACAATACTTTCCAAGTGACATTGCCCTTCGTCCACGATCGTGATCTCATCGACCCCCCACCGCTGAACTTACTTGCTAAGTAAGTTTATTTTTAAAACCAACTAACTGACAACAGAATAATAGCGCTTCCACAAATGGCTGTCAACACGTTTGTTCATACAATAACAAGGCGAATTCACAAAATAGCCATAATGTCAAAACGACATCAGCCAATTTTTGCAAGATATCATTATGAAATTCGATAATCTTGTGCGTATTCAGTTGAAGCATTGTGATACTACTATCAATATTTTATTGAATGTGAAATCTTTTCCTTTTTCACATTGCAATTGAATCACCACTTTTTGAGACACAGTATCATAATCTGCGACATATTCATAGATTGGGTGTTTTGAATTTCTTCCCCATCTAGCATGCGAATATCTCCAATTTTTAATCTCCGAAAATTTTTCCAATTTTTTTGTTTAAAGCCCTAAAAATTTAGGAAAAATCCACGATATGCTGTACCAACCTCAAAAATGTCAAGCAAACCTCATGCCAATCACGGTTTATGGCAACATATACGCCCAGTTCATCCAAGGATGCCAAAACCATAATAAAAGCCTGGCCGTCTCCCGCCAGGCTCCTTAATCCTATTCTGCCACGCCATCGATCACCAATCCCGAATTAGCCGTTTGCTGCATGAATGGCGCGTCGGCCCCTTGTATCACCACATCGCGCAGTCGAGCGTTGGTGGTGTTTTCCAGCCAGATGCCAGCTTGGGCCACCACTGGGGCGTCGGCGATCATTGCTGGCGTAGTCGGCTTGGCATCCGCGTCCATATAAACTTGCACGCCGCTTAAGGTCACGTCTTCGATCGGCGCTTCCGGCAAGCCGTAAATGAACGCCGCACAGGATTGCACCTCTTTGGCCAGAATGTTGTTGAACATCAAATGGCGATATTGCGGCGTGCGTTCATCGACTGGATAAGGCGTTTTGTCCCAAACGTACTGCGCTTTGCCAGACGGGCCGCAGAAATAATAGGCATTGATCACGATTGGGCAAAGTGTCTTGGTCATCACGATGTTGGACACCGTGACATCGGAAATCACGCCGCCGCGGCCGCGCCGCGTTTTCATCCGGATACCGCGATCGGTTTCGTAGAAGATACAATTGCTGATGGTGACGTTGGTGATGTCGCCAGACATTTCACTGCCTAACACCACGCCGCCATGGCCGTGGCGCATGTTGCAGTTGGCAATGACGATGTTCTCACAGGCCACCTTTTCAGCAGTTTCTTCAGTACCAGCTTTAACAGCGATGCAATCGTCGCCGACGTCGAATTGGCAATTGACGATGCGCAAATCGCTGCATGATTCCGGATCGCAGCCATCGGTGTTAGGACTGTCGGCAGGATTGCGCACAGTGACGCCGTCGATCAAGATATTTGTCGACAGCATCGGATGCAAGGTCCACGCCGGCGAGTTGGTGAAGGTCAAGTCGCGGAGCTTCAAGTTGTCGCTGTTTTCGATCGATAACAAATATGGCCGCGGCAATTCCAGGCGCTTGGCGCGAAATTCTGCCCACCACCAAGCTCCGGCGCCATCGATGGTGCCTAGGCCTTCAAGCGTCACGTTATGCAAGTGATCCCCATAGATGCAAGCGCGATGCACTTGCCGCGCCACACCTTCCCAACGCGAAGCAACCGCAGGGTATAACATGGGATCGGCGATGAATTGCAGCGTCGCGCCGGCTTCCAGCGTCAGCGTGAGGTTGCTGCATAAGTTGAGCCCGCCAGTCGCATACACCCCTGGCGTCAAGCGCAGCGCCCCGCCGCCGTCGCTTTGAATCTGCGCGAAAGCCTTGGCAAAAGCCGCCGTGTTATCAAATCGGCCATCGCCTGCGCCGCCAAAATCTTGCAAAGTATATTGGGTCATCAGTCTTCCTCCTTGTGCACGCGGATCCAATCAGCGCGCGGTACTGCCGCTTCGTCTTGGCAGTCAACTTCTTCATACGTGACAGTTTGTTGATTCGCAGGGTTCTCCCAATCGCCCCAGCCAGGCGCCATCAAGCCTTTGCCAAACCAACAATGTTCATAGCGCGTCTTGGCGTCACTGCGCCACGGCCGCCCCAGCCAATAGGGTTGGGTTGCTTGTGAGTCGATCACACAATCGGTGAAGACAAAGCCGCTTTGCCCTTGCGGGGTGCTGGCTGCGGTGAGATAATTCACCCCGCCGTCTGCGCGTTTGAGACTGCGCAAGTGGCAATTGGTGAAGTGCGCCTGACCGCCGCCGAAGATAAAGTCAACGGTGCCGGCGATCGTACACTGGTCAAAGGCGTAATCTTGCGTTGCATACTCGCGCCAGCGCTTCACACTGACAAAAGGCGTGTGGTTTTTCTGCAGCGGCGGCAGCGGGCCGAGGCATAAGGTGTCTTGCTTGGCTAACAGGCGCAAATTGGTAAATTTCAAGCGCTGGCCTTCTGCAAACAGTGCCATCGCTTGGCCAATTTGCGGCCCCATGCCGGCAGTATTTTCGATGGTCAAGTTAGCGAGATGAATGTCTTCGCCGTTAACATACACCGTTGCCGTACGAAACGTGCCCAGTTCCTGGCCATCGGCACCAAGCTGACGCGCAAAGGCGCCGGCTGTGATCGTCACTTGCCCCAGCCCGATCAAAGTGACCTTTGCGCCGTAGACTTTGAGGCGTTCGTGATAAACACCAGGCATGATTCGCACTACTGCAGGGTTGTTTGGTGTCAGCTGATCCAAGGCGCCTTGGATCGTCGCGGCATCACATTCAGGATATGGGCCAACCATTAATTCTTGCATATCTTCCACCACCAGTTCTTATTGATAACTTTATTGTACGCGGTTGCGGCACCGCTTTCATCAACAGCTGGATACGAAAGTCGGCACCTTTGCAAACCCGCACAGGGGTTTCACAAAAGTGCCGGCTTATCCTAAGCGGTGTTGAGAACTATCGCTTAATCATTGGCTTTCTTGTAGCTGGCCGTGAATTCTTTGATTACTTGGTCGCCACCAGAAGAACGGAAGGTCTTAACTGCGGCATCCCAATCCTTCATGGAGTTTTGGCCCATCATGTACTTGTAGTAAACGTCTTGGATCGGTTCGATCAGCGTCGACCATTGGGCATCATACGTGTCAGAAGACAGCGATTGGGCTGGGTTGATGACGGCATATTTGCCATTGTCGGCGATTTTTTCTTGTTGTTCGTTCTTCAAAGGATCGGTGAACTTCAAGTTTGCCACAGTTTCAGAAGGACGGGAGCTGGCAAATGGCTGCACTTCTTGTTCCCACTTGGTTTCGTTGGTGATGGTGTATTCGCCTTTGCTGTTCAAGGAGTAGTGTTGGCCTTCGATCCCTTCAGTCATCCAAACATATGGCTTCTTGTCAGACAACTTGTCGATGAACTTCAATACGGCTTTGAGATCCTTGACCGACTTAACGGATTGCTTGGAAATGGCTAACCAGCCGCCCATCCCGCCGTTGGTATCAGACAACGTGGTGCGCTTGCCGTTGGTGCCTTTGAGGTCATTGACTAACAGCCACTTCATCTTGTTTTCTTGAGGTGTCCCTTTGGCTGCGGCGACATAGTTGGAAGCTTCCATCAAGCCGGAAACCACGATCCCGCCTTTGCCTTGGGCAATGTAGTTCTTCTGGTCTTGCTTGGCCATTACAGAGAAGTCAGAGTTCATCCAGCCGTTCTTGTAAATGTTGCGATAGAACTTCATCGCATCTTTATAGCCGGATTGCATGAAGCTTGGAATCACTTTGCCTTTGACCACCGCAAATTGATTGCCGGCGCCAAAGTAGCCGGTGATGCTGCGGAAGCCAACGTTGAAGGATTCGTTACGCTCAACAAACCCAACCGTATCCTTCTTGCCGTCACCATCTGGATCATCTTCGGTAAAGGCTTGGGCGATCTTAGTTAAATCATTGACATTCTTTGGCGCCTTCAAGCCTAACTTATCCAGCCAGTCTTGGCGAATCAAGATCCCATAACGGGCCATTGGCTTCACATAAGGCACGCCATACAAGTGGCCGTCGATTTTAGACGCGTTGATGGTTTTCTTGGAGATCTTGGCTAGATTTGGATAGTCTTTCAAATACTTCTCAACATCCCAAAACATCCCCGATTTCATCGCCTTGCGGACGGTGGCGTTGGAAATATCGGTTAAACTCGTCACATCGGTCAATGACTTGGAAGCCAAAGCCGCATTGATCTTTTCGTCTTTAGACGCATCCGGCACCCATGAGAACTTGATCTTCATGCCGGTATATTTCTCTAATTTGCTTTGTACATCGCCGCTTGGTGCAGTCGGCGTATGTAACATCGTGGTCCAAGTGACGGTTTTCTTGGTTGAGGCGCTGTTGCTGTCTTTATCTGTTGCACTGCTTGATTTGCTGTTCCCGCATGCTGCCAACATCCCCGTTGCAAACAGTAAGGTCGTCCCTACCTTGACAAAATTCTTCACTCGCATCTGAATTGCCCCTCTCTGAGCTGTTCTGTTTTGGCCCGCAGGCCGTTCCCCAATTTTGGTGTTGCGATAATGAGTGCTGAATAGTTAGATGTGAATTCACAAATTCAGCTTAAGGTGGATCTGCCATTTTGGCTATAATCAGTTGACCATGTATCTGTATCCGCTTACAGTTTCGCGCCGTTACAATGCGCATCTGCTCAGCGGATAATCATCCTCTCACACCGTGTAATCAAAGCGATAAAAGTCCGCCGTGATGCCGTTGTACAAGTCAATGTCATGTGCGGCGATCCCCACGAAATTCCCGGTGAAGCCGCCTGACAAAAATCCCAGATCCTGAATCGGTCCTAAGGTTTGCCAAGCTTGATCGCCATCTTGAATGAAGGCTTGACAACTTAACCCTTGTACGACAAAGCGCAAGCCGATTTGCTCGGCGCTAACCGCCACAGTATCACTCAACCAATAATCTTGGCCGCCTTGATACCGCGACAGCTGCGCCACTGGTGTTGCCACATCTTCTGTGGCGGTAAGGTGCAAGTACAAGTAACGCTGCTGATCTAAGAACAACATCAAGCCTGCCAGCTGGTTGAAGGTTTCAGGCTTAAAGCGCAAGCGGCATTCAGCCGTGAAATCAAAGGCATTCTGGCGAATCGCCAATAAGTGATGGCTAAACGCCGACGTCGGCGATTGGCCGCCTTTGATCTGCAAATGATCACCGGATAAATCCAGCCAATCTGCCGGATACTTGCGCAGCACATTCCACTGCGGATCCAGGGTGTGGGCTTTAAAATCGTCATGAAAGTCTAAGTGTTGCACCTGAGTGACTGGATGTTGGGTATATACCACAGGCGTCAAAGTTGGCCCATTGCCAGGATCGACTGTTTCCAGCCAGCCATCTTGTGTCCAGCGCACTTCTTGCAGGGCTGTTTCGCGACCCAGAATGTGTTGGCCGCCAATTGGCCGCGTGCACAAGTATGCAATATACCAATGTTCACCAACACCTTCGACTAAGCTGGCGTGGCCGCTGCATTGCAGCGGCGATTCCGGCTTGTCGCGCGCTGTTAACAGCGAATCCCCTGGCATCACCGTGTATGGGCCGGTAATGGTTTCGGCACGACACACCGTTACCGAATGATCATGGCCGGTGCCGCCTTCTGCTGTCATCAGGTAATAGCAGCCGTGGTGTTTGTATAGCTGCGGGGCTTCTGTTTTGGCCAAGGCGGTACCGTCGAAGATCTTGTAGCGCGGGCCGATCAACGCCTTGCGCGCCGTTGAATATTCTTGCAACACAATGCCGCAAGACTTGTTGGAGGTGGTCATGCGGTGGTCCCACAACTCATTAACAAACCACTTGCGCCCATCATCGTCATGAAACAGTGACGGATCAAAGCCGCTGGAGTTGACATACACCGGCTGCGACCATGGCCCGGTGATTTCAGGGGCGGTGATCAAGTAGTTGTTGCAGTCTTTAAACGGGCCTTGCGCGTTCTTCACATCGGTATAGATGCAATAAAACAACCCATCGGCATAAGACAGCTGCGGCGCCCAGATACTGCCGCCTTCACCATTGCCTGACAAATCAACTTGCGTGGTCAAGATATCGGTACAATGCTGCCAGTTGACCAGTTCCTTAGATGCATAGACGCGAATCCCCGGCAGCCACTCGAAAGATGACACCGCAATATAATACGTCTCATCGACTTTTAAGATGTTCGGGTCAGGATTGAACCCCGGCAGGATCGGATTGTGAATCGTTATCGCTTGCAATATTTTTCTCCTTTCGCATGAAACACAGCACTGCGACCACAAAGAAGATGAACGCTAAAGGATAGGCAATCAGTTGTGACCCCAACAGCGTCACCACCCCGGCGATCAGGTATAGGCCGCCTGCCAAGCGCACTCGCTTGTGGTGGCGCAATAACAAGTTGGCGATCACCCCTAACGTTAAGACGATGATCACCGTGTAGCCAAACCACGCGCCTAATGTCTTAAACATCAACAAGCCTTGCTTAGCGGAAACACCTTGGAGGCTGCTGGCAAACATCGGCGCCAAGATCTTCTCGTATTGCGCTGGTTTCATTAAGTTGACTGTTGCCGAGAAACCGCCAAGCAAGCCTGTCACCAAGATCATCCCAATCAGGCCAATGATCCGTTCCCATTTGCGTGTCATCATCTTCGCTCCTTCTTTACTCACTCATAGGTGCACTTGCATGAATTGCAGCCATGCCGCCCGCATCGCCGCAGTTTCTTGATGGCCGCCAGTAGCCGAAATACTTCGCCAATTGTCAGGCTGTTGCGCCTTGGCATAAGCCACTTGCAAGCCGGCATCAAGTTTCTGCACCCCTTGAATCGGACACATCACATCCCCGCGTCCGCTAAGACTCAAGCGCGCTTTCGGCACGATCAATTCCTGGATCTGCTGCGTGGAAAAATGTTCCAGTAAACTTGGCACATAATAGTAAAAGCCATGATGGCCTAAGCCGCGCTGCGCCATCAAAGTTTCCAGATCCACTTGCCCGGCGATATCCACACAGACTTTGATGCGCGGATCTAACGCCGCCAGCCACCAGCTCATCATGCCGCCCATGGACATGCCGATCGTGGCAATGCGCGCCGGATCAACTTCAGGCCGCATGCTGAGATATGACACGAATTGCATGTTGTCAAACAAGCGCATCCCCCACACAGTACGGCCGGTGATCAGGAAACTTTTGACCAATTCTTCTTCCTTGAAGCCTTGCCGCTCACCGAATGCGAACATGTCGATACAGCCCACCGCATAGCCTTGCGCCAACAAGGCATCTAGAAACGGCGGATCGCAAAGGTAAGTGTTACCCGCAATCAATTCGTCTTTGCCTAAAGCAAAGTTGCCGCCATGGGAATGGTTGAAGATCACTAACGGATGGGTTTGACCATCGTTAGGATAGGCAAAATACGCCGGCACCTGCTCGATATCATTCAGCGTCAAGGCCAATGTCTCAAGTGTGGCCTTACCATGCGGCCTGGTGAACAACACTTGGCCGCTTGGGGCGAGTTTAGGCCGCTTGCCTAACAACGCGATCAATTCCTCACGCCTGCTCATCCAATGCCTCCACTTCCAGCGCCGCTTGCAAGAACGCGCCGTAGCCTTTGAAGTCGTTGGCAATGATCGGTTCGCTGATGTAGTACACGAAGCTGCCATCGCGCTGGTCACTGCCGCCTAAGCCTGCTACTTGGCAATTGCGGATCAAGTTCAACCAGCCTTCTTTGGTATAAAACACGAACTGCTCACACAAGCCGGCATAAGCCGCTTGCACCCAAGCATATTCAGTCGCCGGCAACACGCCTAGCCGCAATGCTTTGGCCGCCGCATACACAAACATCGCACTGGCCGAAGCTTCTAGATAATTGCCGCGCTTGGCGCCTGCATCTAAGACTTGATACCATACGCCAGTCGCTGGGTCTTGCACCTTTTGGATGGCGGCATAAACTTGCGTAAACAGCTTGATCAAACGCTGAGCATCAGCTGGAGCTTGCGGCTGCATCAATTCAATGCAATCCACTAACGCCATGGCATACCAACCCATCGCCCGTCCCCAAGCATGAGGCGACTGGCCGGTTGTTGGATCGGCCCAAGGCTGTTGTTTGACAGCGTCATACGCATGAGCCAACAAGCCGTCTGGCCGCTTGGTGTGCAGATAAATCAGCTCGAATTGACGCACCACGTCATCAAGTTCCTCCAGCGGTTTAAAGCGTAGAATGTAATCGGCGTAGAATGGCTCAACCATATACAAGCCGTCCAGCCACATTTGTTGCGTATATACCTGCTTATGCCAGAAGCCGCCTGCGCTAGTGCGCGGCATGGTTTGGATCTGCGCATATAAGCGATCGGCTGCCAGACGATATTGCTCTGCGCCGGTTTGTTCATACAAGAACAACAACAGCTTGCCATTATTGATGAAATCCGAATTGTGCTTGGCAGGGTCGTAGCCGTTGATGCTGCCATCGGCGTTGACATAGCAGTCCATCGTCTGCTGCACATAGTCGCGATACTGCAGCGTGCCGGTTTGTTCATAAGCCAGCTTCACGCCTTGCAACACCACGCCGATGTCATAAGACCACTTGCCTTGATAAAACGGCAGCTTAGGCAATAACGGCCAACGTTCAAGCAACGTCTTTAACGCAATTTCTGAATTCTTCTGCATGGGCCTGTCTTCCTTTCGCTGCTAAACCGTTTTGCCGTAAAGCTTGCCGAGGATCAAATTGCCGGTGATGCACTGCACCAGTCCAACAAACCCGACCCCAAACAACACCAATAATACCGGCACAAACGCCGCAGCCAACAAGTATGCAACCACCAAGACTGCCACGGCGATCAGCGTTTGCAACAAATACCCGAAACCCAACAAGAACGCCCCGCGGACGATTTCATAAACCCTGTCAAACTTGATGGCGACCATGACTTTGAAAATGTACATAAACGCAATCACGAAAAGCAACAAGAAAGCCACATTCACCAGACGCAAGGTCCCACTCTTGACCATGAATAAGTTGACCGTGACAATCCCAAACGCTGCGAGGCACAACCAGCCGATCGCATTGGCTTGCCAGAAGCGCTCTTTGTAATACTGCCAGAAGCTCTTGGTGATCGGCGGGTGATTCTTCAACCGCAGCCACTGATCCAGATACTTGCTCATCGCATAAGTCGCCGGGCCAAACCCCAGCACCCCAAGCCCCAGCAGGGTAAAAGCGCCCCACAGCAAGTTCAGGTACAACACCTTGAACATGCCGATCATCGCATCATTGATCTTGATCAGTTTCTCAATTGAAAACATCTCATCACCTCATGATTCTAGTTAGTTGTGGTTGCGTGCGGGCATGTGACAAAGCTTTGCCTGCCCGGCCCTTACACGACTGTGGTCTTCGTCGAGCTGCGTGGCGCATCGCGGGTACGGATAGCTACGCAAAGCAACGCGGCAGTGATATAAGCTGTGACGCCGCCAAGGCAAAAAGCGCCCAACTGTCATCCCGCCTTATATCCACCGCTAAGTGCGGGCTGCTCCGCTCTGGTTCTAGTACACGCCGTCTTCGCCGACGGACTTGGCTAAGCGGTTGGCGATCATGACCAACATCAACCCAACCACGCCTTTAAACAAACCAACGGCAGTGGAATAACTCAGCTGACCATTCTGGATCCCGGCGGTATAAACATAGGTATCGAAGATTTGGGCGACGCCTTTGTTCATCGAGTTCATCACCAAGAACATATGCTCAAAGCCCAGGTCCATGACTTTACCAATTTGTAAGATGAATAAGGTCACGATCGTCGGGCGGATCGCCGGCAGCGTGATGTGCCACATTTTGGCGATCTTACCGGCACCATCCATGTCAGCCGCTTCATATAATTGCGTATCAACATTGGTGATGGCGGCTAAGTAGATGATCGTCCCCCAGCCGGCGCCTTTCCAGATCTCTTGAATGATATACATCGGCCGCAGCCAGTGGGTATCTGTTAAGAATGAGATCTTGGCGTGACCCATCGAAGTCAAGATGTTGTTCACGACCCCGCCTTCAGTGGTCAACAGTACATAGAACAAAGAAACGACAATCACCCAAGACAAGAAGTGAGGCAGGTAGATAATGGTTTGCACCGCCTTCTTGAAGTGGATATTGCGAATTTCATTCAGCAGCAACGCCAAGAAAATCGGAAACGGGAAGGCGAAAATGATATCCAAGCCGAAGATGATCAAAGTGTTGGACATCAACTGTACGAAATCCCCTTCGGTAAACAGGCGAATAAAATGCTGGAACCCGACCCAAGGTGAGCCCATGATCCCGGTGAAAGGCTGATAATCTTTGAACGCAATGATCAACCCGCCCATTGGAACATATTTGAACACCAGAAAATATAAGATCCCTGGCAACAACATGATATACAGTGAGGTGTTCTCCTTCATTTCACTGAAAGTCTTGCGTCGCTGCTTCTTCTTCAATGCTGCGACTTCATCATCAGTCGGCTTTTGCGTTATTGACTGTTCCATAAGCTATCCCTCTCTTTGTGCCCGACCGCAAGCGGCCGCGTATTGAACGCGTCGACGGACAACCGGAACGTCGCGCGCTATGCTTGGCAATAACTGCAGTTTCAACATAACAGTTGTAAGCGATTACGTGAATACTCAATCCTTCACTTGCTCACTGATCTGCAAACCGTTAGTCAACGAGCACGTGCTGTGTTAGCACAACCGCAGATCAGTCTTCACTATGCTTCTGCGTTTTATCCCATGCATTTCGCACTGGCGCTTGCATCAATAAATAGGAAGTTTGCGCGATTGTAATCAAGCCTGTAAAGGTGATTATTTCGGTTACGCCCAGTCGATGCTAAGTTAGAAACGTGAGCGGGAAACCGCGCGACAATCGCTCGCCTAGGCAGACAACCGGGCCTGGCAAGCAGATGAGACATCAGGATCTGACAATAACTGCAATTGATCTGGCATCTCGTCTTGCACCATGCACGCCAAGTCGTGCTTATCTACCGTCGATGCCCACTGATCCAATTTGGCTTCGATATTCTTTGGAGGGATTATTATGCGAGCTAAATCGAGCCGACTGATCAAAGAGTCGCCTTCAGAGCGCCTTTTTCACGTCGTTATCGTCTTGTTCTTAACGTTCTTCACGCTATTATGTTTGCTGCCGTTCATCAACGTGCTGGCCAGCTCCTTCGCCAGCCAAGCTGAATTGACCACCAAGTCGTTTATCTTATGGCCTAGCCACCCGACGGTTAATGCATATAAATACGCCTGGATTATTCATAGAATTTCAAAAAAGCAGCGCAATCCCACGATTCACACGGGAGTGCGCTGCTTTGGTGTTTCACCCATTGGGTGCGCCTATATGCTAAGGTTGAGTCAACGAAAACCATCACGAAAGCGAGGCTTCACACCATCTCAACTTTAACCAGCTTATCCCTGCAATGCAATACCAATGTGACTCTGACCGCCGACGGCGGTCAACTTTCAAATGACGCCGGGCTCGTTTTGTTCCAAGAGTTTCTTCATCGTATCAACTTTAGGCAACTTGCCAATCAGTGCCTCAAGTTACCAGACCAACGACGATTCTG
>NZ_BAAFPR010000031.1:0-28082 GCF_042847315.1 Lacticaseibacillus jixiensis
GGTTGATCCATCTTGATCTGGACGATATCGGGTTTATCTGCCATAAAAAATACCTCACCATAATTGATGAGGCTAGTGTACTGCGGGGAAACGGATTAGGAAATCCGTGCTGTTATCTCCTGCTTACAGTCATTGTGCCACAGCAATCGATCAACAAATAGCGGACCTAACCAACTTGCTTTAAGTTGGCTGGGTCCGCTATTTAGGCTGCTAGTTTAATTGTGCCACTGACTCGCGCAGGATCACGCGCGGTTCGATTTTCTCGCGGTGAGCCACGTCGACGTTTTCTCCGTCGATCAAGGCGATGAGTTTCTGAATGCCGGAATGCGCCATTTCAGTGATCGGCTTCTTCACCGTGGTTAAAGCCGGCACACTCATCGCAGCATACAAACTGTCATCAAAGCCCACCACCGACATGTCTTGCGGCACATTGATCCCAGCTAAATAACAAGCCCGCAATGCGCCAACAGCCGTGTCATCATTGGCGCACACCACACAAGTTGGCCGGATATTTTCCGGCAAGGCCAAGATCTTGGCCATTTGTGCTTGGCCGGTTTGGGAACTGTAATCGCCTGGGCGAATCGCTTCAGGCACTGCGGTTAAGTGATAGCGGCGCACCCCTTCATCAAAGCCTTGCCGGCGCTGCACGGAACTGGCAAAACTAGGGATCCCTTCGATCATGCCCACGCGCTTGTGCCCGGCTTTGGCAATTTCGGCGATCATTTTGCTGACGCCGAGCATGTCGTCGCTGGACACATTGACGATTTCCGGATCGTCTAAGTAGCGGTTGATCACCACCATTGGCACGTGATTGCGCTTGAGTTGATAAATGAAATCATTGTCGCGCTCCGATTGGCTCACCACCAACACGCCATCCATGCGGTTTTTGACCATGCCGTCGAAGCTGTTGATGCGCCGCACATCGTTGACTGTTAACAAGAAATTCTCCGGCAAAGCTTCATAAATGCTGGCGATGGTCGCTGACAAGAAGCTTTCTGACGTGCCGTCTTGTAAGCTGGAGAAGAACAAGCCAATCGCAAATTTGCGGTGCGTCACTAAAGAACGCGCGTTGTAATTGGGCACATAGCCGATTTCTTTGGCGATCGTCATGATCTTATCGCGAGTATCTTGTTTGATCACCGCTTTGGGGTTGAACGCCCGTGATACCGTCGTCATCGAGACACCAGCAATTTTGGCCACATCTTTGATCGTTACCATATTCTCCACCCATTCTTTCAGATAGCACCATTATATCGCATGCCTCACAGGGTTTACACTAAAACCCGTGTTGCGCAAAGAAATAGCCATCGCCAGTGCATGCACTCTTGATGACTAATTGATTCATGACGCGCTGGCCATTTCCCGATCCAACAACTCAAGCAAAGCCGTGGACTGATTGACCCGCGCTAAGGCTTTGGCAATGTCATATTCTTGACTGGCTTGCGCATCGCCCATGGCATTCAAGGCGCGCGCCCGCAGCGCATACAACTCATCTAACAGAAATAAGCTGTCATGGGCCACTGCCACTTGGATGCCTTTGCCCACATGTTTCAACACCGCCGGATATTCTTTGAGTTCAAAATAGATCCGCGCAGTATGCCAATAAATGGTCAACTCCACATCCAAATACTTGGCTTCTTTCAGCGGCAAGGTCTTTAACATCTCTAACGCCTGATCGATATACACCCGGGCGCGATCATGGGCGCCTTTTTCCGCATAGGCCAAGCCCATGCCTAACGTGGCCATGATGCCGGTTAAGTCGCGCTCACGCAGCGCCATCGGGTTCAGCACCCGCCCGAAGAAGTAGATTGCTTCATCAGGGGCTTGTTCGGCAAATAACTCGACCATCCCTTTGTAATAGTAATACCGCTTCTTGTCATCGATGTTGCCAAGCCGATCGAAATTGATCTTCCCCAAGTCGGCTTTGGCACTGGCAAACTCGCTGTGGCGCACATCATTCTCCACATTGGCTAAGAGTTGTTGGGCGCGGTTGCGGTTTTCCACCACAATATCATCGACGCTGATGCCTAAGCGATCCACCAGCTGCATCAGAATATTCATGCTTGGGACCTTGTTGCGCTTCTCGATCAAACTGATGGTGGCTTGGGTGCAGATGCCTTTGGCCAAATCGGCTTGGGACATGCCTTTGAGCTTGCGGAAATGGCGCACGCGATCCCCTAAGATCTTCAAGGTCGGTTGTTCCTTATGCATTTGAGTCCACTCCTTCATGGGTGATTTCACAAGTTGTTGATCACATTGAAAATATCATGACGACCACAATATTATACTGAAAAATATTGTATTTGGCTAGTATTCTTGTCGTGTCACCATGATGCAATAATTATTCACCAGTTAAACCATTTGAATATTGTGAATATTCTGTCGTTAATATGAGTAACACATGAGAGTTCACCAAGGCCATGATGAACAATGACCACAACTTATGTCTTAATACCGTAATGATTGGGGTTGGCAACAATGATTAATCAGTAAACTTATCTTAATGATTAAGAATATTATACCTTGTTCTTTAATGAAAGCGCAAGCAATTTATCCTTGTGCAGTCGGGAAAATGTGTTCGCTGATTTCGGCATAAAAGCAGCGCCAGCGGCTGGTTCAGCCACTGGCGCTTAACACGATCACGCAATTGAATTTCTAATACATGTCGATGATCTTCTGCAAATAATCCACCACGATTTGCGGCATGTCGGCGCGCATAATGCATGCCTCCAACAGCCGTGAACGGTTATACCAGCGATTCCAAAACGCCAGCGACTCACCAGGCCGCAAGTTGCGCAAGCGCCGCTGCCAGCTGGTCAAAGCCAACACTAACGACTGCGCGTAAAACTGATGCGTGCCAGCCAGGTTGGTCAAGTACAACGCAAAGCGCTGGTCTTCACCAAACACCAAGGCGTCTTGCATGCGCTGCCAAGCATTAACTGCAGTGAACAACAAGAAAACTTTGTCGGCGCGCTTTAATGGCTCAATTTGCGTCAATTCGTCTAATAAATTGGCGATATGCATGAAACTATGCGCCCAGCCGCTTTGTTCAACGTAACCGCGTCCGTCATTTTCCAAGGCGATATACATCGCCAAGGGCATCACTAAGTTCTGATAGTCTTGCGCAGTTAACACATGGTAATGCGTGCGATCGGCATAAACCACCGCCGACAACACCATCACCGCAAAGCTGCGCTTGAACACTGCGTCATTATGCGGTTCTAGAATGTGATCAAACAGCACTTCAGGCGTTTGCAATTGTTTGAACAACCACACCACTTGGGCTGGTGACAAAACGTGATTTTGCAACAAGTCGCCAAGGGCAAACCAGGCCCCTTTGTCGCGTACTTGCGGGTCAGTGCTGCCCAATTGCGCCACCAAAAAGCGCAGCGTGTCATCATCAAGTACCGGCGCTTTGGCGTCTTTGATCAGCTTGGCCACATCGGCCAGCCGATCAAGGGTGGCTTGAGTGGTTTCAGGCGCTTGCACCGCTGTGGCTGGCACGGATTTGACGCTGGCCATCACCGCAAATAAATCTTTAGGCAAAGTGGCAAACTTTTCGCCGCTTAACACCGCGTTGTGCAGTGCTTGCATCTTCTGGTACACCGTTTGGATCTGATCCATCATTTTCCTCCGTCACAACAAGATCGGTCGCGTGATCTTATCTGTGGGATGCGCCAACACCCACCCAAAATCGTCTGCGGTGATGCGCCGCGTGACGCGCATGCCAGATTGCGCCATCACCGTGAAGCGGTAATCATGCGCTACGGCTTGTTGCATGTATTGGGTGATCAATTCTTGGCTCATGCGCCCATTCAAGTAGATCCGATACTGCGGATAGCGAGCCAGCACTGAATCCAGAAGCGCATAAATGCGCGGATCGTGCAGCTGACGCACCGTTACCGCCATGGCCACGCGTTCTTTGAAGTTGCCTAGAAACGCCCGCTTCTCGTCGGGTTTGATCGTCGGGATCCCCAGGCTTTTGGCTTTGATAAAGTCGTTAAGCTCATCTGACATCGCCGCGCCTCCTGTTTCGTCTATTGTAACACAGCCCAACAAAAACCAGAGCGAAGCAAAGCGCACTTCTCGGCTGATATAAGATGGCATCCCACCTTATATCACTGCCGCGTTGCTTTGCGCAGCTCGACGAAACCAGAGCGGAGCAAAGCGGGTTTAGCGGTGGAGATAAGCCGGGATGACATTTGGGCGCTCTTTGCCCAAGTGGCGTCACGACTTAGATGACGCCGCGTTGCTTTGCGCAGCTCGACGAAACCAGAGCGGAGCAAAGCGGGTTTAGCGGTGGAGATAAGCCGGGATGACATTTGGGCGCTCTTTGCCCAAGTGGCGTCACGACTTAGATCACGCCGCGTTGCTTTGCGCAGCTCGACGAAACCAGAGCGGAGCAAAGCGGGTTTAGCGGTGGAGATAAGCCGGGATGACATTTGGGCGCTCTTTGCCCAAGTGGCGTCACGACTTAGATGACGCCGCGTTGCTTTGCGCAGCTCGACGAAACCAGAGCGGAGCAAAGCGGGTTTAGCGGTGGAGATAAGCCGGGATGACATTTGGGCGCGCTTTGCCCAAGTGGCGTCACGACTTAGATCACGCCGCGTTGCTTTGCGCAGCTCGACGAAGACCACAGCGGATAAAGTCCGGACTTCGAACTGGCCCGGAGCGGTGTTGCTTCGGCGTGTGGGGAAAGCGTCGGTGCAGGCGGTGCGGTCGGCTTCAACCCCGCAAAGTACGCGTGGTTTACGCCTAAGTTATGAGCCAGGCGCTCGCTGCGCTCACCTGCCCGTCTCATAACTTGCCGCGATCAGCACCGCAAGCCTTGCACAACCCACAAGGCTTGCGGTGCTGATCGTTTCACGGCCTGACCGACGCTTTCCCCACACACCTACGCAACACCGCTCCTACATCGATATAACCAGGTTATTGCACAAGGCGATCGACAAAACACCGAAAAGTCAACGGTATCAAACAAATATAAAGCGGCAGTCATGAAATGGTTCCGCTCAATCAAAACAACCCTGCTCACGATTGTGTAGCAGGGTCGCTAAGTTACGCTAAATTAAAGTCGTTGAATCGACGTACGCTCAGTTATTCTGGATCGTATTGGGCTTTGACTGCCGCTTTGTCCTGTGCAATATTTTGCAACAAATCTAAGTGTTCGGCAATGTGGCGGTTTAAATAATCATCATACAATGCCTGATGCGCGGTTAATTCGGCAAAGAAGCGATCGCGGAAAACGTAATGGTAGCTGGCTTGGGCGTTGAGGATGCTGCCATACATCGTGTGCAGGATCTGGCGCGGATTGTCTTCGTTGACCAAACGCATCACCGTGACGTCTTTAATGGTTTCCGGGCGCGGCGAGTTGCTTTGTTCAGCTTGGAAGACATAGAAGCTTTTGACGTCTTGCAGGTGATCATAAGCATATTGATAAATTGCTCGCAGGAAACTTGGATCGACTTTGGCGATCACTCGGCACGCTTCCAGCCAGTTGGTGCCGGCGGTTTTGACGTGCCAGCCGTGGTTTTTGGCGAGCTTGCCGATGATCGGATAAACCGACAACTTGTCAGAGCCGGAGTGAATGCTCAAGCGGTAGCCGAAGTGCTCAGCGATTGCTTCATGCACCACGAACTCGCGCTCAAAGCGCTTGATGTCGCCTTGATAGTCGATGGCCTTCTGGAATTCGCCGTAGAATTTCGGCGCCATGGTTTCCGGCGTGATTCCGCGTCGCGCCAACTCATTGGCGAAGAAATAGTGGTTGGCTGGCGTGGTCGGCACAATGGTTTCATCCATTGAGATCTCAAAGTCCACATTCCCAGGCTTGATGAAGTGCGCGTAGATATCAGCCGCAAAGCGCACTGCATCAAAGAAGATCAGCACCGACTGTTCCAGCTCATGGCGATCAAAATGCACACTGGCTTGGCCTAAATCAAAGGTCTTATCCAGATACGTCGCGTTAAAATCAGCCTGGATCGCCGGATCAAGGGCTTGATAGCGCGCGTCTAAAGCCGCTTCTGAGAGTTCGGCGATTTCATTGTGGATCTGTTTGGTGGCATCTAAGGTGATCATCGAGCAGCCTGACGCCAGTGCGTATTCGACTTCGAATGGCTCTTTGACGTGGTCGCCGTCTGCACCCCAGCCGTCTTGATAGCCTTCTTCAAACACTGACCAAGAAGCCGCCAGCACCACGTCTTGCTCAGTGCGCCCGGTCAACAACAGTTCGCGAATGGATTGCTGCGCCAGCACTGGGAAAATGCCGCGGCCTTTAAACAAGCGCAAATGGGCATTGGATGCATTGCCTAAGCGATCGCCTAAGCCAAAAGTATACTTGTGCCCGCGGCGGCTGCTGGGCTTAATCCAAGCAAAGCGCTTGGCCAAAGCCGCGTTGTTGGCAGCGGTCAGCGGTGCGACTACGATCACTCGATCACCGCGAGTCGAATGCTCACCAGTGAAGTCTGCAGCTGAATCTGCAGCTTCATACACGATTAATGAACGCGTACCGTCTGCTTGCCAGATGAAATACACGTTGCCGTTGGTGACTTGAATGGATGGTTGATAGACATTGGCTGGTAATGTCGCGGTGTCGTTTGCTAGGAGCTGGTCGATGATGCCGGGTAAATTAGAAATCATGATGTTCCTCCTCATGTGTTTGCAGCCGTTGTGTTAACGCTAACATTTTATATCATTAGCATATCACGTCGGCGAAGCGGTTTCATCCCTCAAGCCTAGATATTAACAGTTAATTGTTGTTGTAAAATATCTTTTTTATTGATAATGATGGCCCGCCTGATAACACCCAGTCTAGGCAATTGTTGAAACGGTTGCACGTTTTGTCAGACATTTGAACACAAATATGTGGCGAGTCCTCGTTGGCAGACGCATTTCAATACACCCGCCCTTGTAGCCAAATAAAAAAAGCCCTCACCGCGTTGCAGAAAGATGAAGGCGCTGGTCTATAGTAATTGTTGTGCGTGACGGTACCAATCTTGTTGAAAACCTAACCGGCCAATTTGGACATAATCGTAGTAGTCCTCAATGATGTGCCTGAGTCCATCAATGTATGATTGAAAATCAGCCGGATCGAGCAGTCGGGAAAGGACAAATACCATGGAAACGTATTTGGAATTTCCAAAATAGCGATATTCACGTTTAGGTATTCTCGCGTAAACAGGGAGAAAACGCCCGTAGAAACGAGAGTTGTGGGCGCAGGTATTGCGAACAACAGTCAGCATATGCGTCCAGTTATGCAGGTAAACCACCCGAGCAGAATACTGATCAGCAATGGCCTTCTTCGCACTTGGTTCAAGCCATGAAAAGAGCTTAGACACATTGCCCAATGTCGAAAGCTCCAAATCAACCCAAATTGGAAATTCTCCGTAATCTTCCAAGTAGTGGCGAACGTAAAGTTCTTTTCGCTTGGATCCTTGTAGGTGGGCACTGTCCGTATTCTTAGCCCATTTTTCAAACAGTTCTGGTGATTCAAAAGCATCGATCGGCAAGACTGGGCCATACATTAAGGCCAATTGCATGCCCATCACAGATTTGAAACGAACTTCCGCTCGCTGGCACGCTTTCATCGTGATACCACGAATAGCTGTATCAAAAAGATACACTTGATACAGTTGTTGCATGCTCACGCCACTTTTGAATTCCTCAGTGTTAGGCTTGTAGAAGCTCAGGCAGTATCCCTTCAAGCGAAAATATCCAATTTCACTAAGCAGTTTCTCTGCGGCTACGCGATCATCGAATTGCAACCCGCGCTCTTTCAAGATCTCAAGCTGTTCACTGCAGTTCTTGGCTGGCCGCCTGTATGACATAGCTCATTCTCCTTACAAAAAAAGACCCCACAGAGGATACTTGCAAGCAGAGGTATGTGGGGTACCATTAATTAAAGAATATGCCATCGCGGAGAATCTGTCAACTTGGAACAAGCTGAGACAATCTGTTGTTTTTGCGATATGGAGTATATCATTCAAGGACAAGTCAGGAAGACCGGCATGAATCCATACTAGATATTGATTCTAACAGATTACCAAGAGACAGTCGTGTGCGGCAAAATCACCAATCTTGCGTACAAACGCACAGGCAAACTTAGCAACTTGATAGGGGCCTATGATTTCGAGAAACTGAAAAAACGGCGCAATCATGCGCCGCTTTTAGCTTTACCCGATGCCGCCGTCCATTTCCATGCCGATCAAGCGGTTCAATTCCACCGCGTATTCCATCGGTAATTCTTTGGTGAAAGGTTCGACAAAGCCCATGATGATCATTTCGGTGGCTTTGGCTTCAGACACACCGCGGCTCATCAGGTAATACAATTGTTCTTCTGACACCTTAGAGACTTTGGCTTCATGTTCCATCGTCGCCGTGGCGTTATGGATCTCGTTATACGGGATCGTATCAGACTTAGAGCGCTCGTCCATCAAAATCGTGTCGCATTCCACATGGCAGAAAGCATTGGCCGCTTTCTTGGTGAAGCGCACCGTGCCGCGGTAATCCACGCGGCCGCCGTTTCTGGCAATAGACTTGGAGATGATGTTGGAACTGGTGTTAGGCGCGTTGTGGATCATGCGCGCGCCGTTGTCTTGGTCGACGCCTTCGCCGGCAACCGCCACAGACAACATCGTCCCACGCGCACCTTCGCCATCCAAGTAGACACTAGGGTACTTCATGGTGGTCTTGGAACCTAAGTTGCCGTCGACCCATTCCATGGTGGCGTTCTTCAAGGCTTGGGCGCGCTTAGTTTCCAGACTGAAGACGTTCTTGGACCAGTTTTGAATGGTGGTGTAGCGGCAATAAGCATCGTCATGAACGAATACTTCAACCACCGCCGCATGCAAGGAGTCGCTGGAATAACTTGGCGCCGTGCAGCCTTCAACATAGTTGATATGCGCCCCTGGTTCGATGATGATCAAGGTCCGCTCAAACTGCCCGGAGTTCTCCGCGTTGATACGGAAATACGACTGGATCGGCACATCGGTTTGCACGTTGGCTGGCACATAGATGAACGAGCCGCCTGACCACACCGCTGAGTTCAACGCGGCGAACTTGTTGTCGCTGGGGTGAACCAAGGTGCCGAAGTATTGCTTGACCAAGTCTGGATAGTCCTTCAACGCCGAATCCATGTCTTCGAAAATGATCCCGAGCTTTTCGAATTCGTCGTGCATGTTGTGATACACCACTTCTGACTCGTACTGTGCAGAAGCGCCGGCCAGGTATTTGCGTTCTGCTTGCGGCACCCCGAGGCGATCGAAGGTGTTCTTGATGTCATCTGGCACATCGTCCCAGTCTTTGTACGTTTTGTCAGTGGCTTTGATGTAATAACGCATCCGGTCCAAATCAAGGTCGGACAAGTCGGGACCAAAGTCGGGATCAGGCATTTTCAAATAAGTCTTGTAAGCCTTCAAGCGGAAGTCCAGCATCCATTGCGGTTCGTGCTTTTCGGCAGAAATCGCGCGCACGATGTCTTCTGTTAAGCCTCGGCCGGCATCGAAGACGGGATGTTCTTCATCATGGAAGTCGCCGGGATTTTCAGTTGGCAGGAAGTCGACGTCTTGGGCGACGGCTTCGTTGTTTTTAGTATTCTTGGTTTCAGGCATTGTTTTCCCCTTCCGTTAATGCTTGGCTAGCCGCCTTCCACGCCAACATGGCGCATTTCACGCGGGCAGGAAATTGGTGGACGCCTTTTAAGATGGCGGCGTCGCCGAGAATGTCTTCGCGCTCACTTGAGCCTTGGATCACCATGTCAGAGAAGGTCACCACCATATCTTGGATCTCTTCAGGCGTGTGGCCGATGATCTGTTCAGTCATTAAGCTGCCGCTGGCTTGTGAAATCGTGCAGCCGGAGCCGGAAAACACTGCGTCAGTGACTTTCCCGTCGGCTAATTTCATTTGCAGCGTTAACACATCCCCACAGCTGGGGTTGCGCAGCGTGATGCTGCGATCAGGCGCGTCAAGCTTGCCGTGATGGCGGGGATGATACGCTTCGTCTAAGATCACTTGGCGATACATTTGATCAAGCTTCGTCAAAGCCATGGAAATACCCCCTTGCTTCTTTGACTGCCGCGACCAACTTATCCACATCTGCTTGGTCGTTATACATGCCAAAGCTGGCCCGAGCCGTGGCCGGCACGCCTAAGCGCGCCATTAGCGGCTGCGCACAGTGATGGCCGGCGCGCACGGCGATTTGTTGTTCGTCTAAGAACGTCGCCAAGTCATGCGGATGCACGCCTTGCAAGTTGAAGCTGACCGTGGATAACGCCTCATCAGTGCCATAAACCACCAGATCTGGGATCGCTTGTAAGCCAGCACGCGTGGCGCGCACCAATTCATTCTCATGGCGCATGATCGCCGGCAGATCTTGTTGGCTCATGAACGACAACGCCGCGCCTAAGCCAAAGACGCCAGCCATATTCGGCGTACCCGCTTCAAACTTCAGCGGCACTTCAGCCCAAGTGGTGTCTTGATCTTGCACTTCGTCGATCATTTCGCCGCCAAATTGCACCGGCGGCATCGCTTCGAAGAATTCATAGCGCCCATACAACGCCCCTGAGCCGGTTGGCCCATAAACTTTATGCCCAGAAAAGGCGTAAAAGTCAGCGTCAATGGCTTGCACATCTACTGGCATATGCGGCACAGCTTGCGCGCCGTCAACGACGATGTAGCCGCCATTGGCATGCACCAAATCAGCCAGCGGCCGCACATCCACCAAGCCGCCAGAAACATTGGTAACTTGCGCCACAGCTAGGATCTTGGTCTTAGGATTGATCAGCTTCGTTAACTGGTCAACGTCAGTGTCCCCATCGTCTTTCACCGGTGCCACCACAAACGTTGCCCCGGTCCGCTTGGCGAGTTGTTGCCAAGGCACGAAGTTTGAATGATGTTCCGCCCCAGACACCAAGATCTCATCACCTGGCTTAATCACCGTCGGGCCAAAGCCTGACGCCACCAAGTTTAAGCCGTCGGTGGTGCTGCGGGTGAAGGTGATTTCTTCAGGCCGCTTGGCGTTAAGGTATTTGGCCACTTGCGCGCGCACGCCTTCAAAGGCCTCTGTGGTGTTATAAGCCAGTTTGTACAAGCCGCGATGCACATTGGCATTGTCTTGGACATAATATTTGGTTAAGGCGTCTAACACCACCTGCGGCTTTTGGGCCGTGGCTGCAGAGTCGAGATACACCAAATCAGGATTTGCTTTAAAAAACGGAAATTGTTCACGCATCTGCTTTCACCAGCGTTTCATCAATAGTTGAGAAAAGTTCTTGGCGCAATTTCGGATCATTGATCTCTTTCAAACCAGCTTCCAAGAACCCGCGAATGACCAGGCGCTTGGCGACATGTTTCGGCACGCCGCGGCTCATCAGGTAATACATTTGATTTTGATCAACGCGTGATACAGAAGCTGCGTGGCCGGCAGTGACGTCATTTTCATCGATCAATAAAATCGGGTTAGCGTCGCCGCGAGCGGCTTCTGATAACATCAAGACGCGGTTTTCTTGTTGGCTGTCGCTGCCGCGCGCACCTTGCACAATGTGGCCGACCCCGTTGAAAACCAAATGCGACTTGTCGACTAACACGCCGCGCTGGTTGATATGGCCGATGGTTTTCTGCGCGTAATTGGTGATGGCCGTGGCATAGCCGATATGTTGCTTGCCAGAAGCCAACACCCCGACGTTGACAGTGGCTTCTGCGCCGCTGCCGTTTAAGTTGGTGGTCAACAAGCTGGCGCCTGAGTTATGCGAGAAGCCGGCTACCGTCCAGTTAAGCTTGGCGTCTTTGGCCAAGTTGGCGGTGCGCTGCACCAACACCATGTCGGCAGTGAAGGCATCATAGCTTAACAAATCCACTTGCGCGCCTTCATGCAATTCATATTCGACAGCCACGCCGACGTTAGTGCCGGCGCTGGCCCAGCGCTCTTGGATCTCGACATGGGCGTTGGCGCCGATGACGACTTTCACCACGCCGCCACCGGCATTGGGACCGGTGATCAATACCGGCGCAGCGGCTGAATAATTGTCAGCGATGGCGACTGCGGTGATCGATTGCGGTGAAGCTTGCAGCCAAGCATCATAAGCAGTGGTTTGAGACAGCGCAAGGCTTTTGGGATGCGTGGTGGTCACGCCTGCTTGCGCTGAAACGGTTGCCGCTGCGACAGGTTGGCTGTCTTTTTCGGCTTTGAGATACCGCGCCAAAGGGATCTTTGGCGCGTTAGGCAAGATCAAGGTTTCAGGCATTGGTGTCACCTGCCTTGAGGTGTTCGTAACCGGTTTTCTCCAGTTCCTTGGCCAAGTCGGCATCGCCGGTTTCAATGATCTCGCCGTCTTTCATGACATGCACGAAATCAGGCACAATGTAATCCAGCAAACGCTGGTAGTGGGTGATCATCAAGGTGCCAAAATCCGGCGACTTCATGGAATTGACGCCGTTGGCCACAATGCGCAGCGCATCAATATCCAACCCGGAATCAATTTCGTCTAATAAGCCGAATTTCGGTTGGATCATCATCATTTGCAAGATCTCGTTGCGCTTCTTCTCGCCGCCTGA
This sequence comes from Lacticaseibacillus jixiensis, assembly GCF_042847315.1. Taxonomy (NCBI): domain Bacteria; kingdom Bacillati; phylum Bacillota; class Bacilli; order Lactobacillales; family Lactobacillaceae; genus Lacticaseibacillus; species Lacticaseibacillus jixiensis. The sequence continues at coordinate 12,547 of NZ_BAAFPR010000031.1, forward strand.
GAAGCCTTGGTTTAAGTAACGATCCGCCATGTCTTCAGGCATCTTCAAGAAATCCATGTTCTTATCCAGCTGCTTGATGAATTGCATGATCGGAATTTGATCATCTTCGGCACGCCGCGCGTTAATCGCGGCGCGAATGAATTCGGCGTTGGTGACCCCGGCAATTTCAGCCGGATATTGCATGCCCAAGAACAACCCGGCGCGGGCGCGTTCATCAACAGCTTTGTCGAGAATGCTTTCCCCATCGATGGTGATGTCGCCTTCAGTCACCTTGTAGCGCGGATTGCCCATAATGGTTTCCGCCAAGGTCGACTTCCCGTTACCGTTAGGGCCCATTAAGGCGTGGATCTCACCGGTTTTAACGGTGAGGTTCACCCCGCGTAAGATTTCCGGGTGTTCTGGTTCTGCTGCAACTTTGACGTGTAGGTCCGTGATTTGTAATGTGGTCAAGGCCAATGCCTCCTCTAGGATTGTATAAATAGTATTGTAGAATATTCGATTGCGCACGGCAAATCTTAACTTGCGGCTAATTGTCATTTAATTTGTGGCAAAACGCACTGCAATCCCTTTCGTGGCGCTTACATTAATGAAAGAAAAATTTGAGAATAATTAGAGAAATTTTTCGACGGGGTTTGCGCACAAATAATTAGACAAGCCAGCACAATTATTTACCGATTTCATTCAGTAGTCTAACGAACAATGCGCCAGCGACGCTTAACTGCCGATACGCATACATCGCCGTTAAAGTCCGCTCTGTCATCGTCGTCGGCAGCGTCACCAACTGCTTGGCATTCAGCGCATCTTGCACGCAAAACGTCGGCAAAAAGGCCACGCCTAAGCCGCTAATGGCTGAATTGCGAATCGCTTCAATGCTCCACAGCTCCATGTTCGGCCGCAAGCGGATCCTTTTTTCAGCGAGATAGGCGTTAAACAGCTCCAAATACCGCGCATGCGGGTCGTTCATCAGCGCACACACCGCTTTGTCTTGGCCTGGGGTGATGAAGTCTTCATCAGCATATTCCGGTGCGGCCACCAAGGACAACGGAAATTCTTTGATCACGCCGGTGTGCACCGTTGGCGGATAGGCGCGAATGTCATAATGCACCGCGATGTCGACTTGACGATCAGCCATTTGCGCGTAAATGTCGTAACAATTCAACACGCGGATCACCAATTCAACGCCTGGGGCAGCTTGCTTGAAGGCTTTAAGCACCCCTTGCATTTGATACGTCAACAGCGATTCCGGCACCGCCACCACCAAGCGCCCCACTGGCCCATCGGCGTGTTCGGCAAAGCGGTCTAACGCCGCCGCGTCAGCCAACAATTGATCGATCAACGGCATGGCGGCGGTACCAGCGCCAGTCAACACCATTTGGCGGCCAACTTTGGTAAACAGCCGCACGCCTAATTGCGCTTCGACTTGCTGCACCTGAAAGGTCACTGTCGATGGCGCATAATTCAATAAGGCCGCTGCTTTTTGAAAGCTGCCGGCAGCGTGGATCGTTTGCACGGTTTTAAGATATTTCAGATCCATCGCCTAACTCCTCCTTCGTGATTCAATATCATTGAAGCGATCATTCAGAAGTTTCGACTGGACTGAACCACCGCACGCCTTTAGACTACCAGATATGCACCTAAAATGGGAGGCTTTTCATGCAAATTGAACCTTATCACGACGATCCCAAGCACCTGGCAGAGTTAGTGGACTTGATCTTGTATTGTCAAAACACCGAAGCCCACCTTAATATCAAAATGGCTGACCAGCCTGATGTCTTCGCCATTGCCGAGCATTATCAAGCCCCTGGCGGCAACTTCTGGCTCGCGCTTGAGCAACAGCACGTCGTCGGCTGCATCGGCTTGTTGCCAGTGACGCCAACTGTGGCGGTACTCAAGAAATTCTTTGTTGATCCTGAATTTCGCGGCCAACCGCATGTCTTGGGCTGGCAGCTGTATCAAACGCTTCTTACAGCCGCTAAGGCGCAAGGCATCAAGCGCTTAGTATTAGACACCCCAGAGGCTGAACACCGTTCACATCGCTTCTATGAGCGTCAAGGCTTCATTCAATGCCAACTTGCAGACCTTGGCGTCACCTACGCCTTTCCTGATCGGCAAAGCCGCTTTTATCAACTCACCTTATGAACATGCAAAAAGCCCAGGAAAATTTTCCTGGGCTTTTTGAGTGGGCATTAATGTTGCAGCTTGCGGTTGATCCAATCGCCGACAAATTGGAAAATGAAAACCATGATCAAGATGAAGATAGTGGCCACCCAAATGACGTCGTTTTGGAAGCGTTGGTAGCCAATGGCAATGGCCAAGTTCCCTAAACCGCCGCCGCCAACGGCCCCAGCCATGGCGGTTAAGCCAATGACGGAAATGATGGTCAAGACTGTCGCCCGCACCAGTTCGCCTAAACCTTCACGCAAATACACGCGCCACACGATCGCCGCTGGGCTTAAGCCCATGGCTTCGGCGGCTTCGATCACGCCAGGATCCACAGTGAGCAAGGCATTCTGCACTTGGCGGGCAAAGAATGGCGCCGTGCCGGCAATCAACGGCACCAAAGCCGCCGTCGGGCCGATACCGGTGCCGACAATGGCATGGGTGACTGGATACATCACCGCCAGCAAGATAATAAACGGAATCGCCCGGAAGATGTTAACGATTTTGTCCAAGATGAAATACGCCGGCTTGTTTGGTACCAAGCCGTCTTCATCCCACAACACCAAGAACACGCCTAAGATCAAGCCCAAGATCGCCGAAACGATCGTGGTGACAATGGTCATGTATAACGTTTGCCAAATCGCCTGAGTAACGCCGCCGTCACCAGACCAAATCGGCACAACGTTAGGAAAAATATGCTTGAGAAAAGTCATGCCTGCGCCTCCTGTTCAATGTGTTGGACTTGCACGTCATTAGCCGCCAAATAAGCGAAAGTCCGCTTGATGTCTGCTTCAGACCCAGACAACACCACGATCAAGTTGCCAAAAGGCGTGCCTTGCAAGATCTGAATGTCGCCGAACAAAATGTTTGCCGTGACGTTAAAGTCTTTATACAGCGTGGCCACCAACGGCTGGTCCGTTGACGCGCCAAGATAGGTCAAACGCACCAATTGATCAGCACCGGATAAGTTGGCCACCGCCGGCTGTTGGCGCACCGCTTCGATGGCTGCGTCTAATTGCAAAGTGGTGTCGATAAAGTCCTTGGTGAGCTTCTTTTGCGGCTTGGCGAAGATCTCCAATAAACTGCCGCGTTCAATGATGCGGCCTTCATCCATCACCGCGACTTTGTTGCAGATCTGCTTGACGGCTTCCATTTCATGGGTGATCAACACAATGGTCAAGCCCAAGGTTTCGTTAAGTTGCTTTAATAACGCCAGAATCGAGCTGGTGGTTTTGGGATCCAAGGCACTGGTGGCTTCATCGGAAATCAAAATCTCCGGGTCCGATGCCAGCGCGCGGGCGATGCCGACGCGCTGCTTTTGCCCGCCGGACAACTCGGTCGGATAAGCCGTGGCGCGATCTTGTAAGCCGACTAATTCCAGCAGTTCTTTGACTTTGGCGTCGATTTCGGCTTTAGGCCGCAAGCCTTTCAGCGGAAAGGCGACGTTTTCGGCGATGGTCAGCGAGTTCATCAAGTTGAAGTGCTGAAAGATCATGCCGATGCGCTTGCGTTCGCTGCGCAGCGTCTTGGCTGACAATTTAAGCATGTCTTGGCCTAGGACGTTTACCGCGCCGCTGGTTGGGCGCTGCAGCAAGTTGATGGTGCGCACCAAAGTCGATTTGCCGGCGCCAGAATAGCCGACGACCCCATAGATATCTCCACGCTCCACGGTGAGATCAACGTGATCTACCGCATGCACGGAGCGGTTTTTCTCATGAAATTCCACATCGACATCGGTCAATGTGATGACTGCTTCCTTTGCCATATGCTTCCTCGTTTCTTCAGTTAGGTTGCAAACGAAAGCGGCACCCGCAAGAGCACCGCATAATTCGCTATCTAGTGTACCACATTTCCAGAGCGAAGTGGCGCGCACTTAGCGGTGGATATAAGGCAGGATGACGTTTGGGCGCTTTCTGCCCAAGCGGCGTCATGCCTTATATCACGCCGCGTTGCGCCACGCAGCTCGACGACCAAAGCGAAGTGGCGCGCACTTAGCGGGTCAGGCAGCTCGATGAAGCCCACAACTGCCGGATCGGTGAAGCTCCGGTGGGTCGGGGCCGCGAGACGGCGCAGGCGGTGCGGCCGGCTCCAACCGCGCAACTAGCTCCGCTGCGCGTCGCGTCGCCGCGCGTTTTCCGCCTAAGAATCGAGCCAGGCGCTCGCTGCGCTCACCTGCCTGTCTCGATTCTTGCCGCGATCAGCACAGCGAGCCAAGCACAAACCGCTTGTCTCACTGTGCTGATCGTTCCACGGCCTGACCGACTCGCAGCCCCGACCCACCTACGCTTCACCGATCCTACGTTATTCGTATCAGGTTAGGATTGTGCTAGGTGTCTGTCTCGAAAATCCTGCTGCTTGGGCCATCACAGGGCAGTGAAATATGCTGAGTATAACTTTTTCTGTATTTGCACCGTCCTGCGGTCCTCACACGCCTGCGCCTCACCGCTTTGACACTGGCCTTATTCTGCTTTGTAACCCTTCCAAGCCGGAACCGTGGTGCCTTTGTAAACTTTCTTCATCAGCTTAGCGGTTTGCTGAGTTTGATAAGCCTTGACGATCTTCTGATAAGTCTTGTTCTTCTTATCTTTGGCAGACTTGGCGGAGATGAAGTTGATGTATGGGCTGGACTTGCTGGTGATCTTCTCCACCGCGATGGAATCTTTGACCTTCAGCTTGGCAGCGGCGGCGATGTCGTTGTTGACCACCGCGCAAGCCACATCGTTCATGGACCGGGCTGTTTGGGCAGAATCCAATTCTACGATCTTCAAGTTCAGCTTGTTTTCGGTGATGTCTTTGGTAGTTGGTGTGGCAACGTCTTTAAGCTTAATGAGCTTTTCTTGCGCCAACAGGTTCAAAGCACGCCCTTCGTTGGCTGGGTCGTTAGGAATGGCCACTTTATCGCCGTTCTTCAATTCACTTAACGACTTGATCTTCGTAGAATAAGCGCGGATCGGGCCGAGGTAAGTATCGCCAATGGACACGATGTGGGTGCCGTGTTTCTTGTTCCAATCATCTAAGAAGGTGTAGTTTTGAAAGGCGTTCAAGTCCACGTCGCCATCTTCCAAGGCCTTGTTCGGCGTGGTGTAATCGGTGAATTCCACGAGCTTAATGTTCACGTCTTGCTTCTTGAGGCGCTTTTGAATGTCTTGCCAAATTTCGCGGTCGTTACTCATGATGCCGACTTTGACAACTTTGTTAGTGCTGGTGGACTTACTTGAGGTACTGCCACAGGCGGCTAATGCAAAAACCGGTAACGCAATGGCTAAGCCAGCGATCAATTTCTTCCATAATTTCATGATGATTCCTCCATTCGCCGCTGTGGCGGCAGATTATTTCCAAGCAGGTACAGTAGAGCCTTTGTAGTATTTCTTCATCAGCTGCTCAGTGCGCTTGGTTTGGTAAGCTTTAACGATCTTCTTGTAAGTGGCGTTTTGCTTATCTTTCTTGCTGGCAGCAGCGATGATGTTGATGAATGGTGCCGAATTCTTGCCAATCTTTTCAACGGAAATCGCGTCTTTAGGGTTGAGCTTGGCGGCAGCGGCGATATCGTTGTTGACGATCGCAGCGTCCACGTCGTTCATCGAACGGGCAGTTTGAGCGGCGTCTAATTCGGTGATCTTCAAGTTCAGCTTGTTTTCGCTAATGTCACGCGTCGTCGGGTTGGTGACGCCGGCTTTGAGCTTGATGATTTTGTTGGCGGCCAGCAGCTGTAAGGCGCGGCCTTCGTTGGCGGCATCGTTTGGTACCGAAACGGTGTCATTCTTCTTCAATGCCGATAAGGACTTGATCTTGTTGGAATAAGCACGCATCGGGCCGAGGTAAGTGTTGCCGACGCTGGTGATGGTGTCTTTATGCTTCTTGTTCCAAGCGTCCATGAACTGCACCGTTTGGAAAGAATTTAATTGGATATCGCCGTCAGTTAAGGCTTTGTTAGGCGTGTTGTAATCGGTGAATTCCACCAGCTTGATGTCGACGTCTTGTTTCTTGAGGCGCTTTTGGATGTCTTGCCAGATCTCTTTATCGTTGGTCATGATGCCCACTTTGACCGTTTTGTTCGCTGAGCTGCTTGAGTTGCCACAAGCCGCCAAGGCAAAGACTGGTAATGCGATCGCGATGCCGGCGATCAGTTTCTTCCACAATTTCATGATGATTCCTCCTAGTTTTATCGACAAAAAAAACACCGCTTCTAAACTATGTTAGAAGCGGTGTCCCGCGGTGCCATTCTAATTCGGCAGTTAAACTGCCCTCACTAACGGGTCAATCAACCCGCGTGCGAGATAATGGTCGCCACCCATTGCAGCCTTACGCCAGAAGCGCTCGGTGCACCGAACTGTGAGCCATCTTCAGTCGCGCTTGCTACCCCGCTCTCAGCTAATCGGGTTTTCTGTACAGTCTCGCGCGGCTTACTCTCTCACACCGTTTTGTTTGTCGCTTTAATTGTTATCGATAATAACCAATTCTCGACGTTCTGTCAACACCAGGTGAGAAAATAATTAGATAATTTGAGTTTGCTGAGCTTTAGTCATGCGCTTGTTGATCGCGCAGGCGAAACAATTCATCACAAACATGCCGGATCACCGCCAATGACGGATAGAAGCTGTGGCGCTCTGGGCGCGACGCTTCCCAATCATACACACCATACGCTTCTGTGCCAGACAATGCTTTAAGCTGGGCTGCGTCCAACCCCAATTCGTCAGCCAGCGCCCACATCATCACCGCTTCGCGTTTGGCTTGGCGATGGTCAAGCCACAGGTGCACGATGTTTTCACCTGGCAGCTGCTGATCGACGGTGAACACTTCCCACAACAAGCGCCGCCACCCTTGCGCTTTGCCCATGATCACCCCTCCTTGCTGCCACCAGCATACGGCTGGCCAAGCCAAGGGGCAACGAACAGTTTTGTCACACAAACAAGCGCGCCATCAGTCACTAAGTCGTGACTGATGGCGCGCTGCAAATGAGGTTACGCTTTGATTTCGGCGACCCAATTATCCTGGCGATCGGCAGAATCCAGCAAGGCTGGGTCATCAGCGGCGCGGTCGTTGACGGCCACCACAGTACCAGACAACGGCGCGTCCAGATCCAACACCGCCTTCTCTGCTTCAATGGCCAAGAAAGCCTTGCCCACAGTCACGGTGCTGCCGACTTTCGGCAAATCGGCGAATTTGATCTTGCCAAAAGTCTCTTGCGCTTCTTTGGTCAATCCGATGCGCACCTTGTCACCTTCAGTTGCTTGCCAGAAATGTTGTGCCATGTCGTCGTCCTCCAAATTCGTGATTTACCAATATTATAGCACTACTGGAAATCTTCGGTATCCCGCGAGAACATATACGACTGGTAATGAAAACGCATCGACAGCACCATCCCCACCGACAACATATTGGCCAACAAGAACGACCCGCCTTGGGAAATAAACGGCAACGGGATCCCAGTCAGCGGCAATAAGCCGATGTTCATGCCAATGTTTTCAAACACGTGAAACAAAATCATCATGATCACACCAGTGGCGATGTAAGCATAGAATTCGTTCTTGGTGTCAAACGTCACCCGGATCATTTGATAGATCAACAAGAAATACAACATGATCACCACGGCACAACCGATAAAACCAAACGTCTCACCGATCGTGGAGAAGATCATATCCGATTCACGCACCGGCACGGTAACTTTAATGTTGTTAAACCCGCGTCCGGTGAGTTGGCCGGAACCGATTGCTTTCATCGACTGCCACAACTGATAAGAATCACCATCCGTGGCACCACTTGGATTCATCCAAGAATCGATCCGCGCAAATTGATACGCTTTGAAGCCCAGATGCCCTAAGATCGTGCGGCCCCAGTTGGTGGTGACTAACGCCAATGCACTGCCGCCGATTGCCGCAGCAGCCGCAGCGATAGGGGCAATGATCTTCCAAGTGGTGCCAGAAACCAACACCACCCCGGCAAAAATCGCCATGAACACCAGCATGGTCCCGAAGTCATTCTGCAGCTTCATCAACACCAACACCGGCAAAGTCCACAACAACATCGTGCCGATCAAATGCCAATCATTGGCGGTGGTGTGCGGGTATTCGGTATTATGCGTGGTCACCACCCGCCCCAGCATCAAGATATAAGCGGGTTTCATCACCTCAGAAGGCTGGAAGGTAAACGAGTGAAACGAAAACCAGCTTTTGGCGCCGGTGCTGGCAAACACGCTGCGGTCGTAGGCGAATAACACCACGACCAATAAGAAGATGCCTAAGCCATACAAGATCGGCGCGATCCGCCACAGCTGTTCGGAATCAAATTGCATCACCAAGAAGATCCCCAAGCCGCCGATCACATACCACACCCCTTGCATGATCAAGGCATGCATGGGACTGGAACTGGCGCTGGTATCGTTGTCCACCGCCATGTAAATCGCCGCCATGCCGATCAAAGCCAACAACATCACCGATAGAATGATGCCATAGTCAATGCGGCTGTCCATTTTCTTTTCTGTCATTTCTTGTGCCAAAACGTGTTCTCCTTACCGGATCTTGATTATTATCACTTACTCTCCATTACACCAAAAACCACGCCAGAACGCAATTCTGGCGTGGCAATCGTAACCTTTTTCTAACTGTGGTGGAGATGATATTCGGCAATCAAGAAGTTGACGGCATCATCCATCGACTTGAAATGGTTCGCCCGGTCGTTGCCGGCCAAGAAGGCGTTGTAACGCTCGCCGACAGTTTCCACAAAGCCGATTTCGTTCTTACCGACAGTCAACACGGAAACCGTGTGGCCGTTTCTGGTGACGTCTTCTTGGACGACTTGAATTTTCTGTTCTTTAGCCATGTTTTCTGCTATATAAAATGTGGAAGAATGTTTAATAACACTAGTAAAGGCTTATATTTTTCCTCTCATAGTTGTGCACTCATTATTTTATTTGGTCCCGTTAACACCAGTGTTCTTACATCGGTAACAACCTAGCAACATTGACTGGCTCTTGAACCCTTAGGACATAGCCTGCCCCTGAACGTATTAAATCAAGTTCTGTACGGCATCCTCAGCATGCTCTAGTTGAGCGCGCCACAGCCATAACAATGAAGCTCGTGATATTTCGTGCAGTACTGCACCTTGTCCCTCATTTGCACCTTAAAACGGCTGAACAACAAGCGGTCACTTTGAATCCGCGTCATCTTCTAGTAGGTCCGCGGCAACTTGGTTTTCGTTGCGCGATAATTGTTGAAATGAAGATGATTCGGATTTACTCGACGTTTATGGACGCGACGCCGTTAATACAAGGACACCCGACCCTACAAACTGGCCAGTTCTGTCAACCTACGGATACGGTGACACGTCAAGCTTTGCCGCATCGTCGCATTTGGATAACAACGGCACTTATCTGTGATTTAAAGTTTTTCACCTCCGTTCTGCTTATGGAAATTATAGCAAATGAAGATGAAATTATTCTGTCAAGACATGATGAAAACCATCATTAGCTGTCCATGCATCCGTCAGCAATTTTTCACGAGTTTATCATTTCATAGCACTCAGTCATCCTGTCTTCCACTTAATTACTACAGAACGACTAATTGTTACGAATTAACACATTACGACATATCATTACTTATTAGTGCCTTTTCTATGATAGTAATCCCAGTTCATTGCTTCGTCGATGTTCTTGTCTGGATCGGGGTTGCGGCGCAAGGTGAAATAATCCGGTACCGGATCGACGCCGCCATGGACAAACGGGTTGCACCGCAAGATCCTAGCGACGCCCATCAGGCTGCCTTTAAGCGCACCGTGTTTGACCAAAGCCTGATAGGTATAAGTCGAACACGTCGGGTAATAGCGACAGCTTGGCGGCAATAACGGCGAAATCGCCGCCTTATAGAAGCGCACCAGCGCCATTAATAGATAACGCATTATTTCAGAAAGTCGGTGATATGCGACCACGTGCTGGGTTCAAAGACCTTCCACGGGCTGCCGCCACCGATGCCATAGCCGACCATGGCCCCGATGATCAAGGCGATCACCGCCAGCAATAAGCCGATGGCGATGCGCCGTACCACGCGATTGGCATATTTGCTATCCATTCACAACCTCCATCACGTCCATCAATACTGCTTGTGATGGGCGATATTATCTAATAAGACACCAGTCCCTAAAGCCACGGCGTCTAACGGGTCGTCAGCTAACAACACCGGCACCTTAAGCTCTTGGGCAAACAACTTGGAAATGCCTTTAAGCAAAGCGCCGCCGCCGGTCAGCATCACGCCGCGATCGATGATATCCGCAGATAATTCTGGCGGCGTTTGTTCCAAGACGTCTTTGGCCGCAGCGACGATTTGCATCATGGTTTCATGCAAAGCATCTGACACTTCGGCACTGGTAACGATCACTTCGCGCGGCAAGCCGGTAGCGATGTCGCGGCCACGCACTTCGATGGTTTCTTCCGGATCGGCTTCGTATACCGCCCCGATTTGGATCTTGATTTGTTCAGCAGTGTGTTCGCCGATCAAGAGCTTATGCTTGTTCTTCACATAAGCGGCAATGGCCGCGTCCATTTTGTCGCCGGCTAAGCGCAAAGAGCGGCTGGTGACGATTTCGCCCATGGATAACACCGCGACATCACTGGTGCCGCCGCCCATGTCGATGACCATGTTGCCTTGTGGTTGGAAAATGTCCAACCCGGCACCCACTGCGGCAACTTTAGGCTCAAATTCCAAGTACACCCGGTGGCCGCCGGATTTCTCAGCGGCTTGGATGATCGCCTTTTGTTCAATGGAAGTGACATTCGTTGGGGCGCAGATCAAGATGTTTGGCTTAGACATGAAGCCTTTCACATTCAGCTTGTTGATGAAATATTCCAACATTGCTTCGGTGATATCAAAATCCGCAATCACCCCGTCTTTTAACGGACGAATGGACTTGATGTTGCCAGGCGTACGCCCGACCATTTTGTAAGCTTCGGTGCCGACGGCTAAGACTTTCCCCGTCTTGGTGTCGATCGCGACGACAGAAGGTTCGTTCAACACGATCCCTTTGCCCTTAACATTGATGAGGACGTTGGCAGTCCCCAAATCGATGCCGATGTCTTTTGCCATGATTTCTCTCCTTGATCCGACTGTTTTGCCATTAGGCCCAGTACTTCAACTAATCGATTTTACCATAGCAAATGCGCTACAACAACTAAGATTCGCTTAATCTCAAGCCCCTCTAGGCTTGCGCTCGTTGCCATCTAATGCATAATCGCCCCAAGCAAACAAGCGGCGAATGCGCAACACGGAATCTTTGGCCAACTGGCTTAACAAAATCAAAAACGCCGGCAAATACTGGATCACATATCGCGAGCGGCCGCCTTCAAACAACAGCATATACATAAACGCGCCGATGATCGTCACCCGCAACACTTGCAAGTCGCGGCGCCGCTCGCCGCTTGAAACCAGGATCAACACCAACGCCACCACCCACATGGCTTGCGTCCACCAGCGATAATCGCCTAAGTTGGTGCCGTATAAGTACACAAATTGCTGCAAATGATTCTTCAACCCAGGACCTGGTTTGGGCTTGGGGTTTTCATTGATGAACGAGCCTTCTTTATCCCAAGCGAAGCTGCCATCGGCGGTGTTGTTGTATTGCTTATGCACCAGAAACACCAAATAGCCGCCGACGCCCATTTTGCCTAAGCGCTGTTTGAGCATCTTGATCGAATAGGCACTGCGCGCTTGTTTGGTCGGCAACACCGCCATCATCAATGCGTCATGGGCATTATAGCCGCCTTGCCCAGACACCCCCATGCTCATGAAGTGCACCGCCGGAATCGCTCGGCTGTGATCGACTTGAATGTAGCGCTGGTTTTGAATGCTGTGATTGATCACCAAGTAGCTGCCGGCAAACATCCCCAGCAACACCACACTGCCAATCACAATGTGCCGCCAAGGATATGGCTTAACGGCGCGCAACGCATACAAAAGCGTCACCACCAGCATCGCAATCACCGGCACGATCGCCGAAGGTTTGATGAAGTATGCCGCCACTGCGCCGATGCTTAACGGTACTGCCCCTAACAGTCGCCACCCAAACGTCCACCTTTGATGGGTCAACACCGCATAGCCAAAGAACATCGCCGCTACCAGCGGCAAGACCCATGCGTCGGTATAAGGCACAATGATCGTGGCAAACAAGCTCAACCACAACGCATGCACATAAAGCCCTGCCGTTAAATGCTGCTTCGCCATCAAGGCGATCGTGACTAAATTCAACGCTGCAGCCAAATCCACAAAGCCTAACGTCACCAAATCAAACATCAGCCAAGCCGTGGTGTGAAACCAAGTGGCAAACGCATGCATCATCAACAACACCGGCACGTTATTGAAATTCTGGCTGTAATAAGCGCGAATGTTGGGACTGGTGGTGTCGGTTAACGCTTGATGCAAGGCGCCGGCATCCCAGCCGATCGGCGGATGCAGCGTCAACACAAACACCAACTGCCACCCCACCACCAGCGCCAACAAGATGCTGGCGGTGATGCGGCCGTGTTGCACAAACACCCAATGGCACGCTGAGGCAAAGCGCGGATATGCATACAACCCAATCACGATCGCCAAGCCGGCGATCAACAGCCCGGCGGTAACGATCGTGGTGCCGGCGCCGGTGCGCCAATTATCGCCGACAATCAAATTCGGATGGATCAACGCAAACAACGTGGTGGCCCCAAACAAGATCAAGAACACCACGTTGATCCCCTGCTGGCCGAAATTGTACAATCGCTTGCCCATGGTTAACCTCGCACATCCATACAAAACGACCGCGTCGGCGAATCGCTGACTTCCAGGCGCAACAACTTCGCATTATGCACTTCAAGGGTGTGGGCAATGGCGTCAAACAAATAGCGCGTGACATTCTCCACACTGGGGTTGATCGTGGCAAACGCCGGCAAGTCGTTTAAGAACTTGCCCGATAAGCCATGCAAGACGGCTTGGATCTCTTTTTCCAAGTCGACAAACGCCACCATACCATCCGTTGTCGACAATTCAGCCACGATTTCCCAAGTGTGGTTATGCGCTTTGCCTTGTCCGGATTCCCAGCGCATGGCGTGGCTGGCGTTCACATAAGATTTGAGTTTATAAGTATAAATCATTCGTCGTCCTCTTTATGGTGTTTGAACAATGCTTGCAAGTCATGCTTCACCACCGCATGGACTTGCGCGCCTTCTTGGTCGATTCCGCGCAGCCGCCAAGACGCCTGGGTGGTCATGCCGTTGATGATGCCGATCAAGCGGATCACACTGCAAATCAAGTTATACGCCGGCAAGGTGAAAGCCACCCACCACAAGCGCGCATAGAAATGCCGTTCTGCAGGCGCTGGGCGCATCAACAAGCGCACCGCACAATAATTGATCAACGACACGAACACATACAGCCAATAAATCACCACATAAGACAACAACATGACCCCTAGCGGATAGCCGAAGCGCACCAGCACGACGCTGGCAAACATCCAGATCATCCGCGGAAACAAGAAGGTGTGGTCGATCATCAACCGCCGGATCAAGAAGTTGTTGAAGAATTTCTGCAAGCCGGCGGTATTTTGCATGTAATTGGCTGCCACTTCCAATTCGCCGCGCTGCCAGCGCTGGCGTTGGGTATACAACTCGCCTAAGCCGGAAATCGGTTCGATATAGAAAATCGCTTCGGTACAAATCACGACTTTCTTGCCTAACCTGGTGCGGATCTGAAAGGTCATATCGGTGTCTTCGCCGATGGTGTCGGTATTATACAAGAAAGTTTCCATCAACACTTCACGGCGAAACGCCGAGAACGCCCCAGACATGGTAAACAGCTGATCGCGCTCAGACTCGATAGTGCGCCCTGACATGAACGCTTGGGCATATTCGAAGTATTCGTTTTCTGCCAACAAGTGATGCCAAGGCTTGGTGATGGCCTGCACCAGGTGGTGATTAGGCAAGATGGCGCCGGTCATCGCCGCAATTTCCGGATCATTCTCAAAGCGCAGCACCATTTGTTCCAATGCGTGGCGCTCAAGCGTCCCGTCAGAGTCGATATTGATCACATACAAGCCGATACTTTCATAAATGGCAGTATTTAACGCCTTGGCCTTGCCTTTATCGGTGTTGACGTAACGCAAGATCAAGTTGGGAAAAGCATTCTGCGCATGAGCGAAGGCGCCGAAGGAATCATCGGTGCTTTGGTTATTGGCCAAGATCACCTGCAAGCAGTCTTTGGGGTAAGTTTGATCCGCCAGCGACTGAATGCAGGCAAACAACGTGGCTTCTGAATTGTACACCGGCACGATCACCGTGATCATCGGCCATTTATCTGGCGTTTCAAGGTGCGTGCGGTGATAACGCCGCCACATCAAGACGATCGTGGCCCAAATCGCCGGTAAGATCTCCACGACGATTGGGATCAGCGTCCAAGTGATCCAGAAACCCATTTGAAAAATGGTCAAATTCAACCAATAACTCACGGCTGCCTCCGATCAAAGCCCAGCTCACGATAGATTCCGCGCGCCAGTTGCGAATAAGTGAAGACATTGTAATACAAGGCGATCACCAACACATAAAACACCAAGCGCCCAATGATGGCATGCGCCAGATAATACCACTGGCCGCCGGCGTAATGCACAATGGCGATCACCGTCAACAAGCGGATGATGTTAGCCAAATAAATGTACAACACGCCAAACCCGGCATAAAAGACCTTCTCGCGCCGCGCATAAGTGGGAAAATACACCACCAGCGCCACTAACGCCGCTGATTCAATGATCCCAGAGCATTCAAAATCGATACTCATCACCACCGAATTGACGTGGTTGGGAATATACACCAACCCGGTTTTCATCGTCACATGACACCAATGCAGCAAGTCGCCTGCCAGCCACTGCACCCCATGGATCACCGCATGGGTGAAGAACCACACCCAATAAGGATCAGCAATGGCCATTAAGACAAAGAAAAGCCCAGCGCTGCCAACGATAAAATAAAAGGCAGACAGCCGAGCTCGCTTCAACACGGACAGCACATACAGCCACACTGCTGCGCCGATCAGAAGATAAATACCCATCCTGGATTATTCATAGAATTTCAAAAAAGCAGCGCAATCCCATGATTCACACGGGACTGCGCTGCTTTGGTGTTTCACCCATTGGGTGCGCCTATATGCTAAGGTTAAGTCGACAAAAACCATCACGAAAGCGAGGCTTCACACCATCTCAACTTTAACCAGCTTATCCCTGCAATGCAATACCAATGTGACTGTGACCGCCGACGGCGGTCAACTTTCAAATGACGCCGGGCTCGTTTTGTTCCAAGAGTTTCTTCATCGTATCAACTTTAGGCAACTTGCCAATCAGTGCCTCAAGTTACCAGACCAACGACGATTCTG
>NZ_BAAFPR010000032.1:0-25550 GCF_042847315.1 Lacticaseibacillus jixiensis
CATGGAATTGGAAGCAGTCATAAGAATCTGGCAGCAGATCAAGATCAAAGCCCAGTATCTGAGAGGAAAAATCGCCTCTCAGATACTGGGCTTTTGATTATTGAACGTCATTTGGTTGGGTGCTTACGTGCGGGCTGCTCCGCTTTGGACACAAAAGCGCCTGCATTCTTCTAAAAAGAAGACACAGGCGCTTAGTTTGCTTGATATTATTCGCCCATCACGTTTTCAACGACTTGGACGATTTCATCGACATAGCTGTCGACTAACGGTTGGGTCTTGGCTTCGGCCATGACCCGCAACAAGGCTTCAGTGCCTGACGGGCGAACCAAGACGCGGCCGTCGCCGGCCATTTTGCTTTCAACTGACGCAATGGCGGCTTTGATTTCTGGATATTGTTCCCAGTTGTTCTTGTCTTTGACCTTCACGTTGACAAGTTTTTGCGGATAAGTCGTCACCGGGGCGGCCAGTTCAGACAATGGCTTGCCAGTTTGCTTCATCACATTGAGCAATTGGATGCCCGTCAACATGCCATCGCCGGTATTGTGGTAATCCGACAGAATAACGTGTCCAGATTGTTCGCCGCCGATGTTATAGCCATTGGCGCGCATTTCTTCAGACACATGCCGATCGCCCACGGCAGTTTGCACCGACTGCATGCCGTTGGCTTCAAGTGCTTTGTACATGCCAAGGTTGGACATCACCGTGGTCACAACAGTGTCTTTCTTCAAGCGGCCTTGGGCTTTCATGTAGCTGCCTAAGATGAACATGATCTTATCGCCATCAACGATTTGACCCTTCTCATCAACGGCGATACAACGATCCCCGTCGCCATCAAAGGCCAACCCGGCTTGGGCGCCTTTTTCCACCACGAACTTAGCCAATGCTTGTGGATGCGTGGAGCCGACGCCTTTGTTGATGTTGATGCCATCAGGCTTGGTGGCCATGGTGTCAAATTCGGTATCCAAATCAGCAAATAAGCGCGATACCAAACCGCTGGTGGCACCATTTGCGGCATCCAAAGCCACATGGATCCCAGTCAAGTCATCGGATAAAGTCTGTTCCAGAAATTGGGTATATTTCAAGGCGCCTTCTGGATATTCGGCAACTGTGCCTAACCCTTCTGCAGCAGGGCGCGGCAAGTCATCGCTTGGGGCATCTAATAATGCTTCGATTTCTTCTTCAGTATCGTCAGACAGCTTGAAGCCGTCTGGGCCAAAGAACTTGATACCGTTGTCTTCTGCTGGATTATGTGACGCAGAGATCTGAATCCCTGCAGCGGCACTTTGCACGCGGATCAGGTAAGCCACAGCCGGCGTGGTGATCACGCCAAGGTTCAAAACCTCGATGCCTACCGACAACAAGCCGGCAGTCAACGCTGAAGCCAACATTTCCCCACTGGCGCGGGTGTCGCGAGCCACTAAGACCTTAGGCTTCTTGGCGCTGTCTTGGGCGTGTTGGGTCAACACGTATCCGCCGCAACGGCCCAAGCGAAAAGCTAATTCTGGGCTCAACTCTTGGTTTGCGATTCCACGAACCCCATCGGTACCAAAATACTTCGTCATCTTGTAATTCCTCATTTCATCTTAGTCAGTTGAATCTTTGCTTGCGGCATCTTTATCAGCACTTGAGGCACTGCTTTGACTGGTGCTGCTGGATGTCGCATCTTTCTTGCTGCTGGAACTGGTGGCACTTGCATCAGTATCGCTAGTGGCGCTGGTTGTGTCACTGACGATCACTTGCACCTTGATCGACTCTGGCGTCGCTGCCGTCAACTTCGGAAAGGCCTTGGTCAGCGAAATGGTCTTGGTTGTTGAACTGGCCACGCCAGTTACACTAACTGGCACATCAAGCGTTGAAATATCATCCAACATTGCTTTGGCCCCATAGATCTCAACGCTTTGCGTGTTCGTACTCAATGTCACATTCTTGCCTTGCGCCGGCGTGCCGGTGGGGTCAAGACTTACCTTCACGTGCTTGGAAGGCAGATAAATCGGCAAAGTCACATGCACCGTTTCTGGGTTGACCACAACATTAACCGTGTTGCCGTCTTGGTCTAAGGCCTGCAGCATCACTTCCTCGTTAACATCATCTTTGGTGTTGCGCTTCATGACCACATTGGCTACAACTTGATACACCCGGTCGATTTCGCCTTTGGCCCCGGTGATGTCGGCTGTTTCATCGCCAAGCTTTGGCGTGCCGACGGTATAGCCTGGGGCCAGCGAATCCTTATTATACTTCACTTGGATCGGTAAGCGGCGGGTTTTGCGATCTTGGATCTTGACGGTGATAGTCGCTGGTTTGATCTTATAGGTCAACGCCTTGTTCAGCCCGCTTTGACGCAGGTGCACCGTGTGCTTGCCGACCCCAAGTTTGGACAAATCGCCAATGATGCGAAAATTCTGGGTGTTGGCTGTCACGGTGACTAACGACGCAGCCCCTTCAATGGTCACGTCAACTTTTTCCGGGTAGCCGGTAATAAAATACTTATCCGAATCGGCATTCAACTGCAGCGGCACCTTCAAAGTCCGCTTGGCCGTCGCCGTGATCGAGGTTTCAGTGCGGGCGTCTTGGCGGGTGTTGTTGATATTTTCAGCGTTGACATAAGCAAACAAGCCGATTGCCAACAATAACGCCAAGGCGCGATAAGCCCATTTGCTTTCCCAGAAGTCGTTAAAGAATTTCATCGCTTTGCGCCTCCTTTAGAAAAGAAGTGGGCAAAGAGATGACTCAAGCCCGACTGTGGTTGGTCGTCATCTGCTGGCACCAGTTGCGCCGTCAGCAGCTTCATATAATCTTCGCGCGTCAAATCGCGGATCAGGTGATTGTTGTTGGTCACCGTCACCCCGCCAGTTTCTTCTGAAATCACGATGGTCAACGCATCTGTCACTTCGCTGATCCCCACCGCCGCGCGGTGTCTGGTGCCGAGTTCTTTGGGAATCAAGTTGGACTCTGATAGCGGCAAGTAAGCGGCGGCCACGGCGATGCGGTTGTCGCGAATGATCACGGCCCCGTCGTGCAACGGCGTATTCGGGATAAAAATATTGATCAGCAATTCGCCAGTCACTTCAGCATCGATGCCGATGCCAGTTTCAATATAGTCTTCTAAGCCCGTATTTTGCTGGATAGTGATCAAAGCACCGATCCGGCGCTTGCTCATGTATTGGATCGCTTTGTCTAATTCGGCGACCATCTTCTGTTCGGTCACATGTTCGTTCTGCTTGGTCCATGGCACCACCGAGCCGCGCCCTAAGTGTTCCAACCCGCGTCTGATCTCAGGTTGGAAAATGATCACAAGTGCCGGCACAGACCAGGTGATCACCAGATCAGTGACATAGCCTACAGTTTTAAGCTGCAAATACCATGAAATGATCTTGATGATGGCAATCACAAAGACCCCTTTAAGCAGCTGCACCGCCTTGGTCCCGCGAATCAGCATGATCAAGCGGTAAACCACATACCACACCACGGCCACGTCGATCACATTGGCCACTGTCGACCAAGTCAGCAGGTGGGCAAGAAATGTCTGCATGCGCTATCCTCCCATTTCTAGTTATCCGTGCAATTATACCACGATTCCTAGGCTAATTTGAAAAGTCTTAGTGCACGGCGCCAACGCCGCGCTTGCGGCATCCTTTGCTAGTCCGCAAGCACCAAGCCGCTTGGCCGTATCCCGATTTTCATCGATAAAATAATATTTTTCAGCGGCCAGATTGCGCGCGACGCTACGCGGTCTAGGGCCCTGCCATGATTTAGTTCATAATATGCCAGAACTTGAATACTTTGCGGTGGTTGAGGCGCTTTCAATGCGTTAGAATAGGCGTAACAAAGAATCTACACCGCCGCTTGGCAGTTTCGCTGACATTGCCAGCGGCACTTTGCGTTAAGAAAGGATCGTGGGATTATGAACGCGACTGAACAAAAGCGCGCACAATTCGCGCAGGCGGACGCAGTTGATGTCCTCGCCCAGTTGGAAACTTCTAAAACCGGCCTCAGCCAAGACCAAGCTGAGAAACGGTTGGCACAATATGGCACCAACACCATCACCCAAGCTGAGCAAACGTCACAACTGAAGGTCTTCTTGAAGAATTTCGCCAGTCTGATGGCTATTCTATTGTGGGTTTCCGGCTTGATCGCGATTTTGTCTGGCACTTTGGAACTTGGCATCGCCATTTGGCTGGTCAACATCATCAACGGCGTCTTCTCTTTCTGGCAAGAATATCAAGCCAAGAAAGCCACCAATTCATTGATGGCGATGTTGCCAACGTATACGCAAGTGTATCGCGATGGCAAATTGCAACAAGTCAATGCCACTGATTTGGTGCCTGGCGACATTTTTGCCTTGCAAGCCGGCAATGCGGTGCCAGTTGATGCGCGCTTGCTTGAAGCGACTTCGCTGCAAGTTGACCAAAGCGCCTTGACTGGTGAATCGGTGCCGGAATCCAAGACGGTGCGCTATGAACCAGGCGACGGCCAATTTGCCGAAACCAACTTGATCTACGCCGGCACCACTGTCGGCGCCGGCACCGCTTTGGCGGTGTGTTACGCCACAGGCATGCAAACCGAATTTGGCCGCATTGCCACACTGACACAACAACAATCTAAGGTCCGCTCCCCGCTGGAGTTGGAATTGGATCGCTTGACCAAACAGATTTCCTTGATCGCCATTGGCATCGGTATCGCCTTCTTCATTGCCGCGATCTTCTTTGTCCACTACCCGATCGCCAAATCCTTCATCTTCGCCTTGGGGATGATCGTGGCGTTCATCCCGGAAGGCTTGCTGCCAACAGTGACCTTATCCTTGGCCCATGGCGTCCAGCGCATGGCCAAGAAACACGCCTTGGTCAAAGACTTGAATTCCGTTGAGACTTTAGGCGAAACCACGGTGATTTGTTCAGATAAAACCGGCACACTGACCCAGAATCAAATGACTGTCAACCATATTTGGCTGGCCCATCGGACTTATACCGTCAGCGGCCAAGGCTATGTCAACAATGGCCACATCGAATTTAACGATCAGCCTGTGGATTTCCACGACGATCCGGATCTGGCAGTCTTGTTGCGCGTTTCGGCCTTAAACAACGATACCCGCGTCCAACAAGCAGACGGCAAATCCAAGATCTTAGGGACGCCAACGGAAGCGGCTTTGATCGTGCTGGCGGAAAAAGCCGGCTTTGATTTGGCTAAAGCCGAGCAAGAAACCCCGCGGCTGAAAGAATTCCCATTTGATTCCGACCGCAAGCGCATGTGCACCATTCATCAACACGACGAACATACCTTATCCGCTTGTGTCAAAGGCAGCTTGTCTGACCTCTTGCCTCAATGCGACACGATCCTGGAAAACGGCAAGCCGCGGCCTTTGACCGCCCAAGACCGCAAGGATATCGACGAAGCCAACAGCAAATATGCGGCAATGGGCTTGCGCAGCTTGGCTGTGGCTTACCGCCAGCTGCCTCAAGCTGAGGATGAAGAAGCCCAGCTTGCGCAAATGACCATTGAGAATACCGAAACGCAGCTGACTTTTGTCGGGTTAACGGTGATGGCCGATCCGCCGCGCCCAGAAATCTACGACGCTGTGGCCAAGTGCCACCGCGCCAATATCAAGATCATCATGGTCACCGGCGATTCGACCCTGACTGCCAAATCCATTGCCGTTAAAATCGGCTTGACCTCTGACAAAGCCCGCGTGGTTACCGGCACTGAATTGGATGCCATGAGTGAAGCGCAGCTGCAAGAAGCCTTGCGCGGCGAGATCATTTTCGCTCGGGTCGCCCCAGAGCAGAAATACAAGATCGTCTCGACCTTGCAAGCAAACGGTGAAATCGTGGCTTCTACTGGCGACGGCGTCAACGATGCGCCAGCCTTGAAGAAAGCCGACATCGGCGTGGCCATGGGCGTGACCGGTACCGACGTGGCCAAAGACGCTGCAGACATGATCTTGACTGATGACAACTTTGCCTCGATCGTGGCGGCCATTGAAGAAGGCCGGGCGGTTTATGCCAACTTGCAGAAGTTCTTGACTTACATCCTCAGCTCCAATGTGCCAGAAGCCACCCCGTCGATGCTGTTTCTGTTCTCTCGCGGCATGATCCCGCTGCCGATGACGATCATGCAGATCCTTACCGTTGATTTAGGCACTGACATGCTGCCGGCGCTTGGTTTAGGCTCAGAACCCGCCGAAGCTGGGGTCATGAGCCAGCCGCCGCGGCCGCGTGATGCCCACTTGCTCAACCGCAAAGTGATCATCAAAGCCTTTGCTTGGTATGGCTTGTTGACCAGTGTGATTTCGTCTTTTGCCTACTTCTTTGTCAACTGGCAAAACGGCTGGCCGAAAGTCGCCTTGTTCGCTTCCGGCAATGGCTATGCCCGCGCCACCACAATGGTATTAGGCTCGATTGTCTTCTTCCAAATCGCCAACGCCTTGAACTGCCGCACGCAAAACGCCTCAGTATTTAAAGCCGGTATCTTCTCCAACAAGCGCATTTGGTACGGCATCGTCTTTGAAGTCTGCTTGTTGTTCGTATTGACGATCGTACCATTGTTCCAAGGCTTGTTTAACACGACCGCTTTAGCTGGGGCAGATTGGCTGTTCTTAGCCGCGATTCCGATTCCAGTATTCTTGATCGAAGAAGCGCGCAAAGCTTTTGTCCGTCATCGCGCAAGCAAGCGCGCTTAAGCAAATATAATAACGCCTCACCATCTGAATTGATGATGAGGCGTTATTTGGTTTGAGCAAATCAATGTTCAGCACATATTTGGGATGCAGCTTAGTCCAAGGAGCAAGGCATGCGAAGCGTTGTGGCTTGGGCCCAAATGTCATCTCGCCTTATCTCAACCGCTAAATGCGGGCTGCTTAGGCGCGGCGGCGGCTGGATTCGATGCTGGCTGACTTGCCCCACCACAATGACACCAACACCGCATACAACTCGCCGAAACGATCAGGCGAAGCGCCTGGCTCCCAAGTATATTGGGTCACATCTTTAGGCAAATCAAGCGGCAAGGCGCTTGATTTGATCACCAAATCCGCATGCACCAAGTCGCATTGGTTCGGCAGCAGCTCGACAAACGGCTGCTGGGAGATCATCGCCATCAGATCCACATACTCCAAAATAGTTTGCTCCACCACCAAGGCGACTTTTAGCGGTTCGCGCGGATGAAAGACCCCGCGTAGTTGAATGAGGTTGCGATAATAATTCTCTGCTAAAGGATCGATCAGCTCAATGAAATTCTCCAAGTGCTTGCTTAGCATCACCTGCGTCAAGGTCTGCCGAATCGCCCGCAGATATTGCGGATCTTCTTGACGCTGCTGCAAGTTGCGGTTGAACGCATAAGCCACCAAGGCATTGAAATCTGTGCCCAAGGCCACCACCGAGCTGGTGACTGCCAATAAATCGGCAATCAACACATTCTCTTGGCCGTCATCTTGATGCGGCAGCCACTCAGAAAACGCCGCGACAAAGCTGGTGACCAAGCGATAGATGCCTGGGGCATAGCGCCTGAAGCGTTCCACCACGATCGGCAATTGCGGATCGCTGCCCACCATGAATACCGGTTCAAAATGCAACAGGAAGAAGCCAAACTCGGTTTCGCCCATCAATTGATTGCGCGTCATCGGCGGCAATTGGAAATCCGCAAACCGCCCATGGCCTAACGCCAAATCTAAGCTGGGCAAAGGATAATCCAACACCGCTTGGTTGCGGTCATACGTCAGCACATGCCCCTCTAGCACCCGCCGATAGGCAATCGCCAAATAATACATGGCCAGCTGGCGTGCAACCGGATTGGTCGGTTGTGAGTCTAAGGTGAGATAAAGCGTGTCCATCAACCGAGCTGCAGAAGACTCGCTTAAGTCGGCAAAGGGCCACTCAGCGCCAGCAGTGGCTTTCCAGATCACAGTCATCATAAACAAGCGGATCTGGCGTTCGCTGCCGCTGAATTTCAACGCTTCTGGATGCATTTGAATGCCAAAGTGTTCCGCCAAATTCTTGAGCGGTTTGAGATGGCGCAACACGGTCAAGCGCGACAAATGCATAGAGGCAGCGAACTCTTCAAAGTTTGCAAACTCGCCGCTTAATACCGCTTGTAAGAAATGCCAAGCATCGGTTTGCTTGATCATATATAAGCGGACCGTCGCCACTGGAATCGCAAACAGCGTGGCCAGATCCGCATGCGGATCACCAGCAATGTCACCTAACACGAGCAATAGATCGTTGTAAATATTATAGATACTGCCATAATTGCGCTCTGTCGTTGCGGCAACGGCGCGCAGATTCACCTCCTTGACCAAAGTCTCACCCTTGCGTTGTGCGGCCAAGCGTTCCCCAACGCTGACCTGTGATGCGCGTAACTCCAAGATCGTTTTGTACAAGTTCAAGCGGTCGCTTGCTGAGCTCGATAAGAAAACGTCATCGTGCGTTTTTGCCATGGATGCCACGTTCTTCACTCCTCCCCTTTTCGGTTTCGTCAAGAACAATTATAAAGATTCATTCACGTAAAAACGGTCAATATCCGTAAGAATTATTAAGGAGTTCTGAACGTTTCCTCATCATATTCGCATGAGCGATCGTGAATTGCGGTTAAAAGCGGGTAATATCAGGCTTCTGGTGTGAAAAGGTGATGAGTCTGTCGTACCAACCGGTCAGCATTAAATGCGCAAAAAGTTGTGCCGCTGCAATCAAAAACAGCTATGGCCCACAATTCAGTAACGAATTGTGGGCCATAGCCGGGCAGATCAATTAATTGCGGTACATCTTGAATTCAAGGAACAAATCGTTGTACATCCCGACGACAGCAGGATCCAGGTCTTTATAGACTTCAGAGCGCTTGATCACGGCTTCGTCTGGGTAGAATTGCTTATCGTCGCGGATCTTCTTCGGCAGCAGCTTCTGCGCGGCGGCGTTAGGCGTAGTGTAACCTACATACTCGGCGTTTTGAGCGGCGTTTTTGGGGTCATCGATGAAATTCAAGAAGGCATAAATGGCCTTGAAGTGCTTGGCGGTTTTGGGGATGACGATGTTGTCAAACCACAAATTAGACCCTTCTGAAGGTACGATGTAATGCAAATGGGAATTCTGCGCCATCATATCAGCGGCTTCGCCTGACCAATCAACGGCCACTGCGGCTTCGTTGTCCGCCATGTACATCTTGATTTCATCAGCCACCACGGCTTTGACGTTTGGCGCCAATTCATCCAGCTTGCCTTTGGCCGCTTGCAGCGTCGGCGCATCGGTGGTGTTCATCGACTTGCCTAACGACACCAAGGAGAAGCCTAAGATGTCGCGCGCCGAGTCAACCAGCATGATGTTATCACGATAAGCCGGCTTCCATAAATCATCCCAGTGCTGAATGGCGCCAGGCTTGACGAATTTGTCGTTGTAGATGATGCCCAGCGTTCCCCAGAAATATGGGATGGAATACTTGTTACCAGGATCAAAGCTGCGGTTTAAGACATCTTTGTTCATGTTGTTAAGCCCTTTGAGCTTAGATTTATCCAAGGGGATCAACATGTTGGCCTTCTTCATCTTCTCGATCATGTATTCAGAAGGCACCGTCAAATCATAAGACGTGCCGCCTTGTTGGATCTTGGTGTACATGGCTTCGTTAGAATCGAAGGTTTCATAATTCACATGATAGCCGGTTTCTTTCTCGAATTTCTTGATCAACGCCGGGTCGATGTAATCGCCCCAGTTGTACAGGTTCAAGGTGTTATCACCAGTGGCGCCTTGCGATTTCTGCAAGTCGCTGGACCACAAGGCCAACGCACACACAGCGATCAACACGGCGACGGTCATACTAATGAGTTTCTTCAATGTGTTGGGCCTCCTTGTGCTTGCGTTGCTTTCTGTGCACTGAGCCTTGTTGAATGAAGTAATACCCCACCACCAAGACCAAGGCAAACAAGAACATCACCCCAGACAAAGCGTTGATTTCCAAAGAAATGCCTTGCCGAGCGCGCGCGTAGACTTCCACCGCCAGCGTGGAGAAGCCGTTACCGGTGACAAAGAACGTTACCGCAAAGTCATCCAGCGAGTAAGTGAACGCCATGAAGAACCCGGAGAAGATCCCAGGCGTGATGAAAGGCAAAATCACCCGGCTTAAGGTCTGCCAGTTGTTGGACCCTAAGTCCCGCGCGGCGTCTAACATCGACTGGCGCATTTCTTGCAGCCGCGGCAGCACCATCAACACCACGATTGGAATGGAGAAGGCGATATGGCTTAACAGCACCGACCCAAAGCCCAACGGCAAATGCAGTGCCGTGAAGAAGATCAAGAAACTGGCGCCGATAATGACATCAGGCGACACCATTAAGATGTTGTTCAACGACAAAATGGTGTTTTTGACGATTGGCTTGGTGGTGCGGCTGATTGCCAACGCTCCTAAAGTCCCAACTGCCGTGGCGATCAAACTGGACAACAGCGCCAACAACAAAGTGTCAATGACGATTTGGATCATGCGCGTATCAGCGAACAATTCCGCATAATGGCTGAAGGTGAAGCCTTGAAAATTGGTCATGGTATCGCCTTTGGAGAAGGAATACATGATCAAATACACGATCGGCACATACAAGATGATAAACACGAAGATCAGATACAGGTTAGACCATTTGAATTTTCTCATGCGTGGCGCCCCCGTTTCTTCTTGCGTTCACCAGTTAAGAACATGATGATCACCATGGCCACGATCAAGATGACCCCGATCGTCGAGCCCATCCCCCAGTTCATTGTCACCAAGAAATGTTCCTCAATGGCCGTACCTAAGGTGATCACGCGGTTGCCGCCGATCAAGCGCGTCAGCATGAATAAGCTTAAGCTGGGGATAAAGACCGCTTGCACGCCGGACTTGACCCCAGAAATCGTCAGCGGCCAAATCACCTTGGTAAAGGTCTGCCACCCGCGCGCACCAAGGTCGCGGCTGGCGTTGACGAAGCTTTCGTCCAGCTCTTCGATGCCGTTGAAAATCGGCAAGATCATAAACGGGATCTCGATATAGCTGGCCACCAGGATAAATGCCGCATCGGTGAATAAGAACTGCTTAGGGCCGATGCCCACCATGCGCAAGAACGTGTTGATCCCGCCATTTTGCGAGAAGATGCCAATAAAGGCATACGCTTTAAGCAACAAGTTGATCCAAGTCGGCAAGATGATCAACAACAGCCACAACTGCTTGTGCTTGGTGTAATGCAGCAAATACGCCGTCGGATAAGCGATCAACAAGGTGACCACGGTGATCACGAAGGCATACCACACTGAGTTGAAGGTCATTAAGATATAAGTGCCGCTGGCAAAATACGTCTGGTAATTGGCCAAGGTGAAATTGCCATTGATGTCAAAGAAACTTTGATACACGATCAACATCATCGGCGCGATGACAAACAACAGCAGCCACAGCACATAAGGCACGTAGAACGCGACGTTAGTGTTGGTTTTCTTCATCGTCGTCCTCCCCGCCTTCATAACTTTCCAGCCGCGCATCGAAGTCTTCTTCCGATTCGTTCAAGCGCATGACGTGAATGTCTTCGGCGTCAAAAGTCACGCCGCACACCTCGCCATCCACTGCCGGATTGGTGGAATGGATCAGCCATTCGTTGTCCAATTGGTCATAAGCGACGATTTCATAATAATCCCCACGGAACAATTGGGTGTCGACTTTGACTTGGACTTTGCCTTCATTGATCGGCACCAGATCCAAGTCTTCCGGCCGCAGCACGACTTCAACTGGTTCATTGGGCCGCATGCCGGCATCTGCACATTCGAAGGTCTTGCCGTTGAATTCCACCAAGTAGTCTTGAACCATGTGGCCGGACACGATGTTGGATTCGCCAATAAAGTCGGCAACAAAATGGTTGATCGGCTCATCGTAAATATCCACCGGTGTGCCGGATTGTTGGACTTCGCCGTCGTTCATGACGAAGATCTCATCAGATAACGCTAAAGCTTCTTCTTGATCATGGGTGACAAACAAGAAGGTAATGCCTAAGCGCTGTTGCAATTCGCGCAGTTCATATTGCATGTCTTTGCGCAGCTTGGCATCCAAAGCCGATAACGGTTCATCCAGCAACAACACCGCCGGCTCTAAGACAATGGCGCGGGCAATGGCAACGCGCTGTTGTTGGCCGCCGGAAAGCTCGGAGATCTCCCGATCGGCCAAGCCTTCCAGGCGGACCATTTTCAAGGCGTTGGTGACTTTCTCAGTCACCGTCTTCTTCGGCGTCTTGCGGATGCGCAAGCCGTATGCGACGTTCTCAAAGACATTTAAATGCGGGAACAAAGCGTAATCTTGGAAAACGGTGTTCACCGGCCGCTCGTTAGCCGGCACATCGTTGATGCGCTTGCCTTCAAATAAAACGTCGCCTTCAGAAACGTCTAAAAAGCCGGCGATAGCGCGCAAGATCGTGGTCTTGCCGGAGCCGCTGGGGCCCAGCAAGGTGTAGAATTTGCCTTGTTCGATCTCAATGTTAATGTCTTTTAACACGACCGTATCGTCGTAGTTTTTCGAGACGTGCTTCAGTTCGATGATGGTTTTGCTCAATATGACTCCCCCAGTTTACAAATACGATGCAGTGGCAACCAGCATGATCACCGAATGGCCTTTGGCGGCGTTGATGATTTTATGTTGCTTGGTCGCATGAAAATAAATCGTCTCGCCGCGCTTGGCTAAGTAGCGATGCTCACCTAAAGCCAATTGCACGCGGCCTTGGACCACATACACGAAAGTTTCCGCCGGACTTGGCTCAAAGGTCTTGAACTCCCCGCCGGCGGCAAAATCGATGCGCACCGGCTCCATTTCGTTCTCATTGGATTCAGGCACCAGCCAGCGCAAGGTATAGCCGTGTTCTTCGTCTTCATAAGTCACCTGATCATCTTTGGTGTACACCAATTGCTGATTAGGCGTTTCAGCGAAGAATTGCGCCGGCGTTTGGCCTAAGACATTCAGAATGTCGAAGAAGGTCTCCATGGAAGGCGACGATTGGCCGTGTTCAAGTTGTGAGATATACCCTTTACTCAAATCCGTACGCTCACCCAATTCTTCTTGAGTCAGATTCTTTTGGATCCGTAAATCACGAATTTTCTGGCCTATCTCCATGGAACACCCCCTTAGTCAAGCCTTGGCTTGACTCGCCTGTCGCCCACCTTGTTGTGGCGCGGTGTGAACACGCGCCAGGTTTGCTTAAACTAAACATTAAGTTTACTGCCAAGCTCTAATTATAATGGCTGATGCCACGATTACAAGCAGATTCTGTTAATTTATCTGTGGCAAAATGATGACAATGCAAAAAAGCGCCCTCGGCCGCTGCATGAGGCTGGTGACGCTGGGGTTATGGTGATGGGCCGGAGCGGTTTTGCTGCGCGATGTGGCGGCGGCGAGTTGGCGCAGGCTGTGCGGCCGGTTCCAACCGCGCAAAAGGACGCGCGTTTTCCACCTAGTTTCAAAGCCAAGCGCTCGCTGCGCTCACCTTGCTTGTCTTTGAAACTGCCGCGATGAGCAGCATCAGCCAAGTAAAGGGCACTTGGCCGCTGCATGAGGCTGGTGACGCTGGGGTTATGGTGATGGGCCGGAGCGGTTCCGCTGCGCGATGTGGCGGCGGCGAGTTGGCGCCACACCGCTTCGCTGCACCGCTCCTACGTTATTGGAATCAGATTGGATTCTGGCAAAGCAAACATGATGAATCGACGCCTTCAATGAAAAATGTGGCATGTCAGAAATAGTTCTAGGACCACCGACTATTAACATCAGCATTAAGCGGTGCAACATTCTGATGAGACACAAAAGATGCATCATGAGTTCGTGTTACCGGACTCGTGACGCATTATTTAAGCTTGTGGTCAATCACTGCTATTCAGATTGGATGCCGCAGCAACGTTCAACAAAACGCCTGTAATTTACATTATCGCACTGCGGATCAGTTCACTGCAGCTCCTGCTGGTCGATTCTCAGACTGACTGGACATGCAGGCAGCTGCTGATAAATTTCGCTAACTGCTACACGTCGCCTTGGCCAAACCTGCTTTGCTCGATCACAACGTCAGCTAATTTCGACTAAGGAGGACCGGGGGCGCGTTGTGACGTGGGCCAGCGGGTCGGTCAGGCCGTGAAACGATCAGCGGCACAAGACGAGCGGGTTGTGCTTGGCTTGCGGCGGTGATCGCGGCAACTTTTGAGATTTGCAAGGCGAGCCGCAGGCGAGTGCAAAGCTCAAAAGTTAGGCGGAAAACACGCGTACTTTGCGTGGTTGCAGCCGGCCGCACCGCCTGCGCCGACCCGCTGGCCCACGGCGCAACGCGCCCCCGGTCCGGCAGGTCTGGCCCAAACGTCAGCTCGATCCAATGGCACAAACCGCCATCAGCTCAGGCTGCCTTACACACACCGCTAAGTACGAGCTGTTCCGCTTTGGTCTATAATTGCTGCAGCGGTTTCGGCGTTGTTGACGCCTTGGCTCAAATGCGCCGCCAAATGGTTATCGATATAACCTTGCTCATGCAAATCATGAATCGCCGCGCGCTCTGCTGCCAAAGCGACAGTGCGCAAGCGCCACAATTCAGACTCATATTGCAGCGACTTGTGCTGCTTCGCCTTCACCGTCGCGATGCGGCTGCGATATTGCACGATCAACGCATAGATCACCTGGCGATTGTAGTGATGCTTACGCTGTTCTGGGCGTTTTAAATATGCAGACAAATGCTTCAGCCCGCCTTTGGCCAGATCCTTCTCCAAGGTCAGGCGCGCATTTTGGCCAGCGGCATGCCAGCCAATCAAGTGCTGGCTGCGATGCGTCAACGCCAAGCGCCAGCGGGCCAAGCGCATGCGCAGTGTCGGCGTGCCGTGATGCGCCAACATCGTATCGATATCGGCTTGACGGCGGGCGATGCGCTTGGCAAACTTGCGATACAGCTGAGGCGCCAAGGTTTGGCGCTGGGCTTGTAGCGTCGCAAGTTCCCCGTCTAAGCCGATGCGCCGCAGTTGTAGTTCATCTTGCACCAGCGGCGGAATCAGCGCTTGTGAATCGTCGGCTTGCAGATCCAAGCGGCGGATCAATAGTTGGTATTCGCTGATCAAATCCAGCGCCGGCTTTTGATTCTGTTCGCGGCGTTCAGATTCAATGCGCCGCACCGCCATTTGATACAAGAAGCGCTGCGCTTGCGCCACCGTCAGCTGGCGCGGTGCTTCAACTGGCGTGGTTTCTTCATCGCTGGTTGCCGACACTGAAGACCCGCGCAACGTCAGCGGCGTGCGCGACTGGGTGATCAAAGGCAGCCCCACCACTGCCACCACCAAGCTCAACACCACAAACCCGGCAGCGATGAACAGCATCAAGTGCCGTTCTGGAAAAAGCTGGCCGTCAGCCAAGCGCATTGGCACCGCCAACACCCCGACTAACGTGATCGCGCCGCGCACGCCGGATAAACCGGACAACAAGGCCGTTTTGAAGCCGACTTGCGGCAGATGGCCGAGCTTTTGGTAACTCCACACCCAAGCCACGCGAATCACCAACACCACTAGATACACCAACACCACATCCAACAGCGCCTGCCAGGTGTTCACATCGCGCGCGGCAATCGTGCTGTGCATCGCCACCGGCAATTCAATGCCTAAGATCAAGAAAATGATCCCGTTCAGCAAATACACAATGATATCCCAGGTGCGCTCAGACACGATCCGCAACTCCGGCAGCGCACTGATATAGCGATTGCCCCGGGCGTTATTCAACAGGCCTGCCACCACCACCGCGATCACGCCAGAAGCATGCAAGCCCTCATCGACTGCCAAATAAATCACCAGCGGCGTGACGATTTGCAACACGGTATGCAAAATGACATCATTGATGCCTTGTTGCAACAGCCACAAGCGGCCTAAGTTGATCAACGCGATCAAACCCGCCCCAGCTAAGGCGCCGACGATTGCCACAAAGAAGAAGTCGCCAATCGCGCGCGTGGCCACGAAGCTGCCGGTGACTGTGGCGGCGATGCCATATTTGAAGCCGATCAAGCCGCTGGCATCGTTGATCAAACTTTCCCCTGCCACCAAATGCAAGATCCCTTTGGGCAGATGCACACGCTCGGCAATACTTTGCACGGCAATGGGATCGGTGGGACTCAAGATCGCCGCCAACGCCAAACTTGCCGCCAGCGGCAGCGTCGGGATCAGCCAGTGAATGAACCAGCCGCCAACAAACGTCGTGACAAACACCAAGAAAATGGCGTTGCCTACGATTGGGCCTTTTAACGCCCACAGCTCGCTTTTGGGAAAATGCCGCCCATCGTTAAACAACAAAGGCGCTGTGAACAGCAACATGAACCAATCGGTATCCATGTCGAGCTTTAAGTTAAACACCACCGCCACGATCAACCCTAAAGCCGCTTGGATCAAGGACACCGGTACCGCCACAATATAATGGCTTAACACATTAGATAAAATCACCAAACACAATAAGAGAATGATTGCTGTTAATAACGCCATGCCCTCGCCTCCTCCACACTTTTTTCAGTTTACCACAGATACGAAAACAGGAATGAGACATAATTCCCATAGTCGCGAGACATAAAGCAACGCCAAGTCACACAAACGCCCAGATACCGCGATTCAAAGTTCAGGATCGTGGTATCTGGGCGCTTGTGCGTTTGGCTAAAAGTGCTTGATGTCTCAGCCTCGAGGCAGGTTAATCGGTACCGATGATGCGCACTTCCGGTTGCAGATGCACGCCAAATTTCGCAAACACCTCGCGCTGCACCAAGTGGATCATCGCCAGATAATCACTGGCCGTGGCGCCGCCGATGTTGACGATGAAGCCGGCGTGTTTGGTGGAAATCTGCGCGCCGCCAATGATGTGGCCTTGCAAACCAGCTTGTTGGATCATCGGGCCGACATAATGATCAGGCGGCCGCTTGAAAACCGAGCCGCAAGACGGATACTCCAGCGGCTGCTTGCTGGCGCGCAAGGCGTTGAGGTGATCCATTTGCTGGCGAATCGCCGGCTTGTCGCCAGGCGCCAGCTTGAACGTCGCTGACACCACCACGTCACCGGTTGCTTGTACCAGCGAGTGGCGATAAGAGAAGGCCATCTGCGAATTGGGGTAAGTCTTCAGCTGCCCAGCTTGCGTCAACACAGTGACTGATTCGATGTGTTCAGATACTTCGCCTTCATACGCCCCGGCGTTCATAAATACCGCGCCGCCGACAGATCCTGGGATCCCGGCGGCAAATTCAAGGCCGGTTAAGCCGGCTTGATACGCGGCTTCGGTGGTGTCGATCAAGCGTGCGCCTGCTTCAGCCACCACGCGCTGCCCTTGGGCTTGGATGGTTTTCATCTTGGTCAAGATCAATACCAAGCCGCGAATGCCGCCGTCTTTGACGATCAGATTCGACGCGTTGCCGATCACCGTCAGCGGCAGGCTTTCCGCCTTGGCATAGGCCAGCAGTTGCTGCACCTCTTGGATGCTGGTGGGAAAAGCCAGTTGGTCAGCCGGCCCTCCGGTTTTGGTAAAAGTGTACTTGCTCAACGGTTCGTCGCGCAAGATCTCAAGCGAATCTGGCAATGTTGCGTCCACGGTGCATCCTTCTTTCTTCCATTCTGTTGTTATTCTAACACAGTTGTCGTTTGTTGCGGGCTCTTGTACAATAGGCCCAAAGGAGCTGATCTTGTGAAGCTGATTTCTTGGAACGTGAATGGCTTGCGAGCCGTCTTAAAAAAGGATTTCTATGAAACTTTCAACCAACTCGACGCCGATTGGTTCTGCCTGCAAGAAACGAAGATGCAAGCTGGTCAGGCCACATTAGAGCTGCCTGGCTACCATCAATATTTTAACTATGCCCAGCGTAAAGGCTACTCTGGCACGGCAATCTTTACCAAACATGAACCAATGAATGTTACTTATGGCATCGGGGTGGCTGAACATGACACTGAAGGCCGCGTGATCACCTTAGAATACCCAAACTTCTATTTGATCACCGTCTACACACCAAACTCCGGCGCCGAACTCAAACGGCTGGATTACCGACAAGACTGGGATCAAGCTTTCTTGGCTTACACCAAAGCACTGGCGGCCAAGAAGCCTTTGGTGTATTGCGGGGATTTGAATGTGGCGCATGAAGCTATCGACTTGAAGAACCCCACCTCAAACCACCACAACGCCGGCTTTACCGACGAAGAACGCCAAGATTTTACCACCCAGCTGAGTGCCGGGTTCGTAGATTCTTTCCGCCACTTCTACCCGGATCAAACTGATATTTATTCTTGGTGGAGCTACCGCTTCGGCGCCCGTTCGCGCAATGCCGGGTGGCGCATCGACTATTTTGTCGCTTCTGATGACTTCGTGCCTTACATGCAAGACGCCAAGATCCATACCGAGATCTTAGGCTCTGATCATTGCCCCGTTGAATTAACCGTGGCTGACAGCTTGGAGGCATAGCATGGATTTCATCGCAATGGATTACGAAACCGCCAACGCCCAGCGCGCTTCGGCATGTTCGGTGGCGTTGGTGGTGGTGGAAAACAGCCAAATTGTTGATGCCTTCTACTCTTTGATCGACCCGGAAGTCAATTTTTCACCGCGCAACATTCAAGTGCATGGCATCACGCCGCAACAAGTGGCCGGCGCGCCG
Organism: Lacticaseibacillus jixiensis; assembly: GCF_042847315.1. Lineage (NCBI taxonomy): Bacteria > Bacillati > Bacillota > Bacilli > Lactobacillales > Lactobacillaceae > Lacticaseibacillus > Lacticaseibacillus jixiensis. The sequence goes on from NZ_BAAFPR010000032.1 coordinate 18,593, forward strand.
ACTTTTCCCAAGATCTGGCCGCATATCCAACACTTCTTCACCCCGCAGCGCATTGTCACCGCGCACAATTCGCCTTTTGACGTGTCGGTGTTGCGCCGCAGCTTGGAACGCTACGACTTGCCGGTACCAGCATATCAAGTCATCGACACCGTCAAAACGTCGCGCGCCTTGTTGCCGGGGCTGGTTAATTATAAGCTCGACACAGTTTCAGACGCCTTGAATATTCCGCTGGAACACCATCACAACGCCTTGCAAGACAGTTACGCCTGCGCGCGGATCTTGTTAAGCGAAGCGCAACAATTCGGCGTTGACCGGTTGAACAGCTGGCTGAAAACCGCATAGGCTGTGACATCAAGCGGCGCTGCGCCACGATTCTAAATCGCGGTGCAGCGCCGTTTGCGTGACTTGGCGTGGCACAATGGCTCGTCGGTGTGGTTACTTGGCTGGATAAATATTACGCAAGCCATTGAGATCAGCGCCGGACAAGGTCGTGATGCCTTGATCCACCGGGTACATAATCGATGTGGTGGCCGGTGAGTGATCTAGGCCTAGTGCATGGCCGATTTCGTGCATCGCCACGGATTTAGACAACTGGCTGGCGTAAGTTAAGTTCAGTTGGACATGGGCATGGTTGATCGTTGATTGCACAATGCCAAAGCGCTGGGTGATGGTCGGGCCGCCTTTGCCCAGCTCGAAGCTGGTGGTGTTAGCCGGCATTTGTTTGTGATACACGCCAAAGGTGATACCATTTTGCGTGCTGGAAGCGGTGCCTGGCTTAAGTGTCACAATGCCGGTGCGGTTATAAGTGGCGACGGCTTGTTCAAACAATGGCCGCATGTTCTGCGGCGTCGCACGGTCATAATGATAATAATACGTTGACGACAACTTCATGCCTTGCACAATTGACTCAGTCGGTGTGGCATCAGTGGTGTCACTGGCACTTGACGCCTTGGTGCTGCTGGTAGTGGCGCTGCTGGTCGAAACGCTTGTCGTCGCGCTGCTGGCAGTTGGCATTGGCGCTTGATTGCTTGGCAGCTGAGGCCACACAACATAGCGCCACGCGGCCAACACCGCCAAAAGCAGCGCCACGCGCAGCAAGAATCGCAGAAATTTCAAAGCGGCACCTCCTTCATTGATTAAGCATACCGGAAGTTGGGTGAATTCACGCTGTCCTTAATGATTTTTTAGACAAAAAAAACAGGCACCACAACAATTGCGAATGCCTGTCTCCTCCCGCTTCTTACGCAAAATCGGACGTGTTCACGGGATCGTTTATGTCTCTTTCAGACTGCAAGCTGTCTGTGCTCCCTCGAGACAAGTCAATTTTACCACAAGCTTATGACTGTGCCAACTGTTTACGATAGCGTAAGTAAACGATCACCACCAACGGCAGCGTCACCATCAGCGCCGGATAAAACCACACATGCGGCAACCCGCTAAACAGCGCCCCGCCGATGATCGGCCCCAGCACCATCCCCGCATCCATGCCGATGTAAAACGTGGAATTGGCCAAGCCTTGCTCGTTAAGTGGCGCAATCAACAAACTGGTCGCTTGACACACCGAGTACATCACACCATAACCGCCGGCCAAACCAAACGCCGCAATCAGCATCATCCAGTTATTCACCAGAAACGTCATCCCAAGCATCCCAATGGCATTGGCCAGCACCCCTGCGGCAAGAAAATAGCGAAACGGCAAACGGTCAAAATAATCCTTCAGCCCCAACCGCAGCGCCAACAAGATCCCGGCGTAAATCAAGAAGAAGCTCCCTACCATCACATGCAAATGCCGACTGGCCACGTACTCCACTAAGTATGATTGGGTGGCAAAGTACGGAATCGATAACAACATGATCAACAACGCCACCGGCACCACCTGCGGCTGTACAATCCGCAGGTGCTGCGGAGCTGTTTGTGGTGCCTTGGCGGCTGGCCGACCATGATCGGTGATAAATTGGATCATGATCAACAAGCTCCCTGCAAGCACCACTGCACACAAGAACGCCGCGCGATAGCCGATGTGCTGATAGACAAAGATCCCTAATGCCGGGGCGATCGCCATGCCCAAGGCGTTCATCATGCCATAATAACCCATCCCCGCACCAATGCGATCACGCGGCAACAGCCCTGAAAGCCATGTCGCCATACACACCGAACACAAGGCAAATCCCAAGCCGTTGATCACCCGCACCACCGCAATCATCCACCCGGCTGTGGCCGTCGCATAACCCAGCCCGGCAATCAGCAGTAGGATGCCGCCGATGAGTGCCAGGCGGAACTTTGAGATGCGATCGGTGAGCTGCCCGGCAAACGGGCGGAAAACCAAACTGGTGAGATTCATCACCGCCGCAATCAAGCCGGCGACAAAAGCCGTTTCACCCAGGCTGGTGGTAAAGCCGACGATCAATGGGTTGACCAGCATGGTGGTGGACATGTAGCAGAAACTGCCGAAGAGGATCAAGGTGGTGTCTTTGGTGAAGATTTTTTTAGTCTGAGCAGGCAAGCTGCGGCCTTCTTTCTGAAAACGATAAAGATTATTGTACCACAGTTTGCAGGGGGGATGGGTTGGGCATGGCGCTGCAATAGATATGAGTGGTTTGTGAGGGCTGCACATGGGCGCGGTGTTAATGACTTTGAAAACGAAAAGTCCCCGCATGTGCGGGGAATACTGCAACTGCCTGATGTGACAACTATCCAAAACGGGATCACCCCCGCATCCGCGGGGAATACAGATATTTCTCTATGCCACGCGCCCACAAGTAGGGATCACCCCCGCATCCGCGGGGAATACTGTCTGGTGCGCGATGACCGCCGGTAACTTTTGGGATCACCCCTGCATCCGCGGGGAATACCATCTGACTTTCTTGGTGCCTCTTCTGTCTCTGGGATCACCCCCGCATCCGCGGGGAGTACACTAAACAATCCGCGATCTATCAACGTTTACATTTTGTATAGTTGTCACTTTTCATTACTTTGCTGTCTTCCACGTCTAGGTTTTTAAGTTAACACGAATACGCAATATTGTCGAGATAAATTTCATGATTATGTATGAATTAGATTAGTGCTAAGGAATAGGCCAACAGGTATGTCTGCAATTAGCTCACGCACCCTATAAAACAACCTGCACTTACGATGATCCCTCTCGCGTTTTATTTCTTGGCATTCAAGCGAACAATTCTTGTCTTGCCGTGTACTGTGATTAAACTGACTCAATCGCCAAACTACCTGACATTGTCAATAAAACCGCTGAATCTCTGATTGTATTGCATCAGCTGTTTTACGAAACGAATTTAACAAGCAGTTTCACTCAAATCATTATATCGACAAAGAAGAATCACATTTTTTGGATGTGTTAACGTAAAGTCAATCGAGCTACGTAAACCATAGTCATAAAGCGCCATATCAGCCCAAAAATAAAAACACCCAACTGCTTTAACAGCCAAGTGTCTCAATACGATTGATTAATTTCAATGATAGTTATATCAATATCGCCCTCACAAATACACATATGCGGCGAGATTACCCAATCATTCTCCTATAAGCTTTACCGCTAATGGAAACTTATACACCCGCCGACTGTTACCACCAGCATCTTTTTCTTGAATCGCATAAGGCGTTTTGGCCAAGGTGACCTCGCCACGGTAGACATACTCATTGGCACGAGAAGATTCAAAGAGATAAACATTAACGCCATTAGTGTTGGACTCATTCAACGTCCGATTCTGCATATATTCAAGGCTCTGATCTCCTGATCGACCCATACCCGTGTAGTGAAATAAGCCATCATTCTCCCAGCGATCCTCATAAGGGTTTCGTTCCGGATCATCACTGTGCTTGGCAATTAGTACCAATGAATTCGTCCGCTTTGACCGGCGCATACCGCCTTGTTTGGAGACCAGAAAAGCCGATGATAGTTCTGCATTGGTATAGCCATGGCCAACAATCAACTCTGAGATGTGTCGTGGTATAGTATGGTCGCGAGATATCTGTTGGTGATCAGCCGGACCGTTGTGCGTTGCCGGAGCCACCGCCTGTTTCTTGTCAGCCAATGTCGCCAATAACTTTGCCTGTGCCACGGTATCGTCAAGGTATAATATTCCACGCTCAAAGACTAAAGGATAGGCTAGTTGTTTTACCATACCTGTATCAAATTTAACGGTAATCAAGTCACCATCAAACGCGCTTACAATACCGTGGCCGTATTTTTTGTGGGTCACTGATTGATCTATCATTACGATCTCTCCTTAATTGAGACATTGGGCTTAACCTTCATTACATCAAGCCAGTTATCATCAAGAAAATTGCAGCTCTAGCTCATCATCATCGATTTCTAGCAAATCAAACAAATAGCGAAGCATGCGCATTTTGTTCCAAGTTCCATTATCCGTCCACAAGTAGACGCCTTCAGCAATTCGGGTATAGCCCGGCTCTGGCTTATCGCTGAAGGCATTATACAACATGGATCCGCGCGCCTGCCGTTCTTGCAACGCCAGAATGTTGAGTTGTTCAGGATAACGCTCATATAGTTCGGATACAACACCAATCTGCATATGTTTCCACACTTTATCCGTGACAAACGGACCATCTTGAAATTGATAACCGACAAGCTTTGAACCAGTGTAATCTCGCTCTGGATCAAATGGTTCAACATCGTGCATGACAACGGGATCGTGGTAATCAGTTTTCGGCAAGGCAAAGATACGGGCTAGTTGATGCGCAAGTTGTTCAGTCCGATCTCGAATTTGTTCTTGTTGCCATGTAGCTTGCGCGCCCACTGCTCGTGTCAATCCAAGATGGCTGGTCGCATAAAAGGCGCGTTTCTTATCAAACGAGGCATTCTGCATCTCAGAATTGTAACCGGTTAGGGTTAGATTGCCTAGTGTGTGCAGTAAAGCCGCATGAATCTCATCTGCTTGGCTACCTAATTCATGGCGCCACTGATTCGTCAATTTCTGAGGCATGATATGCTCAATCGACAACTTCTTTGTTTCCAATCCTCCAAAGACATCAACGGCTTCTTTATTGTCAAAGTTTTCCAACCGCTCAAACAAGAAGCTGCGGACCCCCGGTTTCAAGCGATAGATATCACGCTGACTCAACTTCTCAATGAATTCCTCGTCGTTAGGGAAGCGACCAGAGTCACGCTTGCGTAGTAGAATTGCCGCCAAAACATCGGCATAGCTGATTCCTGGGTGAAGTCTGCGCATCACATCATGATGGAGCGTCGCAAAGATTTTGTTCAACGCATTAGTTGGCGCCTCCACAATTGCTCGACGAAATAGGTAGTTTTCGACAATTTTGACCGCCACTTTAAAATCCGCCATGGTCAACTCACCTGTGCGGACAGATGCCAACATCCCCAGATAAAACACATTCTGCGTGGTACTCATCAAATATTGATCTCGCTGCAAATACGCGTCAATATCGGCAACACCAGTCTGACCATTCAGGAGCATCTCATAGTTATTGGCATACATCAACAGCTCTTGTAGCAATTGCTCTTTATCTGGATAATCTCCGATGCAGTCCTTAAATTCAAAATACAAACGCTTGTTAGCGGTCACCCGATTACGATGATTCGTGAGCCAATATTTAATGAGCGGTGTCACATCATATTGACTCTGGCGCTCAATCTGACTCCAATAACTTTCAAAGTATTCAGTTTGTCGCTCATAGCTTTCGTTCATCAGCAACAAATTTCGCACCTTGTCAGCATCGGTTAAATCCAGACCTGTTGAATTGATGCTTTCAAATATCAATTGTGGGTCATCATCCGCTTGTAAGTTGAGTTCCATCACCTCAAGCTTCTCAATCGCATCAAAAAGCTGATCGTTAGTGATCGGCATAGTTTCCATGGCTTTCTGAAAAAATTCATAGTTGGTCGTGATATTAGAAGGCCGCGCAAAGTTTTCAGGCGCCTGAAATAGTTTCTTGTAGTGCTCTAAATCACGCTTGATTGGTCGTAGTTTATAGTGATCATTGGCTGATGTGAATTTGTTATAGATATACGTTTCATAAATTTCATCTGCCCGTTCCTGATTGTTCTCATCAAGATAGCGTTTTCGCAATGCGACTAATAATAATGTGATGCTGGTGATCCGCTGCTGGCCGTCGATCACGACCACCTCATGTCCATCTTCAGTCTTGGTCACGATGCTACCAAAGAAATGGGACGGCTTATTGTTCTGTGCCACCCAAATCAAATCTTGGAATAGTTTGGCAATATTTTCGTACTTCCAATCATAGTTGCGTTGATAAACGGGGATTTCAATAATCTTGTTTTTTCCTTCAATGATATCAACTAACGGCGCCACATTACCCTTCATCCTTGTGCCTTCCAATCTATGCAATTTAGACCTAGCATAGCATAATTTCCTAATCAAAGTGATACCTTGCGGGAAACACTAAGGAACGTCGGCCTGCTTTAATTGACGCTCGGATTCACCCCTGCATCTGCGGGGAATACCGATCAATGAATGCATCTTCATAGGCCATTTTGGGATCACCCCCGCATCCGCCGGGGAATACCTAAACAATCCTTGATAAATCAGCGTTTGTCTTTTTCCAAATCGTCAATTTTAATCACTTTGCGTTCAACTTCCCGCCAGTGTTAAGTTACCATGAACACGCTTCCTTGTCGATAGACACTTCGGTTGGTTGTAGGTTATGAAAATTCAAATTATCCGCACGCATCAACCAATCACATTTCCGCAAAACCCGTCTTCCGGTTTACATAATCTCATTCAGTGTTACACTGATCATCCTGGATTATTCACCTCGGTATTGGGGACATGAAATCGCATCTGGCCGGTCTGAAAGCAACGTTTGGATCGTTGCGAATACTGACTGAGCGGAGAAGTTGGTGATCGATGCACCACGAACAGACCGACCCAGTTTTCGGCTCGACGCACGACCTATTCAGTTATTCAGTTCAGGTCGCCAACTGATGGACTTCGTC
>NZ_BAAFPR010000033.1:0-23230 GCF_042847315.1 Lacticaseibacillus jixiensis
CTAAAGCCGAAGCTTTAGATCCGAGATTTACTAGCGAATTGACTTCGCTCATGTTTAATTCTTTTCATTTAAGAAAAGCCCTATCACATTTACGAAACTTTGTTCAGTTTTCAAAGGACTACCTTGTCGGTAAGACACAACCAACGTGTTTAAGTTTATCATATCTCATCGTGCGTTGTCAAGAACTTTTTTGAAGCGTTCATTTGGTGAAGCGCTTCATAACTGCTCGCGACAACTTTTAAATCATACCAAGCTTTTCTGAAACTGTCAACAAGTTTTTTCGCTGACTTTCGAGAAACGCTGGTGCGTCATCGCTTTGACAACTTTGATATCATACCAACTCCAGCGCATCACGTCAACGTTTTTCTGGATTTTTATGCAAAGCCGAATACTGCTTTTGTTAGGGTAATAAACGTTTGGCTTTTCATTGCAACTTTCCGGACATGCGGTGCGTGTCATTCGTGCTCGCCAGCGCAAAAAAATACGCCGCTTCAGCCGAAGCGGCGTATTTGAATCATTATGGGCGCAGTGTCGGGAACAACAGGACGTCGCGAATGGATGGGGCATCAGTCAGCAGCATGACTAAGCGATCGATCCCGATCCCTAAGCCACCGGTTGGCGGCATGCCATATTCCAACGCTTCAACGTAATCTTCATCGATACCTTGGGCTTCATCGTTACCAGCTGTCTTTTCAGCAGCTTGGGCTTCAAAGCGTTCGCGCTGGTCGATAGGGTCGTTAAGTTCGGTAAAGGCGTTAGCATATTCATTGCCATGCATAAATAGTTCGAAACGATCCACGAAGCGCGGATCCTGCTGGCTCTTCTTGGCTAACGGCGAGATCTCGATCGGATGGCCATACAAGAACGTTGGCTGCACCAAAGTCTTCTCGACGAATTCTTCAAAGAAGGCGTTGATGATGTGGCCAGTGGTCCAATATGGTTCATAGTGCACGTGATGTTCGTCAGCGACTTTGCGGGCTTCTTCAGTGGTCATTGGCTGCCAGAAGTCGACGCCGGTTTTATCCTTGATTGCGTCAACCATGTGGACTCTGGCAAAAGGCTGATCCAAATCAAGGTCTTGGCCTTGATACGTGATCTTGCCAGTGCCTAAGACCTTCTGCGCAGCATAGCGGAAAATGCCTTCGGTTTCATCCATCACGTCAGTCAGATCCCAATATGCGGCATAAGTTTCCAGCATGGTGAACTCAGGGTTATGTTTGGTATCGATCCCTTCGTTGCGGAACACCCGCCCAATTTCATAGACGCGTTCCATGCCGCCGACGATCAAGCGCTTGAGGTGCAATTCAAGGGCGATCCGCAGGTATAAATCGATGTTTAAGGCGTTATGATGCGTAATGAACGGCCGTGCTGAGGCACCACCGGCTTGGTTGTGCAGCACCGGTGTTTCAACTTCCAGAAATTGGTTCTGATCCAGATATTCACGTACCGCACTGACGATCTTGGAGCGCTTCACGAAGCGGTCAAAAGAATCCGGGTTGGCGATCAAGTCCAAATAGCGCTGGCGGTAGATCTGCTCCACATTGGTCAAGCCGTGATACTTATCCGGCAGCGGCCGCAAAGCCTTGGCCAAGTGGGTGATGTGATGCACACGGATGGTGAGTTCGCCGGCGTTGGTTTTCATCATGTCGCCTTCGACACCTAAGAAGTCACCGAGATCGGCCTTCTTGAAGATGTCATAGTTCTCATCACCGACTGCGTCTTTGCGCACATACAGCTGGATCTTGCCAGAGCGGTCACGGATGTCAGCAAAGCCGACCTTCCCTTTGCCGCGTTTAGACATCATCCGCCCGGCGAGTTTAACCACCGTTTCATCTGCCAATACGGCATCATGATCCATGTCGTCAAACTGTTGGTGCAATTCTTCTGCCAAGTGGGTCCGCTCAAAGCGGTGCCCGAAAGGATCGATGCCTGCATCACGCAAGGCCTGCATCTTCTCGCGGCGGGCCAACATCTGGTCATTTAATTCTGGTTGTTGTTCATTTGCCACCGAAGTTTCCTCCATTCATGTCGTCTGCGGCGTGGTAAGCCGCGACTTTCTCATTTAGTGTGCCCTAGTTTTCTGCAAAAAGCAATCGTCAAAAATCCCGCCTAGCGCACATGCCCTGCCGCGATGCGTGCTTCAGTCGCTTCCACAAAGCGATCAAAGATCTCATCGACTTCTGCTTCGGTATCCACCGAGTTCACCGCATTCTTGGTGCGGGCCGAGCGCGGAATCCCTTTGAGGTAATAAGCCGCCAGCTGCCGAAATTCCGGCACGCCGACTTTCTCGCCTTTAAGTTCAACCAAGCGGTGCAATTGCAGTTTGGCAGTGGCCACTTTCTCTCGCGGCGTTGGTTCTGGGATCAACTCACCAGTACGCAAATACGCTTCGACTTGGGTCAAAAGCCATGGGTTGCCTAACACCCCGCGGCCGATCATCACCGCATCAGCGCCGACTTCATCCAGCATCCGCTTGGCGTCTTGTGGGGTGCGCACGTCGCCGTTGCCCATGAACGGGATCGTCAACTCATTGGCCACTTGCTTCAAGATGTTCCAATCGGCATGGCCGGAGTAGCCTTGTTCACGGGTGCGGCCATGCATGGCCAAGGCGCTGGCGCCGGCACGTTGGGCTGCCAAGGCGTTCTCAATGGCCAAGATATGGTTTTCATCCCAGCCAGTGCGCATTTTGACTGTGACAGGCTTGTCAACGGCATCCACCACGGCTGCAACCATTTCGTAAACCTTGTTCGGGTCAAGCAGCCAATGGGCGCCAGCGTCGGTTTTGGTGACTTTAGGCACTGGGCAGCCCATGTTGATATCAATGATGTCAGCGGCGGTATTTTCTGCCACGAACTTCGCGGCGTTGACTAAGGTTTCTTTGGTGCCGCCAAAGATCTGGATAGACACAGGATGTTCACGCGGATCGACAAACATCATTTTCAAAGTCTTCTTGTTGCCGTACATGATCCCGCGATCGGAGATCATTTCACACACCACCAAGCCGGCGCCGAATTCTTTGGCGGTCACACGAAAGCTGGCATTGGTGATACCGGCCATTGGCGCTACGACAATGCGGTTGGGAATCTTAACGGAGCCGATTTGCCATTCTTGATTATTCATTAGTCTGCCTCCCGATCGCGCAAGGTGATCAATTCTTCTTGAGTATAATGGTATTTCGCGCCGCAGAACTTGCATACCGCTTCTGCGCCATGATCTTGATCGATCATTTGCTGCACGTCTTTACGCGCTAACGTCGCGATGATGTTGGCGAAGTGTTCCTTACTGCAAGTGCAAGCAAAAGCCACCGGCTTGTGCGCCAGCAACTTGAAGCCAGGGTCGCCCATGCCTAAGACGCGCTTGGCGATTGCTGTGGCATCCATGCCGGCTTTAAGCATTTCAGATACCAGCGGCAAAGTCTTCACATTGGTTTCCAAAGCTTGCAAAGCATCATCGGTGGCACCAGGCAAGGCCTGCACCATGAAGCCGCCAGCATGGGCGACGCTGTTATCGGCGTTCACGAACACCGATACGCCAATTGCTGATGGGATCTGTTCGGATTGCGCCAGATAATAAGCGAAGTCTTCACCTAATTCACCGGAAACCAGCGGCACTTGACCGGAGAAAGGTTCGGCGCCAGCAACTGATTTGGTCACCACCAGCAAACCTTTCTTGCCTACCGCACGGCCAACGTCGATTTTACCGACCAAGTTCAGCGGCAAGTTGACATGCGGTTCTTGGATATAGCCGCGCACCGTGCCTTCAGCGGTACCATCAGCCACGATTGCGCCCACCGGCCCGTCGCCTTTGATCCGCACCGTCAACAAGTCGTCGGCGTTCTTTAGATCCGCCGCAGCCAATAAGCTGGTGGCGATCAAAGTCCGGCCTAACGCGGCGCTGGCCGTGGCGTAAGTGTCGTGGCGGCGCTGCGCTTCTTGCACCGTTTGGGTCGCATCGACTGCAAAGACGCGAAAGAAGCCATCGGTGCTGACGCCGGTAATCATTTCATCTGCCAAAAGTTCGTCTTCCTTTCATCTGTGACACGCATAAACGCAAATTATCATAACAGAAAAAACAGAACGGAGCAAAACCCCCAGAGCGAAGCAGCCCGTACTTAGCGGCGTCACGCCTTATATCACGCCGCGTTGGGCTGCGCAGCTCGCTCATAACCTAAATTTCTGGCAACAATCAATCTAAGGTAGGCTGACGTTTAACGGTACTGCACACTCTAGCCGTGTCTGCATTGATTCTCACACGTCGCTTAGTGCATCCAGCGTCAACTCATCTGATTATTCTCCCATCAAAAAACCACGCCGCTAAGGGCGTGGTTTAACCGATCACAAGGTATCGTCGTGGTTCGTATCATCTGGATGCGAATCATCAGGCGTGTCTTGCGCAGATGTATCATCACTTGATGCATCCGTTGGCGTTTGATCATCCGCAGCAGTTGCGGTGTCGTCGTCAGACTTGCCTTCTTGTTCTTGCTTTTCGGCATCTTTTTGTTCGAGCGCCTTCTTGGCTTCTTCGAAAGTAGCAGCCTTTTCAGACGGGAATTCGCTGTCTTTTTCAGGCATCTTGCCGGTGTTGAAAATCGACAAGATCTGCTTTTCGTTCAAGGTCTCGTATTCCAGCAAGGCCATGGCAATGGCTTTATGCTGTTCACGATGGCTTTCGATGATGTCATGGGCCCGTTGATGGGCTTCGTCGATGATGTTCTTGACTTCTTCATCGATCGCCGCCGCAGTTTCAGGGGAGTACACCACTTGACCGTAAGCGTTCATGGCGCTTTGACCTTCCAAAGCCACCGTGCCAAGGCGATCGGACATCCCATATTGGGTGACCATTGCGCGGGCCATTTGTGTGGCTTGTTCGAAGTCGTTGGAAGCACCGGTGGCGATCACGTTGAAGACGATCTCTTCGGCAGTCCGCCCGCCCATTAACCCGGCAAGCTGTTCCATCATGTCCTTCTTGGTCAGCATGAACTGATCTTCTTTAGGCAAAGTGATCGCATAACCGCCGGCACGACCGCGCGGAATGATGGTGACTTTGCGGACAACGCGTGAATCGGATAAGACTAACCCGATCACGGCATGGCCGGCTTCGTGATAAGCCACGATTTCGCGATCTTTCTTGGAAATCACGCGATCTTTCTTGGCTGGGCCGGCAATGACGCGGTCTTCAGCTTCGTCGATATCGCTGGCATCAATTTCTTTCTTGGAGCGGCGCGCAGCGACCAAAGCCGCTTCGTTCAGCAAGTTCTCCAAGTCGGCCCCGACAAAACCAGGCGTGGTTTTGGCCAGTTCCTTCAAGTCGACGTCTTTAGCCAATGGCTTGTTTTTGGCGTGGACTTTCAAGATCGCTTCACGGCCTTTGACGTCAGGTTGACCAACTAAGATCTTCCGGTCGAATCGGCCAGGCCGCAGCAAGGCTGGGTCTAAGACATCAGAACGGTTGGTGGCAGCAATGACGATGACGCCTTCGTTACCAGTAAACCCATCCATTTCAACCAATAATTGGTTCAAGGTTTGTTCCCGTTCATCATGACCGCCGCCCATGCCGTTGCCACGTTGGCGGCCTACGGCATCGATTTCATCAATGAAGATGATCGCTGGGGCGTTCTTCTTGGCTTGATCAAACAGATCACGCACCCGAGAAGCACCAACCCCGACGAACATTTCAACGAAGTCAGAACCGGAAATCGAGAAGAACGGTACGCCGGCTTCACCAGCCACCGCTTTGGCCAGCAAAGTCTTACCAGTACCAGGAGGTCCTTCAAGCAAAACCCCGGCTGGGATGCGGGCACCAAGTCCTGAGAACTTGCGCGGATCTTTCAAGAACTCAACGACTTCGACCAGCTCTTGTTTCTCTTCTTCGGCGCCGGCCACATCAGAGAAGCGGACCTTGTTGGCCTTCTTATCTGCTTGTTTGGCCTTAGACTTGCCGAAGTTCATCACTCGGCCATTGCCGCCGCCTTGACCGGCTTGGTTCATCATCATGTAGAAGAACACCATGATGACTACCATTGGCACGATCGTCAACAGCATCGAGATCCAAGTCCCTGACTGTGATTCCGTCAAGGTATTGGATTTCACGTCGTTGTCTTCAGCGGCTTTGGTGATGGTGGCGATCGTGGAATCGTTAGCCGGCACATACGCTGTGAACTTCGTGGTCTTAGTTGGTGCTTGACTCAAGAAGCTGTTGGCGCCGCTGTTTGAATCGCTAACCGTCTGGGCTTTGCGATATTCACCTGAGACCTTATAGACCCCACCGCTGGGTTGGATGTCAAAGGACTTGATGTCATCTTTCTTCAATTGGCTAATGAACTGACTAGTTTGCAGTTCTTGGGTGGTGGAGCCGCCGCTACCGCGCAGGTAGTAAGCAAACACCGTCACCAGCAGTACGAATAAGATGACATAAGTCAAAGTACTGCTGAAAAGCCCGTTTGGTTTTTTATTCATAAGTAACCTCCAGCAACAATCGGCACGAAAACATGCACGTGTTTTATGATACTACATCATAACCCTTAGTGGCTATAAACTTCGGGCTTCAAGATCCCGATGTATGGTAAATTGCGATAGCGTTCGGCATAATCCAAGCCATAGCCGACCACGAACTCGTTGGGAACTTCAGTGCCCACATAATCCGCATGCACATCTGCGATGCGCCGCTCAGGCTTATCCATCAAGGTGCAGATCTTCACCGAGCGTGCTTGGCGCGTCTTGAAGATCTCAGTGAGGTAATGCAAGGTGCGCCCAGTATCGACGATGTCTTCGACGATCAACACGTCGCGATTGGCCACTGAGACGTCAAGATCTTTGATGATCTTGACTTCACCGCTGGAAACTGTTTCGTTGCCGTAACTGGAAACGTCCATAAAGTCGATTTCCAAATAATCATCGACTTCCCGCACCAGATCCGTCATAAACATGATCGCACCTTTTAAGATGCACACTACCAGCGGGTTCTTGCCGGCATAATCGGCTTTGATCTGGGCCGCCAAGCGCTTGGTGATCGCTTGAATATCGTCTTTGGAATACAAGACGCGTAAGATGTCATTTTCCATTATTGTCCTCACTATCATTCGCCGTTGTTTTCAATGCTAATACAGCCTGAATTATATCAGTTTGCGGCTGGTGAAACAATTCTGGACTGGCTTGATCCCACCAAACCACCGCCGACTCATTGGCCAGCAGCAACATGGCATCGCGTAAGGCTTGCGGCACCTTGTGGTCGATCAGCCAGCGGCTTAGCTTCTGGTGCGTGTGGCAAAGCCGATCACCGGCTTGTCTGCGGCGCAACACCCCTGGCTGATCAGGCACATAAGCCCAAGTGCTGGCAGCTGGCGGCACCTGATGAAACAGCCCCGCCCATAAATTCGGCGCCACCTGCTGCCAAGTGTCATCCACTGCAAGCGGCACCGGGACAAAAGGCGCCAGGTGCTGAGCCAAGTGCAGTGTGTGGTAGCTGACGATCAAGCGTTGGCGATGCACATCAAATTCCCGATTGCCTGCCCCTTCATCTAAGGCGCTGCGAATGGCTTGGCTCACCGCTGGCGCCACTGTCAGCTGCCAGTGTTCAAACACTTGCGCCAACACCAGCTCCCGCACCGCCAGCGGCTCTTGTGCGACCTTGTGCCAATCAAGCGTGTCATCAACCAAGGCTGCTTCAAGCAGCGCCGTTAAGTGCGGGGCAGCCAAGGCGATCAAGCCGGCTAATTGGGTGGTGAATTTCTGCGTGTGGGCCACCACTTGCGGATTGACTTGTTGCAATTGCGGCACGATCAAATGTCGCACCCGATTGCGGGCATAATGCACATCAGCATTAGTGGCATCTTCAGCATAAGGCACCTGATGGGCTTTGGCATAAGCGGTTAACGCGGCTTTATCGGTGTTTAACAGCGGCCGCAACACCTGCAGCTTGCCGAGTTGGCGCTGAGCGTGCAAGCCGGTCATTTTCATGACATTGCCTGAGCGCGCCAGCTGCAACAACACAGACTCCAATTGATCATTGCCGTGATGGGCCACCACCAAATACGGCGTGTGATAAGCCGCGGCGACTTGACTTAGCCAAGCATAGCGGGCTTTTCTGGCCGCGGCTTCTGCAGGATCCGGCTTTGCCCAGCGGCTGGTGGTGTAAGTCACGCCTAACTGCTTGGCATAGGCTTGCACCATTTGCCCTTCTTGGGCGCTTTCTGGGCGCAGCGCGTGATCATAATGGGCGGCGATCACGCGATATGGCGTATCGGCCAACAACGTCAACAACACCATCGAATCAACGCCGCCAGACACCGCCACGATCAACGTGGCATGAAGCGGCAATTGATAAGGCTGCAATAATGCAAATCCCGTGCGCATGGCAACTCCTTTCTCAAACTTAAATGACGCGTGATTTAAATCTACCACTCCTCAAAACCGCTTGCGTGGGACTAAAGTCTGAACTGTGACGAGTCGTCATAAATAATTGACCAATACTCACCAAAGCGGCTAACAAAGCTTACTGTGCACAAAAGCCCGCAGATCCGAAATCGGAAATGCGGGCTTTACGTCAAGCTAGTTGCGACGGCCGCCACGGCCGCCGCGCTTGCCTTCTGTATTGCGGCGGAGGCTGCTGAGGCGATCTTCGCTTTCTTTCAAGAACCCAGACATCATCGAGTCAAAATCACTCATCGGCTTCTGCGCTGCCTTGTGGTTATTGGCAGCATGCCCTTGACTGTGGCCTTGATGCTGCGGCTTGGTGAAGTGCGGTTGGGCTTGGCCGTTGTGCGGATGGGCACCGGTGTGGCTTTGGTGCTCGCCTTGCGGATTGTCTTGTGCTTTGCGGATGGACAAACCGATCTTGCCATCTTTGATTTGTGTGACTTTCACGGTCACTGCATCGCCGACAGTCAACACATCATGGATATCTTTCACATATGAATCCGAAATCTCACTGATGTGCACTAAGCCAGTTTTACCGTCGCCCAGATCAACAAAGGCGCCAAAATTCGTGATTCCTGTGACCTTGCCAGAAACCTTTGCGCCAACTTCTACTGCCATATAAAAATTTGTCCTCCGTGTCCTTTGTGTCTCATAGTATACCATAGTGCCGTCAGACCAGCATGCCTGTTCATTTGGCAGGTGCCGGCGTCAACAGCTTGCCAGCGGTACCCGGCAGCTGGAAGATCACCTCGCCAGACTTGGACACCATGTATTTCTGGCGCACGAGCTTCGCCAAGTAATCATCGTTATGCAATTGATCGACTTGTACATTGAGCGCATGCTTTTGTGCTTTGACTTGCTTCAAGGTTTGTTTGGCTTGATGAACAGTGGCTGTTGCGGTGGTCAGCTGCGAGTGCACCGAATATAATTGCCAACCGCCGACTGCCAAGATCACGACCAAAAGTGCCGTCAGCACCCATAAGCGGCGCTTGTGCAGCTTGCTCATTTTCGGCTTCGTATGCGGCTTTTGCTTGGCCATATTCGGCATCAGTTTGATTTTTGACTGTTCCATCACCAGCCCACCTTTCGTCATACCTTTAGTATAGCAAACTCCCGGCATCGAGGCGAAGCAGGTTTAGTAATTTTCCTTGTAAGTCTCGCTTTGGACGCTGTACATCATTCCTGCGTCTTCTTTCTTCGTGGACTCCAC
Organism: Lacticaseibacillus jixiensis; assembly: GCF_042847315.1. Classification (NCBI taxonomy): domain Bacteria; kingdom Bacillati; phylum Bacillota; class Bacilli; order Lactobacillales; family Lactobacillaceae; genus Lacticaseibacillus; species Lacticaseibacillus jixiensis. The sequence goes on from NZ_BAAFPR010000033.1 coordinate 9,625, forward strand.
TAACGCTTCTACCTTGACTGTCAGCGTCTTGTTGCCAAAAGCGATCACCAAGATATCGCCTACTGCCACGTCACTGCTGGATTTGGCAGGCTTATCATTGATGGTGATGCGGCCTTTATCGGCGATTTCTTTGGCAACGGTACGCCGCTTGATGATCCGCGACACTTTTAGAAATTTATCTAAGCGCATTTATTCTTCCTCTTATTTCATTGACGTTTGCGACTGGCACAACTCATTCTAACGTATGCAGAGCCGAATTTGATACTGCTTTGTGGCAAAAGTTGGCCATCAGCGGCCATGGCGGCTGCGCCATTTCAAGAAGCGGCGCCCCAGCGGCAGGTTCAAGACTTCTTTGGCCGAAAACAACGCGGTAAGATCTGCGCCGGCGATAAACACCAACACGCCAACCACTACCCCGATAAGCGCCGTGATCACCGCAATCAGTCGCGACTGACCCGAGATCACCCAAGCCACCAGCGCCACAGCCGCCATCATTGCCGCCAAACACAGCGCCAATTTGCCATAGAAATGCCCTGCATCTGCAGCGCGCCTGATCTCGCTAGGCACTTGATGGGCCAACAGCACCGTGATCACCGCCAAAGCCAATACCGTGCTGATGCTGGCGCCTAAAGTATTAAAGCGCGTGACCAGCCATTGGTTAGACCCCAACTTCACCACAAAGCCAATCGCCAAAGTGCGCGTGGTGCCGCTAAATTGGCCTCGGCTTTGCAAAATCGCATTATACGCGTTGATCATCGCCACCAAAGCGATCGCCACCACATAACATTGCAAAGCCAAATCGCCGCTGGTGTCGCCAAACAACAGGTGATTGATATCAGGCATCAACACGATCAAGCCGCAAGTCGCCGCCATGGATAACGCCAAGTTAAAGCGGATCAGCTGAGCGGCTACGGCTTTAAACCGCCGGCGCTGCCCGCGCGCCAAAGCCGCGGTCATACTTGGCAAAAGCGTGGCTGAGAGTGCCGTGGCCACCACCAAGCCCAATTGCACCAGCGGTTGGCCGCGGTCATACACCCCTTTGAGACTGCGCGCGGCAGCTTCGGTAACGCCGCTGTTGACTAACCCGCGTGTCACCGTGAACGAATCGACCAGCTGCAAGATGATCAGCATCGCCGCAAACAGCGCAATATTGCCGCCTTCAGTCACAAAGCGGCGCAGCAATTGCCAATACGCCCCAAAGCCCGGCCAAGCAAAGCGGCGCTTCAAGATCGGGTGAAACGCCGGGAAAATCGTCACCGCCGCGGCGATCCCGCCAAAAATCGCCCCGCTCATCGCCACGGTACCCATGCGATACACCGGCCAATGCCAGCGCGTGGCCATGATCGCAGCCACCAAGATCACCGCCACGCGGATCACTTGTTCGACCACTTGGCTGATGGCGGTTTTGGACATATCAAAAGTTCCTTGAAAATACCCGCGGCCGGTGGCCAACACCGGCATCACCAAGAACATAAAAGCCACCATTTGGATCAATGGGGTTAAACCGCGATCCGCCATGGCCCAAGCAATTGTTGGCGCAAAACCGTACAAGCCGGCAAACATCACCAAAGAAAGCCACGTTAACAATACGATACTGCGGTGGGCCACGACGGCTTGCGCGTCTGGCTGCCGGGCTTGCGCCACGAGCTTTGAGATATACACCGGAAAGCCAGACAGCGCAAAGGTCATGCCGATGCCATAAATCGGATACACCTGCTGATACACATAAAAGCCGGTATCACCGACTAAATTCTGCAGCGGCACGCGATACACTGCACTCAGCACCTTGGCGATCAAAGCCGCCAGACTTAACATCCACGCACCTTGCATGAGGTGTTTCATCTTGGGTTCTTGCATATCACGCCTCAAGCGGCGCAGGCTTTTGGCCCACGGCATGTCCCAGCGCTTCAACAAAGGCCGTTAATTCATGCAGCCAATCCGCTTGCGCCATGTTCTTAGGGATCGTCAAATTCACGCGCAATTGCGCGGCGTCTTGGGCCACACGCGCTTTAAGCGTGGTGGCTTGCAGCGCCTTGAAGATCCCGGCACCAGCCACGACTTTAGACGCTTGCGGCGACAACACAAACGTCACCGCATTGGCCGCTTTGGTGATCCGCTTGACCAACGCGGCATCGGCGCGGTGCTTCAGGCGCATCACTGCCAACAAGTTCACCACCGGCTGCGGGAAGTCGCCGAAGCGATCGACCATGTCGGCGTCGATTTCATCCAGCTGCGCATCGTTGTCGGCTTCGCGCATGCGCTTGTACAACTCGATTTTCTGCCGAGAATCGGCAATATAATCGTCTGGCAAATAAGCTTCCAAGCCCAAATCAACTTCAGTATCCAACTTGCGGCTGCCTGCGTCACCGCGCTTTTTGGCCACGGCTTCGTTAAGCATCTGCGTGTAAAGATCATAGCCGACTGAATCGATGAAGCCATGCTGCTGGCTGCCTAATAAGTTGCCGGCGCCGCGGATCGATAAATCGCGCATGGCGATCTTAAAGCCAGCGCCAAGTTCGGTGAAGTCGCGAATGGCTTGCAGGCGCTTTTCGGCTTCTTCAGACAGCACCTTGTCTGGCTGATACATGAAATACGCATAAGCCACCCGGCTGGAACGCCCGATGCGCCCGCGCAGTTGATACAACTGAGACAGGCCATAGTGATCGGCATGCTCAATGATCAGCGTGTTGACATTAGGCATATCCACGCCGGTTTCAATAATGGTGGTGGTGACCAATACATCATAAGCGCCATGCAGAAAGTCATAAATCACGTTCTCCAATTGGGTTTCAGTCATTTGGCCATGGGCATAAGCCACTGTGGCTTCTGGCACCAATTGTTCCAGTTGGGAAACGGTTTGTTCGATGTCTTCGACGCGATTATGCAAGAAGAACACCTGCCCGCCGCGCTCCAACTCACGCTGAATGGCGCTTCTGATGGTGCCGCCATTTTGTTCCATAACAAAAGTCTGGATCGGGTAGCGGTTGGTGGGCGGCGTTTCGATCACCGACAAGTCGCGCACGCCAAGCATCGACATGTTCAAAGTCCGCGGGATCGGCGTGGCCGTCAAGGTCAACACATCCACATTCTGCTTCAGCGCCTTAAGCCGCTCTTTGTGCTTGACCCCAAAGCGCTGCTCTTCATCAACGATCAACAAGCCCAGATCCTTGTATTTAACATCTTTAGACAACAGCCGATGGGTGCCGACCACGATATCGACTTCGCCTTTGGCCAGTTGCTTCAAGGTCTCTTTGGCTTGAGCCGCCGTGCGAAAACGCGACAGCATCGCCACATTCACCGGAAAATCGGCGAAGCGATCGACCATGGTGTCGTAATGTTGCTGGGCCAGAATCGTCGTTGGCACCAGAATCGCCACTTGCTTGCCTGACTCAACGGCTTTAAACGCCGCACGCAAAGCCACTTCAGTCTTGCCAAAGCCCACATCGCCGACTAACAAGCGATCCATGGGTTTAGGCTTTTCCATGTCTTGTTTGATTTCTTTAATGGAACGCAGCTGATCGCGGGTTTCCGGATAGGCGAACTCCGCTTCAAACTGGCGCTGCAAATCATCATCCTTGGCAAAAGCAAAACCGGGCTCGGCTTCACGTGCCGCATATAACTTGATCAAGTCATCGGCAATGTCTTCGATTTTGGCAGCGACTTTGCGCTTGGTTTTCTGCCACTCGCTGCCGCCGAGCTTGTTGATCTTAGGCTTCTTGCCTTCTGCGGCGACGTATTTCTGGACCAAGTTTAATTGGCTGACCGGAATGAAAAGCTTGTCGCCTTTTTGATACACGATGGTGATGTAGTCTTTATGCACCCCGTCAACCACCAGCGTTTGCAAACCAGTGTATTGGCCGATCCCGTGGTTGACATGCACCACATAATCGCCTGGCACCAATTGCGTGTACGAACGCAAGCGCTCGGCATTGGCCAAGGTTTGATGGCGCGCTTTGCGATGCATCTTGGCGTTGAACAATTCATGGGTGGTCACCACCACCAGTTTCAAATCCGGCAGCTCAAAGCCATTTTGCAAGTTGCCCACCACAAGCTGCTGCACTTGCGGCTGGATCGCATCAGGTTCGGCTTGCACCGCCGGCACGGCAAAATCACGCAAATTATCGGCGAGCTTCTCCAGCCGCGCTTTTTCCGGCACCAAATACACCACTGTCATGCCTTGCTTGCGCCAGCGTTCGGCTTCAGTCTTCAACAGCGGCAATTGGCTGAAGAACGCCTGCACATTGCGGCTGGTAAGATTAGTCAGCGACTGCAGGCGCAAGTTGCCCATGCCTTTTTGAAAAAGGCTTAAGTACAAGTGACCGCGCTTGTCTTCGTGGTCTAAAGCTTGAATGGTGGGATTCGGCTGGTCGGCTAACAGGCGCCCGCCTTCTTGTAAAGACGCGTACCAATCAGTGGTTTCTTCAACTAATGACACATCTGCATCCAACAAGCGCGTGTAATCATCAAACACCACCAAGGCGTCGGCATTGGTGTAATCCAATAAGCGCGCCGCATCAGGATACATTTGCGGCATGTATAACGCCAATTGTTCCACGACTTCGCCTTGGCGCAAGGCATCGGCGGTGGCCAACACCCCGTCTTGTAAGGCGTGCTTGGCGGCAGGCTTGGCCAGCTTCTGCGCGGCAAGGCCGGCGGCATTAAGGCGCTCGCCGGCAGCTTGCAGCACGCTGTGATTGGCCAGCAAGTCGGTGGCTGGCGGGATCTCAATGGCGTTGACTTGGCGGATACTGCGCTGAGTTTGCATGTCAAAGCGGCGCAAAGAATCGACTTCATCATCGAATAACTCGATGCGCAGCGGATCATCGGCATTCAGCGGATAAACATCAATGATCCCACCGCGAATGGCAAACTGGCCAGGCGCAGCCACTAAGCTGTCGCGCACATACCCGGCATCCACCAAGCGCTGGGCAAGATTGTTGGGATCGATGCGCGAATCCATGTCAATATGAATGCTGGCTGCTTGCCAAACATTCTGCGGCGGCAACAAGCGCTTAAGCCCGGCCAAGCTAGTCACCACGATGCCAGGCTCGCCTGTCATCAGCCAATTTAGGGTGTTGATGCGGGCATTCTTGGTGTCAGGCGACGACACGGCGACTTCTGCAGCCAGCACATCTTCGACTGGAAAGGCCCACACCTTGGCATCACCAAGCAAGTTGGTGAGATCGGCCACGAGTTCTTCGGCATGATAACGATTGTCTTCAACTACCACCAATTGACGCTTCAGCTGGCGCAAAGCCGTCGCCAAAAAGACGGTTTTGGCGCTGCCATCAAGGCCTGTCACCAAATGCCGTCCTGCATTCACCTGCGGCCATAACGCCGTCAGCTTCTCATCTTGGCCAAAAAGGTCGATCAGATCCATGCAATTCTCCTTATTTTGTGCCTTTAATTGTACTTGTTCATGAGCTGATTGAAGTCCATGCCAGCAATCCAATCAGTTAACGCATCAGCCAATTTATCAATACCACTTTGAATGGCGATGGCGTCATCGCCTTGAAACGGCGTCAGCACCCAATCGACCACGCGCTGTTTGGCCGGATGTTGAATGCCGATCTTGGCGCGTTGAAATTCAGCAGTGCCTAACACGCTGATGATCGACTTGATACCGTTATGGCCGCCGGCGGAACCTTTAGGCCGCAGGCGCAAGCGGCCCATGGTCATGTCCATATCGTCTTGGATCACCATGATCTCTGCTTGCTCGAAGCGATAGAACGCTTTGAGCTGACCCACGGCGCGCCCGGAATCGTTCATATAAGTCAGCGGCTTGACCAGCATGACTTTCTCGCCATCGACCACGCCGGTGCCGGTCAAGGCATCGAATTCGTGTTTGGTCACGGCGATGTCGAAGCGTTTGGCTAAAGCATCGATGGTCATGAAGCCGATATTGTGTTTGGTTTGGGCGTATTTGCTGCCTGGGTTGCCCAGGCCGACGATCATTTTCAAAAAGTTGCCTCCGATATTTGATGAGAAGTTTATGTGCGACGCAAAAATGGTCGGAATCTACGAGTTCCCGACGTATCGTTGTCAGTATATCACATTCAGCTGGCACCCGCCGTCATCACTACAGTTTGACAGTTTATGATAGTACAGTGTGAAAAGGCCTTCATTCATTGTGAAAGTACGCGCATGAAATCGATTACTGACGGATTGTGCAGGTGTTCGCATGCTTCACAAAACCGTGTCATGGCACGCCAGTCTTGAATTGTAAGATTCATATGAGAAATGAAAAAATCTGGTGAAAATGCGTGCAGATGAGGGAAGTTGTGCTATACTTAACGACGAATTGCATGACTGCAAATAAGAAAGGATGATATCACCGTGGCAAACGCTCAAAAAGATCACCAAAAAGTAATTCTTGTTGGTGACGGTGCTGTTGGTTCCAGTTACGCTTACGCAATGGTATTGCAAGGCATTGCACAAGAAATTGGGATCGTTGACATTTTCAAAGACAAGACGAAGGGTGACGCGATCGACTTAAGCAACGCGCTTCCATTCACTTCACCAAAGACGATCTACTCCGCTGAATACAGCGACGCTAAGGATGCTGACCTTGTTGTCATCACCGCTGGCGCACCGCAGAAGCCTGGCGAAACCCGTCTTGACTTGGTTAACAAGAACTTGAAGATCTTGAAGTCCATCGTGGACCCAATCGTTGAATCTGGTTTCAACGGGATCTTCCTTGTCGCTGCTAACCCAGTTGACATCTTGACCTACGCTACTTGGAAGCTTTCCGGCTTCCCGAAGAACCGCGTCGTTGGTTCCGGTACTTCTTTGGATACTGCCCGCTTCCGTCAATCCATTGCTGAAATGGTTGGCGTTGACGCCCGTTCCGTCCATGCTTACATCATGGGTGAACACGGTGATACCGAATTCCCTGTCTGGAGCCACGCTAACATCGGTGGTATCAAGATCTCTGAATGGGTTAAGTCTCACCCAGAAATCGATGAATCCAAGCTGGTTGACATGTTTGAAGACGTTCGTGACGCTGCTTACGAAATCATCAAACTCAAGGGTGCGACCTTCTATGGTATCGCCACTGCCTTGGCTCGGATCTCCAAAGCCATCTTGTCCGACGAAAATGCCGTTCTTCCATTGTCCGTTTACATGGAAGGCCAATATGGTCAAAACGACATCTATATCGGCAGCCCAGCTGTGATCAACCGTAACGGTATCCAAAACATTTTGGAAATCCCGTTGACTGACCACGAACAAGAATCCATGGACAAGTCTGCTAAGCAGCTCAAAGACATCATCAACGATGCCTTTGCCAAGGCTGACATCGAAACTCGTCAGTAATCCATTGGTTCAACCGAAACGTCGCCGCATCTGCGGTGGCGTTTTTTTATTTACCAGAGCGAAGCAGCCCGCACTTAGCGGTGGATATAAGGCGGGATGACGCAAAGGCGCTCTTTGCCTTGGCGGCGTCACGACTTATATCACGCCGCGTTGGGTTGCGCAGCTCGACGAAGACCACAGCGTAAAAAGCGTGGTCTCTCAACCGGGCCGGACTGGTGCTGCTTCGGGGCGTGGGGGCCGCGAGCCGGCGCAGGCAGTGCGGCCGGTTCCAACCACGCTGAGAAACGCGTGTTTTCCACCTAAGAATTGAGCCAGGCGCTCGCTGCGCTCACCTTGCCTGTCTCAATTCTTGCCGCGATCAGCCCAGTAAGCCAAGCACAACCCGCTTGGCTTGCTGGGCTGATCGTTTCACGGCCTGACCGGCTCGCGGCCCCCACGTCCCTACGCAACACCAGTCCTACCATAGTCGAATCCGGCTAAACAATTGCCGGATGTACGAAACCAAGCAAACCAGCGATGCGACTGAGTCAAAAATTTAGTGACTAACTATTGGTTTTCACGATTACGCCGAAGAAACTTGGCCAAATTCAAAAAAAGCAGCATGCAACCATTAAATCCGATTGTACGGATCCGGTAGTTTCATTATTGCTACTAGGCAGCCTGCCTGACATGGCGCCGCACTCTGTCAGCAATGCACGAAATCCCTTAAGAATCACTGATCACCAGGCGTCTTGCTTGTTTCATGAGGCTGATGTGGTATCATAATGATTAGAAAGTTTTAATTTGAACTGAATGTTTTCAGAAATTATGGAGGTTGGGTTTATGTTAATCAAGTCCCTGGTACTCAAGAAGGAATTCCTGACGACCGTGAAAGAGACTGTCACCTTGGAAGAAGCGTTGACGGTGCTGGAAGATTCCGGTTTCCGCTGCGTGCCGATCCTTGATGAAAGCGGGCAGATCTTCCGCGGCAACATCTACAAGATGCACATCTATCGGCACAAGTCACAAGGCGGCGACATGAGCCTGCCGGTTACTTATCTGCTGAAGAACGCCACGAAGACGATTCCGATCAATGCCCCGTTCTTCAAGGTCTTCTTCAATATCAAAGACCTGCCTTACATCGCGGTGCTGGATTCTAATGCCAACTTCTACGGCATCCTCACCCACTCGGCGTTGTTGTCGATGCTGAGCGAATCTTGGCATATCGACGTGGGCTCTTATGTGCTGACAGTGATGTCCAGCGGCGGCCCTGCCGGACGCGGGGATTTGGCGACAATGACGAAGATCTTGGCCAAATACACTGATTTGGCTTCGGCGATCACCTTGGATGCCAAAGGCTCTGAATTCGTGCGCCGGACGTTGTTCACTTTGCCAGCCGGCACTGATGAAACGACTTTAAACACCGTGGTAGCCAAGCTCGAGAAGAAAGGTTACCGCGTGGTGGAAATCGACGACTTACAGTCCGGTTTACCGCTGCGTGTCGACGAAGAATAGCAAATCAAAAGGCAGTCCTGAAAACAGGGCTGCCTTTTTGATTGCATTGATTAATCGATCAAGCGTGAAAAATGTAATACCCGATCTAAAGCCGCCATGATCGGCGCGGTGATGATCATGATGATGGCTTCAGACAGCATCAAGCTGCCGTAGATTCCCCAAAAGGCGGCTTGCATGTTCATATGCCCGGTCCAAACGATTTCAAACGCGATCAGGCACATGGTAAGCGTCATGATCACAACGTTAAGCGTCATTGTCTGCCACATTTTCGGTAAATGCGGCGCCAGCCAAGCCACCAGCGCCAAGCCGATCAGACTTTGTCCGCCGCCGAACACAACGTCGACCCAGCCCATTGAGCTGAACAAGGCATTGAAGATCACGACGCCCAGCACCACGCCGAAAAGATACTTGCGCGAGAAGCCGACCAAATGGTTAAGTCCTTCGGAAACCCGAAACTGAATGGCGCCGCTGGCCAGATTGAAGACCCCTGGCACGACTGACAAAACCACGTAGATCGCTGCAATCAACGCAGTGACCACCAAGGTCTTGGTATTAGATTTATGCATGATGTTCCTCCTAGTTTTTTTACGTGGGATGGATCACGAACCACGATTATCCAGTATACCGCTTCTCTTTGGTGCAGACAACTTTTCAGAAAATATAGCGGCAGACATGCTTAAGTGGGCTGGACCAAAATCAACGAAGTACCTGTGCACCGGATGAATATTTTGCCACTATCGTATTTCACGTCAAACGTTCTTGAACGATACTGTTTGGCATCATTCAGTGTTGCTCGTTTCAATTCATTTAACTATTTCACGCTACCGTATGTGCCACCCAATTTTAGAACGACAGTCAGAAAACGATAGATGCGCGCACCACTCACAATCCTGATTCGAATACAGAAGGACCGATGCAGCGTAGGCGCGCGGAGAAAGCAACGGTCAGGCCGTGAAACGATCAGCACAGTAAGCCATGCGGGTTGTGCTTGGCTTGCTGTGCTGATCGCGGCAAGAATTGAGACAGGCAAGGTGAGCGCAGCGAGCGCCTGGCTCAATTCTTAGGTGGAAAACACGCGTACTTTGCGGGGTTGGAACCGGCCGCACTGCCTGCGCCGTTGCTTTCTCCGCGCGCCGAAGCTGCATCGGTCCGGGGCCGTCCCCGCTTTTTACGCTGTGGTCTTCGTCGAGCTGCGCAAAGCAACGCGGGTGCAATTAGCTACGCCCCCGCACTCGCGGCAAAGTGCGCCGCAAGCACGAGGGCTAGGCTAATTGACCCGCTAAATGCGCTTTGCTCCGCTCTGGTTTTCTTCGTCGAGCTGCGCAGCCCAACGCGGCGTGATATAAGTCGTGACGCCGCCAAGGCAAAGAGCGCCTTTGCGTCATCCCGCCTTATATCCACCGCTAAGTGCGGGCTGCTCCGCTTTGGGGTACAAAAAAAGGCAGCCTGTTAGCTGCCAATTGGTTTTAACCCCACAGAAACGATCAACGCGCGGTCGACCGCCTGCATTTTGCTTGTGTCCAACGCCGCCACCTTGTCATGCAGGCGCTGTTTATCAATGGTGCGGATCTGTTCAAGCAGCACCACTGAATCCCGCTCGACGCCATCTACGCCGGCCTTCAAGCCCACGTGCGTCGGCATCTTCGGCTTATCGATGCGACTGGTGATGGCGGCAACGATCACCGTCGGGCTGTAATGGTTGCCGACGTTGTTTTGCACCACCAGCACCGGCCGCATGCCGCCTTGCTCTGAACCGACCACGGGTGACAGGTCGGCGAAGAAAATATCGCCACGCTTAACAATCAAATCCATGTTAACCCCCAACAACGGTCTAACGGATATGATCGTAAGCCTCACTTTCACAAGCGGTGAATTCGTGACAAATCTCCGTATTCAGGCTCGCCATCTCGCGATATCCTGCAGCAAGGCTTTCGGCTTCTTGCGCCTGGGCATCAAGAAATTGCGCCAAGATGGTATCGATCAAGTCGCTTGGATCCGTTACACACGTTCTGCAATAGCTGTCGAGCTTTGCCCGCAGCGCTTCTGTCATGTTTACTTGTAAGAATTCTGCTTGTGCCATGTTGCACCCTCCCGTGGCTAACTTCTAGAATCATCCTACCACAGGAGAATGAAAAAACAACCTGAAAATAACACGACACCTCACCGAATCCGCCGAGTATTATCCCCATTCGAGCGTATCTTCAGCGGCGCTATCCCGCGTCATCACTAGGTTTCTATGCCTCAGCCACTGTTTTGGCGGGGAGTTTGGCGGGGCTTAGTTGATCGTACTTTACCGCCTGATTCCCCACGAACCGCACCTGATTATGACCCGCCGTCTTGATCGTGATGTTACCCGCAATCTGTTCGGCGATATCTGCATCCAGTCCGCCCCATAAGTGCGAGTAGTGCTTCAGCGTGATCTCAGGTGACGAATGGCCTAAGCGCTTGGACAACACCAGTACGGAGACGTTGAACTCATTGATGAGATACGACGCATGACTGTGGCGCAGCCCTTTGCCTTCGACTGGGTGCACCTGCGCCAACTTGGCGTAGCGGTGGATAATCCTCGAGATCGTGGACTTGGTCATCGGCAAGCCATCGTAGGTCATGACGAAATCATCTACCCCACCCAGACCGAAACTCTGCTGCACCTCGCGCCAGCGCCCTAGAATTGCCACGGTGTCATCATCAAGCGTCAAGATGCGCTTGCCGCTGTCCGTCTTCGTGTAGTCGTGGCGTTCCCAGTCATGCCGGTTCTTCATCACCAGCATGTGGTCAACATGTAGCTGCTTCTTAGCGAGATCAACATCTCGCCACCACAGCGCCGTGCCTTCGTTGACCCGCACGCCAGTCAGGAAGTACAGCCACAACATCACGAAGTTCAGGTGCCCGTAGATATCATCAATGCAGATTTGCGCGATAACTTGTTCAAACTCGGCTTTCGTCCAAAATGGTACGCTGCTTTTGGCCTTGGGGATCGCCTTAACGCGCTTCGACACATTGCTGGACAGATACTGCATCTGCACCGCGTGGTCAAGGGACTTGCGGAAACAGCCGAACACCAATCCAGCATAGCCTTGCGAGTAGCCCGCACCGCCGTCTTTCTCATCTGTGAGCAACCACGTGCGGAAGTTCTGCACGTCGGTGATATCGATGTCACGCAGCAGCAAGTCGCCAAACCGCGCGATACAGATATCAAAGCTGCGATTACGGACGGCGAAGGTGCTTTCCTCCACGTCGGTTTTGTACGCTGGGATATACGAGTCTTTCATGAATTGGCGGTAAGTCATGCGGAAGTTCGTAAACCCATGCGCCTCATGATATTCACGCTTCACCCGCGTCAGCTCCTTGTTCGCGGCAAACGCGGTACTGAATGGCATTCCTTGACTGTCCTTCCGCCCTTTCTTGCGGACGCGCTTGCCACTCATCTTGTCGGTGCCTAACTCGGTTTCATAGTAGAAGTTACCTTTGGCGTCTATGAATACGCCTGGATATTTGGTTTTACTCATTCTCAACAGCTCCATTCATCGGTGATCCGAGAATGGACTCAACGACAGAACGCGGCACGCGCCCTAAGTTTCGGTTGAGATACAAGGGATACCCCTTTTGTACCATCCTTTGCTTCGCTTGTCTAATGATATCGCGCGCGGTGTGCTGCTTAAACCCTAATGCCATCAGATCTTGATAGCAGACAAAACTCTTATCCAATTACGTCACTTCCTTCTCATTGATTGGAGTGAGATAATCAAACCAGATAGGACCCAAATCTTATCTGTGAAGGGTGACTACTTGCTTTGGTCGGCATAGTCGCTCTTTTTTGATGTCTCACTTGGTTCTGCATCCGTCAAAACGCCATTACGGTGGTGCTGATAGTGATGAATCAAATCCCAGTGCCGTTGGGTTAACTTGCCGCCATCAATGATTGCCTTCAGTTCAGCGGTGCCGTTGTACTGATCAATCAGCTGCAACATCTTCAGCGACGGCGCGACCTGTTTCTTCAGCCAGCGGGTAATGTGTGCATAACTCAATGGTTCAGGATTGGTAGAAAGTCGCAGCTTATCGCGATTATTGCCAATGAAAGCATCCCAACGCGGATCTGTCGCCCACTGACTCTTCGCTTTATGACTTGGCGTCAAGAAACGCAGGTAACGGTTGATGATGCCAAACACCACTTTCTCCGGATCACGCTCCGCCAACAGATTCTTAATTGCAGCAGCGGCGCGTTTGCGACGTAACCGGACTTCAAAGCGTGTCCGTATCGGCTGATCTTCAATCGCAATCTCAGGGTGCTTCTGGTGTTGCTCAAAGGCCTTGTCATAAATACAGAAGTAAACTTCACTTTGCGGCGATCCCAGATACAAAGTTCTTCCCGATACCTCCCACTGCTTGGTGCGATTATCTCGGAAGCCGTGAAAACGCGAGGTGAATTCATCGCGGTCACACTTCTCAATCAAGGTCGGCACATCGAGCAAACCATTACGATCATTGATGGCGAGGTCAACACGGGTGAAATGACCATCAAGGGCAATGCAGGTCTCTAAGAAGTCGTACCAGGTGCGATCCTGCTGGCGCAAGTATGATTCAACGTAGCGGCAGCCTTGACCTTTCAACTCAATCATCGTGCCACTATCCTCACTAGGATCATAACCGTCTGCATTTACATCTTGATATGGCGACAGCAACACATCGATTTCACCACATTTGAAGGTCGCCGCGTACCCGTATCGCGCCCCTTCTTTGAGATTAAAGTGATTCAGGTTAATCTGGAACAGTTCGGTCACCAGTTCTTCATAGTCGT
>NZ_BAAFPR010000034.1:0-21172 GCF_042847315.1 Lacticaseibacillus jixiensis
AGACCCCTGAAAGATGATCAGGTAGATAGGCTGGAAGTGGAAGAGCAGCGATGCTTGGAGCGGACCAGTACTAATCGGTCGAGGACTTAACCAAAAATCCTGTTGGTCGTAATTGCCAGCAGGTGGTGGCACAAATACGGTTTTAGGCAACTAATACAATGATGTCCAGTTTTGAGGGTGCAAACCTTCTAACATATACAGTGTGGTGGCGATGGCGAGAAGGATACACCTGTTCCCATGCCGAACACAGAAGTTAAGCTTCTCTACGCCGAGAGTAGTTGGTGGGTGACTGCCTGCGAGGGTAGGAAGCCGCCACGCTGAATGAAAGATCTGTCGTTGACAGATCTTTTTTTGTGCAATCAGTAGGGTCTTTGAGACAAGCATGCTACAATCGAAAGCGAGGTGAAAAGACAATGGTGAAGGCTGTGACAAAACAAACACTCGCGAAGGCGACACAAGACGGGATCACGGTGCTGGAGCTGTGGGCGCCTTGGTGCGGCCCGTGCAAGATCATGGGACCGATCATGGCTGATCTGGAACAAGAATTGCCGATCACGCTGGTGAAGATGAATATCGATGAAGACGCCAGTGTCGCGGCGCAATTCGGGATTCAAAGTATTCCGGCACTGGTGGTGTATCATGAAGGCAAGCCTTACGAAAAGATCATCGGCGCGTATCCCAAAGCAAAAATCAAAGCACATCTGGAGCAAAGCATATGCAAGATGAACTCTTAGAAGTATGTTTGCTGGCTGGGCGGATCATGATCGAAGGCGGCAGTGAAATGTATCGCGTCGACGACACCATGCAGCGCATTGCCCACAACGGCGGGGCCGAGTCGGCGCTGGTATTTACGACGCCTACCGGGATCTTTATCGGCTTGGATGGGGCGTCTAAGACGTTGTTGGCGCCGATCGATCGGCGGGCCATCGATATGGAAAAAATTGCGCGGGTCAATCAATTGTCGCGGCAGTTTGCTGCCCATAAGCTAAGCGTGGGCCAATTGCATCAGGCGCTGCATGAAATCGATGCCCACACGCCGAATTTCTCCTTCTGGCTGCAGGTGTTGGCTGCGGCGGTGTGCAGTACCACATTGATGGTGGTGTTTGCCCAGGCTTATGACTGGTTTGATATGCCGCTGGCGGCCATTGTCGGCGCACTGGGGTTTGCAGCTTATGCGAAGTTGAGTTCTTTGACGCGGGTGCGCTTTATCTCAGAATTCTTCGGTGCGTTCGTCGTCGGCGTCACGGCTTGGGCCGGGGTGCGCTTAGGCATTGGGCATAATCTCGATAATGTGATTATCGGCGCCGTGATGCCTTTGGTACCTGGTGTGGCCATCACCAACTCGATTCGCGACATGTTGGCAGGCCACTTGTTGTCCGGCATTGCGCGCGGGATGGAGGCGTTGTTAAGCGCCGCTGCCATTGGCGTGGGAATCGCGTTGATCTTCAGATTCTTCTAGGAGGGGCCAATATGCCTTATTGGTTACAATTTGTGGTGCAGCTGAGCTTCAGCTATTTATCAACGGTGGCTTTTGCCATTATTATCAACGTGCCGCGCCGTGCTTTGAACCTTGCTGGTTGGGCTGGGGCTGTGGGGTGGATCGTGTATTGGGTGTTGGCTTATGACTGCCAAGTCGGGCGAATGCTGGCTAATTTGGTGGGCGCTTTTGCCATTGGGTGTTGCGGGATGATCTTCTCACGGATCAAAAAAATGCCGGTGATTATCTTCAATATCCCTGGCTTGGTGCCGCTGGTGCCTGGCGGGACCGCGTATCAGGCGGTGCGCGCATTGGTGCTTGGTCAAGAGGCACAAGCCGGTAAGCTGACGGTGCGTGTGGCCATGGTGGCCGGCGCAATTGCGGTAGGATTCATGCTGGCGCAGCTGCTGGCGGAGCAAACCTACAAACATCCGCTTGGCGAACACCCCAAAGCGTGATATGATGAAGCTATGCGATGAGTTGAGTAACCCATTTATTGGGTGAAAACGCAGCTGGCAGGCATGAACGACCACCCGGCGGATTTCCGGGGCCAGTGGGCACAGGTTGTGGAGCCGAGATACCCTTACCCATTCGTGGGTACTGCATGAAGGACCAACATCTTTAGAGATGCTGGTCCTTTTTTCATACCCAGAGCGGAGCAAAGCGGGTTTAGCGATGTGTATAAGATGGCCTGAGCTAATGGCGGTTTTTGCCCCGAGTGCAATCGCGTAGCTAGCCGCACCACGCGCCTACGCAGTACCTGTCCTTCAGCATTTGCATCAGGCCGGTGACTCGTGCAGTGGACGAATTGAAGTGATTGGTGAAAATAACCGTGATTCAAACTGGGAAACTACCGGTAAATATCGCGCATCACTCAAGGCAAAGTATTATCAGTGAGTGTTGAACAACTGAACGTACAAAAAACCTGCAAAACCGCGCAGGCTTTGCAGGTATGTATTACCGTTTGGTTTTCGGGGCCCAGCTCATCATGAAGACGCCGCCGAGCACGAGGATGATGCCGATAAACTGAAGCGTATGAAAGCCCAAGGCCAAGAAAATGATCGACAGCACCGTGGCAGTCAGCGGCTCTAAGTTGCCGATCATGCTGGCGGTGGTGGGGCGCAAGATCTTCAAGCTGGCCACATATAAGATATAAGCCAAGAAGGTGGCGCCAAAGACGATAAACAAAATCGCCAGGCCTGTCCATGGCGTGAGGCCGCTGGGCAAATGCCATACCGGAGCGGTGATGTTCATTAAAACTGCGCCGATCACCAAGCCCCAGCCGACCACAACTAATGCCGGCTCGGTTTGCAAGAGCTTGCGCGGCAACATGGTGTAAGCCGCCCCAGTAGCCGCAGCCAGCACGCCCCAAAACACCGCGATGGCAGGCACATGCAACTTGGTGGGATCGCCGTTAGTGACCAATAAGAACACGCCAACTAAGGCGATAATAATGGCGATGGTGTCCACCGGCCGCGGCCAGGCGCGCTGGCGCAAGCTGGTGACCACAGTGATCATCGCCGGTACCAGCGATAACATGATCGTAGCAATGGCGGCGTTGCCGTAGAAAATTGCCAACAGATAGGTCAATTGGGCCAAGGCGACGCCGAAAATGCCAAACAGCAACAAGCGGATCGCGTTGCTTTTGTTGTGCCACACCCGCAGCAGCGGCTGGCGGGTGATGAGGCCAAACAACAACATGGCCACGCCGGCGCCGGTTAAGCGTGCCGAAACCAGCCACGCCGGGGTGGCGTTGGAGGTGTTGAAGACAACGTTGGCCAAAACACCGCCGACGCCCCACATGGTAGTGCCGCAAGCGGCGCGTAAGGCGGCTTTGTGAGAATGAGATAAGGACATGTTAATTACTCCTGATAATGCGTAATGTTGCCAGTATACCACGCCGCTGCCGCTTGGCGGGGGAAAATCGCGAGCGATCGGCGCTCAGGCGGGGTAATTCCTGTTTAACGGTTGACTTGGGCCGCGTTGACAATTAGAAAAATGGGAGAATTTGTGGAAATTCAATTGACAATTAAGAGTAAACGGTGTAAATTCTAATTAATCATTAATCTTGAAAGGGGGATACATCATGAATAAGCAAATCGTACTGGGTGTATCCGCCCGCCAAGCCTTGGCCTTGTTGTTGAAGTAGAGGACCCGATTTTCAAGCAGCCTGCTGTTTGATCATTGAGCCCTCGCTTTGCTTTGACGATGGGGCTCAAAACAGCACACAATGTGTTGGCCCCATCCGATTGGATGGGGCCATTTTTTTAATGAGTTGACCTTGTGGCGCGCGCAAGGTCTTGGCTGTTGTTAACTGGTGTTCAGAAAGGGAAGTTATCATGAAAAAGACAATCATTAAGATGTTTAGCGCCGCTGCAATGGGCGCAGCGGTTATTGCGATGGCCGGTTGTTCCGCCCAAGGCAGCGCGGCTGCTAAAGGCAACAGTGCCAAAGGCAACAGTGCCAAAGGCGATAAGATCAAGATCGGCTTGAACATGGAATTGTCCGGTGCCGCCGCCGGCTATGGCGAACAGCAGAAGCAAGGCTTCGAGCTGGCAGTTAAGCAGATCAACAAGGATGGCGGCATTAAAGTCGGCAACAAGAAGATGAAGGTCCAAACCGTGGTGCAAGACAACAAGTCCACCACCAGCGGCTCGGCTTCAGTGGCTGCCCAATTGTCCACCAAAGACCAAGTGACTGCCATTGTTGGGCCGGCCACGACTAACGACGGCACCGCATCGATTCCAAACATCACCAAAGCCTATGTGCCAAGCGTGTCACCATCAGCGACTGATCCGGATTACACGCTGCAAAAAAACGGCAAGGTGCAAACTTATGTCTTCCGCGCCTGCTTCAACAACGACTTACAAGGACAAACCGCGGCGCATTTTGCCAACAATCAGCTGAAAGCTAAGAACGTGGCGATTTTACAAGACAATTCCAGTGATTATGGGACTGGCTTGGCCAAGGCCTTCAAGCAAACGTTCAAAGGCAAGATCGCCTCGACGCAATCATTCTCTGAAGGCGATAAGGACTTCAACGCCTTACTGACCACCATTAAATCCAAGCATGTCGATGCGATTTACGTGCCAGGCTACTATTCTGAAGTCGGCTTGATCATCAAACAAGCTCGCCAAGCCGGCATCACCACACCATTCATCGGCTCTGACGGCATGGCTGATCCGAAACTCGCTCAAATCGCCGGCCCTCACAACGCTTCGAACATTTACTACACCACGCCATTTTCCACCAAGGCTGGCGACACCAACAAAGTGGCCAAGCAATTCATGACTGACTTCAAGCAAGAATACGGCTCAGACGCGCCGACATTCTCTGCGTTAGCTTATGATTCCATGCTGATGATCAAGCAAGCCATTGAAGACAGCAAGTCCACCAACTCGGTGAAAGTCGCGCAAGCCTTAGCTAAGATCAAAGACATGCCAGCGGTCACTGGGACGACTTCAGTTGACAAGCACCATGATCCAGAAAAGCCGATCGTTGTGGAACAACTCACCAACGGCAAAGTCACCGGCGCCACTGCTGTTAAATAAGCAGCTTGCGACTGGCACCTGAAAAAAGAGAACATTCTCAGAATCGTGGACAGCGGTTAGGCCTAGTGCACAAGGTGTAGACAGCGCATTAGGCGTCTCTCTAAATTTGAATATAATGTGAGAAACTTATTGACTTTTAATATTATTCACATTATTATTGAAACATTCAGATAACGGATGCACGGCATTGCGTTGCTTGTTAAGCGCGTTATTGCGCGCAAGCAATTATCCGCAAAATGAGAAAGAGGGACTTCCAATGAAGAAATCTATGTTCAAACGTGCCGCAGGGGTCGGCGCAGTTGTCGCTGCCATGGCTTTAATGGCTGGCTGCGGGGCCAAGGCGCAAAGCAAAGGCAACACCGCAACCGGTTCTAACATCAATGTCGGTGTCAACATCGAATTGTCTGGTGTTGGTGGCGGTTATGGGGAACAAGTCAACAACGGGATCAAGTTGGCCGTTGACAAAATCAACAAAGACGGCGGCGTGAAAGTCGGCAAGAAGTCTTACAAGATCAAGACTACCACGCAAGATAACAAGACCACCACTTCCACGGCGGCTTCTATCGCAGCGCAACTGACCACCAAGCAGAAGGTTTCGGCTTTGATCGGCCCTGCCACTACCAACGCCGCTACGGCTGCGTTGTCTAACGCCACTAAGGCTGATGTTGCTCAGATCTCACCTTCTGCTACTGCCGGTACTTACACGGAACAAAAGAGCGGCAAGGTCCAACCATACGCGTTTCGGGCTTGCTTCACTGATGCCTTCCAAGGCACCAAAGCCGCAAACTTTGTCGATCAAGATCTGAAGTTGAAGAAAGTTGCCATCATGGCAGATAACTCCAACGACTACGGCAAAGGCTTAGCCGCTGCCTTCAAGAAAGAATACAAAGGCACTGTGGTCGACACCCAATACTTCCAAGCCGGCGACAAGGACTTCAAGGCAATCTTAACTTCCTTGAAGAACAAAGGCTTTGATGCTTTGTATGTGCCAGGCTACTACACTGAAATCGGCTTGATCATCAAGCAAGCGCGTGAATTAGGCATCAACACCCCGATCATCGGTGGTGACGGCATGATGGATCCTAGCTTGACTAAGATCGCCGGCGCCAAGAACGTTTCTAACGTTTACTACACCACACCATTCTCCACGCTGTCTGCCAAGAGCGATAAGACAGTGGCCAACTTCTTGGATGCTTACAAAGCCAAGTACCACACCACAGCTTCTGCGTTCAACGCTTTAGGTTACGATTCAGTTTACCTGCTCAAGCAAGCCATTGTTGATGCGAAGTCCACGAACTCTGTTGACATCGCCAAGGCTATGGCCAAGGTCAAGAACCTTAAAGGTGTCACCGGGACAATGACCATCGATGCCAAGCACAACCCTGAAAAGACCATTTCTGTTGAGAAACTCCAGAATGGTAAGGCGGTTTCTGCCACGATTGTGAAGTAATTCAGCCGCATTCAGTAGCAGGCGTAATCGCACGCCTGCTATTGCGCGTTAGGCCCAGGTCAATTCTGTCAGGTAACCAGTCGCCGCCTTCATGTCGGCGGGGTCAGTCGCGTCACATGAGTCAATTTGAAAGAAAGTTAAGGAGGCGATCTCTTGCATACCTTCATGCAGCAGGTCATCAATGGATTATCCTTGGGTAGTATCTACGCGCTTTTGGCGCTGGGCTACACCATGGTTTATGGGATCATCAAGCTGATCAACTTCGCTCACGGCGATGTTTATATGCTTGGCGCCTTTTGGGGCTATTTCATCATTAATAAGTTCCATGTTGATTTCATTGTCGCGTTATTGTCGGCAATGGTGATCACGGCTTTTGTCGGGATGCTCATCGAATATTTGGCTTACAAGCCGCTGCGCAATTCGCCGCGGATCGCGCCGTTGATCACCGCCATCGGGGTTTCGTATTTCCTTGAAAACGGCATGTCATACTTATTCGGCGCCAACACCAGAAACTTTCCGCAAGTCGTTGATCAGCACAACTACACGATTTTTGGCATTTCAGTGTCTAACATTCAGATCTTGATCTTGGTGACTTCTGTGATCTTGATGGTGTTGTTACAACTGATCATCCAAAAGACCAAAATGGGGACCGCGATGCGCGCCGTTGCCACCGATGGCGAAGCAGCCGCATTAGTCGGGATCAACCCGGACCACGTCATTTCCTTCACCTTCGGCTTAGGCTCTGCTTTAGCCGGTGCCGGCGGTGTGCTGATCGGGTTGTATTACAACTCGATTGATCCGCTGATGGGGATGACGCCAGGGATCAAAGCCTTCGTCGCCGCAGTTGTCGGCGGCATTGGTTCGGTGCCAGGCGCTGCGATCGGCGGTTTCTTGATCGGCTTGCTGGAAACCGGCGTGCAGGCGATCGGTTTATCTGCTTACAAAGACGCTGCGGTGTATATCGTTTTGATCTTGATCTTGATCGTGTTACCAACCGGTCTTTTAGGCAAGAACTTGAAAGAGAAGGTGTGAGCTCATGACGAAGAAGAAATTTCAAGCAGCAGTATTGTGGCTGATCGTCATGATCTTGGGTTACGCCTTGATCAATGTGCTGGTGTATGTCGGCGTGATCGATGTGTTCATTGAGAACATGTTAGTCACTATTGGCATCAACATCATCTTAGCCACCGGGTTGAATTTGATCATCGGCTTCTCCGGCCAATTCTCTTTGGGCCATGCTGGGTTTATGGCGATTGGTGCGTATGCCACCGGGATCATCTTACAAACGCAAAGCACTGTCGCTGGGTTTGTCATGTCGATGGTTGTTGGTGTGATTATTTCAGCAATCGTTGCGGTGATCATCGGTGTCCCAACGCTGCGCTTAAAAGGTGATTATCTGGCCATTGCCACCATGGGCGCGGCGGAAATCATCCGCGTGGTCATCAACAACATGAAGATCACCAACGGCGCGGCTGGGTTGTTCAACATTCCGCAATTTGCCACTTGGCCGGTGGTGTACATTCTCGTATGTGTCACCACGGCCATTATCGTCAACTTCGCCCGTTCGCGGGCAGGACGCGCGATCCAAGCGATCCGTGATGACGAAATCGCCGCAGAAGCCGTGGGGATCAACCCTACCAAGTGGAAGTTAGCCGCCTTTGTTTTAGGCGCTTCTACCGCTGCTATTGGCGGCTCGCTGCATGCCAGTTACATTCAAACCATTGCCCCTTCTGAATTTGGGATCATGAATTCCATTGCCTTGTTGATCATCGTGGTGCTTGGCGGGGTCGGCTCAATGTCCGGCACGTTCATTGCCGCGATCGTCTTAGGGGTGCTGGATACGGTACTGCAAAGCTTCGGCACGCTGCGGATGGTGATTTATGCGGTGGCTTTGATCGCGATCATGGTCTTTAAGCCAAGTGGTTTATTGGGCCGTTATGAATTCTCATTCCTGCGGGTATTGAATCGCCATAAGAAGGAGGATGCCGCATGAGCACAATACTGAAAGTCGACCATGTTTCCAAGATCTTCGGCGGGCTCAAGGCGGTGCAAGACGTCTCCATGCATGTCGAAGAAGGCGAACTAGTCGCCTTGATCGGTCCTAACGGTGCCGGCAAAACGACCTTGTTCAACGCGCTGACTGGCGTGAGTCCGGCTACAGAAGGCACTGTGGCCTTTAATTCAAATGGTGAAATGGTGTCGCTGGATAAGAAGCGCCCATACCAAGTTGCCAAAATGGGCATCGCCCGCACCTTCCAGAACATCCGCTTGTTTAGCCAGCTGTCAGTGCGCGAAAACCTCCAAGCGGCGATGACCCATCGCTACAAGGAGAACGTTTTTGCCAGCATGTTCCGCTTGCCGGCTTTCTATAAGAAGGAAGCTTTGGTCAACGGCTGGACTGACGACTTGTTAAAGCGGCTGCAGTTGCAAGATGTTGGCGATGCGATCGCCGGCAACTTGCCTTATGGCACGCAGCGGCGCATCGAAATCGCCCGGGCGGTGGCCAGTGATCCGAAGCTGATCTTCTTGGATGAACCGGCTGCCGGGATGAACCCGGAAGAAACGGATGAGCTGTCAGAGCTGATCTTGCGCTTGAAAACGGAATTTGGCCTCACTGTAGTGCTGATCGAGCATGATATGAGTTTGGTCATGAAGTTGGCTGAGCGCATTTATGTGCTGGAGCAAGGCAAGCTGATCGCCGAAGGGACGCCTGCTGAGATCCAAGCCGACGAAGGCGTGATCAATTCGTACTTGGGAGGTGGCGCCCATGCTTGAAGTTAAAGGGCTAAAAGTAAATTATGGCGCGATCAAAGCGGTGCGCGGCGTGGATTTTGACGTGCAAGACGGCGAAATCGTGACCTTGATCGGCGCAAACGGTGCCGGCAAGTCCACCATCGTTAAAACCATTTCAGGTTTATTGCGGCCGGTGGAAGGTACCATTACCTATGAGAATCGCAGTTTGACGCATTTGTCAGCTTCACATATCGTTGGCGCCGGCATCGCGCAGGTGCCAGAAGGCCGCCACATTTTCGCTGGATTGACGGTGATGGAAAACCTCAAAATGGGGGCTTACCTGGTGCCGCGCAACGAGCAAGCCGATACGCTGGCAGATGTTTTCGACCGCTTCCCGGTGCTGAAAGAACGCAGCAGCCAAGATGCCGCCACGTTATCTGGTGGTGAACAGCAGATGCTGGCGATGGGCCGCGCGTTGATGACGCGCCCAAAGCTGCTGCAGCTGGACGAGCCTTCCATGGGCTTGGCGCCGATTTACATTCAAAAGATCTTTGATATCATCAAGACCATCAACAGCCAAGGCACCACGGTGTTATTGATCGAACAAAATGCCTTGCAGGCCCTTGAAATCGCCAACCGCGGCTATGTGGTCGCTAACGGCGTGATCAAGCTGGCTGGTACAGGTAAAGACTTATTAGCCAATCCAGAAGTGCAGAAAGCTTATCTGGGCGGGTAATGCGAAGAAGCCACGAACATGCATTTGGTGTTCGTGGCTTCTTTTGTACCCCAGAGCGGAGCAAAGCGCATTTAGCGGTGGATATAAAGCGGGGACTTGGCTAGGCCCGGACAGGTGTTGCTTCGGCGCACGGGGCAAGCAGCGGCGCAGGCGGTGCGGCCGGCTTCAACCGCGCTGAAAGGCGCGCGTTTTACGCCTAACTTTTGAGCTTTGCACTCGCCTGCGGCTCGCCTTGCAAATCTCAAAAGTTGCCGCGGGTGACATCGAGTAAGCCTCGCAAAAGGCGCGAGTCTCACTTGATGTCGCCCGTTTCACGGCCTGACCGCTGCTTGCCCCGTGCGCCTACGCAACACCTGTCCTACGATAGTCGAATCAGCGTCGTGAACGCGCAGTGAACAAATCGCGGCAAGTCATGGACCTGGTGGAGGTGGATAACGTTGATATGGTTAAGGTGTTGATCATCAAATCGTGAAGCGTTCATGAAATTGGGCAAATGTGTGATCAGCAGTTGCTGTATCAGCGATAATTCTCTGCTTTCAAGCGATCACCCGCACGTTTTTCACCAAACATTTTCTCGTTATGCCGTGAATATTTGGTAGAATGAGCAATGACTGGAGGGGGACGTTTGTTGAACGAGAATAAACCCACACCGCTTACGGTGCAATTGCCGCAAGCAGTGTGTGAAAAGTTGGATTCAGTAGATGCACCAATGGAGTTGGTGTTGAAGAATGGCCGCTTGATCTTGCAGCCGCAGTTGGCCAGCCGCGTTGATGCGCAGCGCAGCGTGTTGGTGTGGCCGGTGTTGCTGGCGGCGCTGTTGAGCATCGGCGTGTTTGGGTATTGGTGGCAACAAGGTTTGCGGTACATTCCGTTGTCAGGCGGCGTGTCAGTGGCCAGTTTCACCATCGGCTTCGGCTTGGTGGCTGGGTTGGTGGTGTTTGCGTGGTTTTTCATCAAGACCCAGCGCCAACAAAGTGCACCGAAGATCTATTGGCGCAACTTCCCAGTGATCTTAGGGGCGTTTGCGATCATGTTGGGGTTGGCGTTAGTCGGGGGCTTTTGGCTGTTGGGCCAGCTGTTTCCTGGGGCGAGCTTTGATCGCTTCACTGCGGTGTTGATCTTCTGGTTGATCACCGCGGTGGCTTGCGGGTTTATGCTGCAAGCGGCGGTGACGATCAATGCCAGCACGTTGAGCAACTTGTTGCTGCTGGTGATCGTCACCGGCATGGCCATTGCGATGGCGACGAATAACCAGCGCCGGTGGTGGCAGCATAACTTGAGTTTTCTAGGCACCACGATGGCTTCTAACGCTTGGCAGTTCAATGCCACTTTGATCGTGTCGGCGTTGTTGTTTATCGCCTTAGTCGATACCATTTTTGTGGCGCTGGAAAGCCGCTATCCGCGCTCTTGGCGGTTGTGGACGATGCGGATCATGTTGACGCTGGTGGGCGTGGACTTGGGGTTTGTCGGGTTGTTTCCTAACAACGCTGCATCGCATTTGCTGCATGACCAAGCAGCGGGGATGCTGGTGTTTCTGGTGGCAGGCTTGATCGTCGGCTGCCGCTGGCTGTTGCCGGAAGTCAGCCGCGAATTCCTGGTGTTGTCATACGTGATGGCAGCGGGGATGTTGGCGCTGAACTTCGGCTTTCGCTGGTTTGGCTATCCGTCGTTGACCAGCTTTGAGATCCAAGCTTTCATCTTGGCATTCGGCTGGTTGTCGCTGCTGTTTGCCCGTTTGGAAGCGTTGGTGCAAGCCGGCACCCAAGCTTGGGTGGTTAAAGTCGTGGCAACAGATTAAAAAAAGGGACCGAGAATGATGTCTCGGCCCCTTTTTTTTACCAAAGATGCAGCATGTACAACCCGAAAACCATCACTAGCAGGCAGATGGTCGTGTGCAATTCTGAATCCGTCAGCTAGATACGCTCTGCTAGCCTGCATCAACTATCGACAATGGGGCCAGTGGTAATCACCCATCATGTGCTACAATAAAATTCATATTTACCTAACTCGGAGGAGCCTTATGCATAAATCACACTCAGTCGGCCTCATTTTAGGCAGCTTGGCTGCGCTAGGCTGTGAGGCGTTGTATGGGTTGAGCTACATTTTCACCAAAAAAGCCACCGACGTTGCCAGTCCCTTAGCGCTGCTCGGCTGGCGCTTCCTAGTCGCCTTTGTCGTGATGTCCGCTTTGATATTGGTTGGCGTCATCCATGTCTCGTTTAAAGGCAAAAGGTTGCGCCCATTACTTTTGGTCGCCTTGTTTGATCCGGTACTGTACTTCATTGGCGAAACCTTTGGCATCAGCCACACCACCGCATCGGAAAGCGGCGTGTTCTTAGCCTGCATCCCCGTTGCTGCCTTGTTGGCCTCGGCTTTGATCTTGCACAAATACCCGACGCGGCTGCAAGTGATCGGGGTTTTGATCACTTTAATTGGTGTGATCGTGACAGTGTTGGCTGCTGGGGCCAGTGCCAGTTTGTCACTGATCGGTTACTTATTCTTGTTGCTGGCCGTGTTGACTTACGCGCTGTATAGCGTCTATGTGGACAAAGCTTCAGCTTACACTGGCATCGAGATCACATATATCATGTTAGCCGCCGGGGCGGTTGTTTTCGTGAGCATGGCGCTGATCGAAGCGCTTGTGCAGGGCAACACTCAGGCGCTGTTGAGCCTGTTGGTGACGCATCCGAGTTTCACCGTTGCGGTCTTGTATCAAGGGATCGGCAGCTCAGTCTTTGCCTTATTCTTATCAAACTATGCGATTGCGCACATCGGTGTCAACAAAACCGCTTCGTTCATCGGCGTCTCAACTGTCGTCTCGATCATTGCCGGCGTGGTGATGTTAGGCGAGACCTTCAGTAGCGGGCAACTGATCGGCGCGGCAATCATTATCTGCGGGGTCTACACTGCCAACAATACGTTCCATCGCAAACGGCACAGCACGATCTAAGCTTAGTTCTTTACCAGAGATGCAGCATCGGCCCAACGGTAGCAAAAGCCTCGCTGCTGTTTGCCCGTTTGGAAGCGTTGGTGCAAACCGGCACCCAAGCTTGGGTGGTTAAAGATTAAAAAAATGTCTGCATACCGTTTGGTGTGCAGACATTTTTCGTTTGGTGCAAGCGGCGCAGTGATACCTGTCCGCTATGGTAGATGAACGTTAAATCGGATAAGTGTTGTCATCTGAAACCTGTTTTGGAGGAAATGGCGACCAGGGGCAGCTGGGGCGGAGGCCAAATGGCGTCAGTGGTGTCGTTCTTCTTGGCAACGGAGCGCGCAGCGCGGAGGCGCCTAGAAGAAGGCCGTGTCAGAGATCCACTTTGCGTACGGAGCGCAGCGCAGACGCAAAGTTAGCTCTGACACGCGCCCACCACGATCCACGCCAGTTGGCCGTAGTCCCAGCTGCCCCTGGTCGTCATTTCCGGCCCTTGGTAAGCGCTGGATTATTCGCGCGGCAGCATGTTGCCTAACAGATCCAACACGCCAACTGTAGCGCTTGGGAAGGCGAAGATCTGTTGCTGCAGCATATTGGCAGTGTAGTGACCATTGATCACCAGCGTCAATAAGTTCACCAACTCTTCGCTGTCATCGGCATACAAGCTGGCACCAACCAAGTAACCGGCTTGATCAAACACCAGCGTGGCTTCGGCGTCTAAGGCGTGCTTGTATTGGAAAGCCAACTGCTTGCCAAATGGCAGTACTTGGGTGCGGTAAGTATTCGGCTCAGCTTGGGCTTGCGCCACAGACACGCCGACTTCAGCCAGGCGCGGCATGGTGAAGACGACACTGGGGATCGCTGGATAAGCGATCGGGTGGTCATCGCCTAAGATGGCGCGGGCGATGTAGTTGGATTCAAAAGTGGCCACTGGCGTCAGCTTGGCTTGCGGCTTGTCGATCACATCCCCGCTGGCGTAAATGTTAGGCACAGCAGTTTGCAAGTGGTCGTTGACTTTGATGCCGCGCTTGGATGCTTCGATCCCTAATGCTTCTAAGCCGAGGTTTTCAACGTTAGCCACGCGGCCGGTAGCGCCTAAGATGTAATCAGTCGTCAGTTCTAAGCCGTTGGCGGTAGTGACGGTGTAGCCTTCAGCCGTTTGGGCGACGGCGCTGACGGCTTCGTTGAAGTGGAAGCGCACGCCTTGGGCTTGGAGCTTGGCTTGCAACTTGGCGACATAAGCCTGATTGAATGGGGCCAAAGCCTTGTCACTGAATTCCACGATGTCGACTTGTTTGCCCATGGTGGCAGCCATTGCGGCAAATTCCATGGCGATGATGCCGGCGCCAACGAAGACCAAGCGTGCTGGCATGTCAGGCAAATCAAGGAATTCGCGGCTGTCGTGAATATGTTCAGCACCGGGGATGTTTAAGGCGGCAGGGCGCTGACCAGTGCCTAAAACGATGTATTCGCTGGTGTAAGTTTGGCCGGCAACGCTGATGGTGTGCGCATCTTGCAGCTTGGCGGCGCCTTGGATCATGGTGATACCCATTTGTTCAAACATTGTGGTCATCGTTGAGGCCAGCGGGTCGATCACTTGATGCTTATAGGTCATCAAGTCCGGCCAATTCACTGCCGGTACCGCATCGATGCCGGCTTTGGTGAAGCGGGAAAGCTGTTCGATCAATTGAAAAGGTCCATCTAAGGCGATTTTGGCGTCACAGCCATAGTTGGTGCAAGTGCCGCCGACCACGTCTTTATCGACAATGGCCACGTGCTTGCCTTGTTGTACCAAAGCGACTGCCGCATGCCAAGTCGCATGGCCGGAGCCGATCATCATCACATCATAGTCCAAATTATTGCCTCCATAAGGTTATTAATCGTGCACGACTGATTAGGCGCAAAACCGACTGCTAAGCCATCGCCGCGATCAGCTTCTGGTTTAGCGCGAGAGCTTGTTGGTAATCCGCCAAGGTGAGTTGTGATTCGCCAAGGCATTCGGCTAGCGCAGTTTGAATCGCCGCTTCTTGGTCTTTTGCATAAGGCGTCAAGGCCACGATCAAGCGGCGCTTATCTGTTGCCGGATGGGCGCGCTTGACCCAGCCGCGCGCTTCCAGGCGCTTGACCAAAGGCGTCAGCGTGTTGGAATTAAGATGCAGCGCCGAGCCGAGTTCGCGCAATTCGCGATGGTCCTGGTTGTACAGTTCCGTTAACAATAAGTATTGCGGATAAGTTAGGTGAAAATCCGCTAAAGCGTCTTGGTAGAACTTGTTAAACAAGCGGTTCACATTATAAACGCTGAAACATAATTGATTCGCCAAATTCACATGGGTGGTCATGAGTTGCTCCTTATCAGTCGTGCACGATTGAATTTAGTATAACTTTTCCTGCCGGATTTGGCAAGCCAGTATTGACCATGACCAGAGGGAAACGCATACTGAAATTGTGCTTACCATTAATAAGAGCTGTGAAGCATCAAAGGAGTGTATTGTATGACAGAATTTCAGACACCATTAGCGTTCAAGTCTGGGGTCACCATTGCCAATCGCTTGGTGATGTCACCGATGACCACCCAGCAAAGTTTCTATAACGGCACCGTCACCCATGATGAAATCGCGTATTACGCCGCACGGGCCAAAGGCTTAGGCGCGGTGATCACCGGCGCCGCTAACGTGCAGGACTCAGGCAAAGGCTGGCCTGGCGAATTATCCATTGCAGATGATCAGTTCATTCCCGAACTTGGTGAATTGGCCCGCGCGATTCAAGCCCAAGGTGCCAAAGCTTTCGTGCAGATCTTTCATGCCGGGCGCATGACCCATGCCGCCACGCTATCTGGGCAGCAGCCGGTGTCTGCTTCAGCAGTTGCCGCAGAACGTGCAGATGCCCAAGTGCCGCGGGCAATGACGGTACCAGAGATCCACGCCACAGTCAAAGCCTTTGGGGAAGCTACCAGGCGCGCGATTCAAGCCGGGTTTGACGGCGTTGAGCTGCACGGGGCCAATACTTATTTGCTGCAACAGTTCTTCTCCCCGCATTCCAACCGGCGCAGCGATGAATACGGCGGAAGTTTAGAGAAACGCTACCGGTTCATCAAAGAAGTCTTAGCGGCGGTGTTTGAAGCCGTGGCGACTTATGCCAAGCGGCCTTTTGTCGTGGGCTATCGGGTGTCGCCGGAAGAATTCGAGACGCCAGGCATCCGCTTTGAAGATACCTTGTGGCTGTTGAAGCAGTTGCGCGATAGCCAATTGGATTACGTGCACATTTCATTGAACGATTACGCGCGCGTTTCGCGCTCGCCAAGTTATCAAGCCAAGCCGATCTTGGCTTATGTGCATGAAGCCTTGGCGGACAAAATGCCGCTGATCGGCGTCGGCGGCGTGCGCACGCGCCAAGACGTCAAGCAAGTGCTGGCTGATGCCGAAGTGGTCGCAGTGGGCCAGCAGCTGCTGTATGATCCCACTTGGGCAGTGAAGCTGGCTAATGGGGCGGATGACGCGATTTTGACGGCGGACTTTGGCGAAGCCGTCGAATTTGTGCCGTTGAACAAGCCGTTGTATGACTTCGCAGCGGCACGATACAAGTAACTTCCTATGAGATGGCGGCGTTTTGCCAGAAGCGCCGCTATTTGTATGGCAAATACCATGGCGATAACTAATTGCACATCACTTGTTAACCGCTTACCTCAATGCTACAATGTGCGCACAAACTCAGCTTGAAACTCTTGGAGGAGTCGCGTATGCAAACACAATTACCACCTGAGATCCGGACAGTTTGGCGGATGCGGGCATTGATCGATGGGGCGATTTGGCTGGTGCTTGCCGCAGGGTTAGGTGTGGCGCATCAATTGTGGCAAACCCCGCTGTGGCTGATCATCATCCCGCTAGTGGGCGCGGTGCTGCACACCGGCACACATTTGGTGCTGATCCCGTATCGTTATGCGTTCTGGCGCTATCAAATCACCGATTCTGCTGTGTATTTGCGCAGCGGGTACCTGTTTCGCGAAGACGAAGCGATCCCGATCAATCGCATTCAGAATGTCACGCTGACTGCCGGGCCGCTGCTGCAATGGCAAAAGCTCCAGGCCGTCGCCATCCAAACCGCTTCAACGACGCACACCATCGCTGGAGTCACCTTAGAGGTGGCGGCGGCTTTGCGTGAGCAGATCATGCAATTGGCTTTGGAGGCGCGCGATGACAGCTAAACACCTATCGCTGTGGGCCTTGCCTTTGATGTTGTATCAAACCGCCAAGAACTGGCTGTGGCTGGTGCTGGTGGGCGGCTTTGGTGTCATTAAAGGCGGTGTTGCTTGGTGGCAGCTGGTCGTCTTCGCCGCGGCGCTGGTGCTGGGCCTGGCAGCAGTGGGATTGCGCTATTGGCGCTTTACTTATGTCTTAGAGCCTAAACAGCTGACCATTAATTCCGGCTTGTTCGTCAAGAAGATCCGCCACATTCCCTATGCCAAGATTCAAACCTTGGAGCGTCAGCAGTGGTTCTTCATGCAGCCGTTTGGCCTGGAAGCCGTCAGCATCGAAACCGCCAGCAAAGACGGCAAGCAAGGTGAAGGGACGCTGCTGGCCGTGCCGCTTAGTGTTGCCGACACCATCGAAGCGCGGCGCCATCTTGAACCGGCGCCGCAAGCGGTGCCTGATGAGGCGGTGGCACCGATGCTTGAAGCGCCTGATGCCAGCTATCAAATCAACAGCCATGACTTGCATTTATACGCACTGACCAGCTTAGGCTTTCTGCCGCTGTTGGCGGTGTTAGGCACGATTTATAATCGCGTCGATGACGTACTGCCTAAAGCCTGGGAAAATGACGCCGCAGAAGCATTGGCGCAACTGGCAGCCGTGGCGATCATCGGCTTGACGGTGTTTATCTTGGTGGTGGCGATTTTGATCAGCTATTTGAGTTTGATCGCGCGCTATTGGCATTTTACCTTGACCAAAAGGGCCAGTACCTTGACAGCCACGCGCGGGTTCTTCAAGCGCAACACGGTTTCCGTGCGCCTTAAGCGCATTCAAGCGGCGCGCTTGCGCCAAAGTCTCTTGCGCCAGTGGCTGCATCTGACCACCGTGCAGGCGATCACCGCCTCTAATGCCGCCGACAACGAAGCGGACAATGATTTGGTGTTGATGCCGGTGGTGCAAACGCCGCAAGCCGCAGCGACGATGCATCGCTTCATCGATTGGCTGCCGGCTGAATTGCCTAGCTTCTTGTTGATCCCAGCAGCAAACCGGTGGCTGTATAGCCGCAACTTAGTCCTCGGCAACCTGCTGGTGGTGGTACCGGCTGGCATGGCTGTTGGCGTGTTCAAGCGTCAATGGCTGCCGGCGGCGTTGGTGATCGCGGCAGTGTGGCTGATCGTGGCTGCGCTGCAAGGCCGATACGCGGCCACCCACAGCGGCGTGGCGGTGATCGATGGCGAACGCTTAGCTGTCAGCGCCGGCACCGGCTGGTCTTACACCCAATATTTGCTGCGCCGGCAGAACATTCAAGCGTTGACTTTGGCTAACACAATTTGGATGGCGCCGAAACACCGCGTCCACTTGCGCTTGCACATTCGCCGCGGCGACAATGACTTGACGATTGCGGTGCGCTATTTGGATCGCGCCACCGCCCAGCAGGTGCAAGATTGGTATCGACCAGCAGACGCGGGAAAAAAGATTTGGTTTTCTGAAAAATAATGCTTACGCGAATGAAAATTTTCTGGTATCGTTAGAACTTGTTGTGGATGACACATGTCAATTGGGTCCGTATAGGCGCAGGCCGATCCTACCTCCCGAAAATTCAAGGTCCACCCCAAGGAGTTTCTATTCGTGCCTAAAAATTTCAAAGAAGAAGTCTTTTTCAGTTTAATCATGGCTGGTCTCATGGTATTGGTCATGGCCGGCTATAACGTCGCATTAAGCGACGGGTTCTCTGCCGGTTATGTCTTAGAAGTGCTCACCGGCTACCCAATGGCGTTAGTGATCGCCTTGATCTTAGATCTGGGCATCATTGGCCCGACTGCCAAGAAGCTCTTCTTCAAGCACATCTTCAAACCTGAAATGGAACAAAAGCCGATCATCATCGGCATCTGGATTTCGATTCTGATGGTTGTCGGGATGGTCACCTTGATGTCTGCATTCGGGATGATCGTGACGCATAACTTCGCCGGCAACATCGTGTTGACCTACTTGCACACTTGGATCTTCAACGTGTTCATGGCTTTGCCATTGCAGTTGTTGATCGTCGGCCCGATCGCCCGTAAAGCGTTAAGCGCCTTGCAGAACCGTACTGCGGTTGCAGACGCCGAATAATTAATCAGCTAAGCGCCGTTGCGCCTCGATTCAACTTGAATCGTGGGGGCAGCGGCGCTTTTTTTGCAAGTTTCTGTAAATTTTCCCTTACGTCGGCGCCGGATTTCTGGTAGGATAACCCACGTTGCACGAAATCAATCACCGCAGCGTTTCGCCTAGTTTCACGCTGCGGTTTCATCCAATGGCCTTTGCAGGGCCATTTTTTTATGGGCAAAAATTTGAAAAAGGAAGTTATTTTTCATGGAAGCATCTCAAGTATTACCCGAAGCGCGGGTCAAAATCGCGCATCCGGCGCTGGCGATGGTCGGTTTAATGATCGGCTCATTCGTCGGCATGTTCTCTGAAACGGCATTAAATATTGCACTGCCCAGTCTCATGACGGCGTTGAACGTCAGCCAAGGCACGGTGCAATGGCTGGTCACCGGCTATATGTTGGTCATCGGCATCTGCATGCCGTTATCCAGTTTGTTGACCAAGTGGTTCACCACCAAGAAAATTGTGTTGTTTGCTTTAGGCGCCTTCATTGTCGGCAGTGTCATTTCTGCCGTCAGTGGCGTGTTCCCGCTGGTGTTGTTCGGGCGAATGATCCAAGGGATCGGCACCGGCTTGGTGTTGCCGTTGATGTTTTCTGTGGCTTTGCAGATCTTCCCACCATATAAGTTAGGGACGGTTATGGGCATGGCGGCTTTGGTCATCATGTTCGCCCCAGCCATTGGCCCAACCATCACCGGCTTATTGTTGGCCAAACTCAGCTGGCACTTCATCTTCTGGCTGTTTGTCCCATTCTTGGCGATCGCCTTTGTTTTTGCGGCCTTTAACTTGGATAATGTGTATCAACAAACCAAGACGCCAGTGGACTGGTTGTCTATTATTGCGTCAACTATCGGCTTTGCCGGGATCGTCATCGGTGCGTCCATGGCGTCTGATGCTGGCTGGTTGTCGGCTAAAGTTCTGATTTCGTTGGTTATCGGGATCGTGGCGCTGGTGTTGTATGCCCGGCGTCAGTTGCACCTTGAGGCACCAATGTTGAACCTGCGCGTGTTCAAAACGCGCCGCTTCACCGTTGGTACCTTGATCGTGATGTTGGATTTTGGCGTCATCTTAGCTTCAATGTACCTGCTGCCAATGTTCTTGCAGCGGGTCATGGGCTTGCCAGTGGCGATGTGTGGTTTAGCCATGCTGCCAGGCGGGGTGGTCAACGCCTTGGTTTCTGCCGTAGCTGGCCGCATGTATGATACCCACGGGGCTAAGTGGTTGTCGCGGATCGGCTTTATCATTGCCATTGTCGGCGTCATCTTATTGTTGACGGCTAATGCCCACAGCAGCTTGGCTTATGTGATCTTAGGCCATGTGATCTTGATGATCGGGGCGCCGCTGGCGATGTCACCGTCGCAAACTTATGGGCTCAACAGCTTGTCTGGGCGTGAAAGTGCTGATGGCTCAGCGATCTTAAACACCATGCAGCAAATCATCGGGGCGGTTTCGACTGCCGTTGCCACCTCGTTGTTGACTTCTGGCAGCAATTTGACTGCCGGTGCTCACGCTGGGTTCACCTTCGTGTTGATCTTGGCGGTGGTGGCGTTGATCGCGTCTTTGCAAGTGAAGAAGTTACCGCAACACGCTTAATGGAATATGCAACAGGCCGGCAAAATCGGAAGATTTTGCCGGCCTGTTGTTTTGTTGTTGTGATACGCGTCAAAAAAAACCGCCGCAAATTGCAAGAACAAGTTAGCCACCCCATGGCACGACACCGTGAGATGAACTGTTATCTTTGATGAGTTGAGCTAGCTGGCTACGACTACCTTGGCAGCTCGTCGCTGAGCTCGAGCGCGCTCAGCGACGAAGACTTCCTCGGTCGTCCGATATCTGAGTTGGCGACGAGGGAGGCGGTTGAGCCGATCTTGAGTTTCGGCGACAGCTTGTGGGCTGACAGCGTCTAGGGATTCACCTTTGGGAAAGTCTCGCCGAACCATCTTATTGTGGACCTCGTTGGT
>NZ_BAAFPR010000035.1:0-20481 GCF_042847315.1 Lacticaseibacillus jixiensis
GCAAGGGTAAGCGAAGGCCAAGCTTGCAGAACTCCGCACCCCGCAACGGGTCGTCTGGAAGCGCGAGTGGTTCGCGCTTTGACCCGCTCGTCCAGAGCGACAGCGCGCTGTTCGCTGTGAAGCCTAGGCTTAACCGCCAGGCAAATAAAGGACGTACTACAGATATCCACCCAGCAGGCAACTGTTGGGTACTTAAACCACGCTGCGCTGCTTTGCACAGCGCGACGAAAATCAATAACGGAGCCAATGATGGCTCGACCATACACGATGACGACTGTCGATCGTGTATTTGTCATGTCCTGGTGATGATCGATAGCTCACTGCCAGCGGATATGATACACTGCCATAGGAGGTGTGGCGGCATGCAGTTAGTAGGCAAGCGGATCGTGATTCGTGATTTCACGTTAGCTGACGTTGATGAATACTGGCAGTATGCCACCGACCCGCAAGTCGCTGGTCCGGCTGGGATGCGGGTGCCGCAAACCAGACGGCAAGCGGCGGTGGTGGTGCGCCGCTTTATCACCACGCACAGCGATTTTGCCATTACCTTAGACGACACGGTGATCGGCAATATTGGCGCTTATCCGCGCACCGGCGATCCAGACAGCCCTGATGTGTGGACGCGCGAAATCGGCTATGCTTTGGCCAGGCCGCTGTGGGGTCAGGGGTACATGACAGAAGCACTTGAATTATTGAGTGATTTTTTGTTTCGATCTGGTATGACGGCTTTGTGGGCAGGAGTGTTTCCTGAGAATCAGCGCTCCATTGTCTTACTTGAGCGGGCGGGCTTTGAATATCAATTCACAGTGCCGCTGCCGCTTGGTTTGACGCAAGGCCAGCCCCGGGCTGAGGCTTATTACAGACGCTTAGCAGGTGCATGAAACTTCACTTTTTTTATCATTACATGCCGCAAATTAATTTTTTCATTTCAATTTCAAAAGAACTTGCGTGGCGTAAGCGACTTAATGCTATAATGAAACTAACATCACAGGTGGAGGTTTCAAAATGAGTTCGCAGACAGAGTATGATCAGGTGTACGCTAAGCGCTTGGCCGCAATCGAAAAAGATCCACAATTTACCATCCTCTCTAGCATGAATCAGCCGCAGCCGGAAGGCGAAACTAAGGCCACGCAGTACATCGTTTATACTGACTTTAAGCCTGACCGCCAGAAAAACAGCTTCACGGTTTCCGTGTATACGCCGTTTGAGAATGTCGACAAATACGGTCATTCCAAGGCTGAATATCAATCACAATTGCTGTTTGACTTCAATCGCTGGACCAACAAGATGCACATCACGGTGTTAGAGACGTTAGGTTCCGAAAGCCGGTTGGCATTTTTTGATTTCCAGAACATGGGGCTGGCGCAGCTGGCGCTTAAAGCTTTCTTGAATTTGGCACGCAAAGCCGACGTGGTCACGGTTGATGGCAACATCAGCTCATTTGATAAAGAGAACTATGCTAAGCTCAAACATATTTTTGAGAAGTTTCAATTTGATTTTCATGTGACAGATGAGGCAGCCGGGATCGGCAAGATCACCTTGTCCTTAGCAGACTAAAGTAAGCGGGCAATCCCTTGGGGTTGCCCGCTTTTGCATTTTGTGATGAATTGTTCATGCTACAGATAAATTGTGAAAACATAACAGAAAATGCCCAATATGGCTACTTGCACATAAAAATTCACTATTGCAATGTAACAGATATGTGGTAATCTTTAACACAGACAAACGAACAAAGGAGATTTATTCATGACAGAAGAGCAACGCTATGGCGCCGACTTGATCGTCGACAGCCTCGCCAACCATCAAGTGGACTATGTGTTTGGGATCCCTGGGGCCAAAATCGATCGCGTGTTTGAGAAATTGGAACATCCCACTAACCCCAACGCTCCGGAATTGGTGGTCGTGCGCCACGAACAGAATGCGGCCTTTATGGCAGCAGGGATCGGACGCTTGACTGGCAAGCCTGGCGTTGTGATCACGACTTCTGGCCCTGGGGCGTCGAACTTGGCTACCGGCTTGGTTACGGCCAATGCTGAAGGCGATCCGGTATTGGCAATTTCTGGGCAAGTCAAGCGTGCCGACTTGCAGCGCGCATCGCATCAAAGCATGCGCAACGCAGATCTGTTTGCACCGATCACGAAATATTCTGCCGAAGTGCAAGACCCTGACAATATTTCCGAGATGTTGGCCAATGCTTATCAAGCTGCCGAATCCGGCAAACAAGGGGCCAGCTTCGTGTCGGTACCCCAAGACGTGACGGATGCGCCGGTGAACTCCGCACCGATCCGACCAATGAAAGCCCCTAAGCTTGGCCCGGCCAGTCCAGAAGATATGACTTATTTGGCTCGACAGATCAAAGAAGCTGAACTGCCGGTGCTGCTATTGGGCATGCGCGCCAGCTCCCCGGAAGTGACCAAGAGTATCCGCGATTTGTTGGCGGTCACGGAACTGCCAGTGGTTGAAACTTTCCAAGGTGCCGGGATCATCTCCCATGCCCAAGAAGCCAACTTCTTTGGCCGGGTCGGTTTGTTCCGGAATCAACCAGGCGATCAACTGTTGCAAGATGCCGATTTGGTGATCACCATCGGCTATGATCCAGTGGAATACGAACCGCGCAACTGGAACAAAGACGGCAAAGCCCGTATCGTGGTGATCGATTCGGCGCCTGCTGAAATCGACCACAACTTCCAACCAGAAACAGAATTAGTCGGCGACATTTCTCAAACGTTAGACATTCT
Source organism: Lacticaseibacillus jixiensis (assembly GCF_042847315.1). Classification (NCBI taxonomy): domain Bacteria; kingdom Bacillati; phylum Bacillota; class Bacilli; order Lactobacillales; family Lactobacillaceae; genus Lacticaseibacillus; species Lacticaseibacillus jixiensis. Next base: position 2,739 of record NZ_BAAFPR010000035.1, read on the forward strand.
GACGCCGTTGGTCCGCGGCTACCAAGTGGCACCTGGTACCAAGTCGGTGCTTCAAGGGCTGCAAGAAAAGCTGCATGATCGCGATGTACCGCCGGCCATTGAGACGCAAACTTATAGTCACCCGTTGTCGATCATTGCCGAATTGCAGAAACGGGTTGATGATCATATGACCGTCGCCGTTGATGTCGGCAGTTTCTACATTTGGATGGCGCGGCATTTCCGCAGCTACGAACCACGCCGCCTGCTGTTTTCTAACGGGATGCAGACTTTAGGGGTGGCTTTGCCTTGGGCCATTGCAGCCAGTTTGGTCCGGCCGAATGAAAAGGCGGTATCGATTTCCGGTGATGGGGGCTTCTTGTTCTCTAGCCAAGAGCTGGAAACTGCCGTGCGCCGTCACTTGAACATTGTGCATATTATCTGGAATGATGGCCATTATGACATGGTGAAGTTCCAAGAAGAAATGAAATACGGCCAAGCCGCAGGTGTTGACTTTGGGCCGGTTGATTTTGTGAAGTATGCCGAAAGCTTTGGGGCCAAAGGTTTGCGCGTCAATAAGCCAACCGAATTAGGTAAGGTCTTAGACGAAGCCTTTGCCACAAACGGCCCAGTGGTCGTTGATATCCCAGTTGACTATTCTGATAACATCAAGCTCAGCCAAGCCATGTTGGAAGATCAACTGTACTAATCTTGACCAAAGCCGGTTTCAATAAGCGGATCGATCCGCTTGCTGAGGCCGGTTTTGTTGTGATATTTGCTGACTTCACAAAGTTTGATGGTAGATCAAGAATTATAATGTATCAGCTTATCGTGCACAATCATCGGGGGAATTCCTTGATATTACACTGTTTATGATTGTGTAATCAATCACTTGTGTAACAGATTACCATCTGTGTTGCATTTTGTTTTGAGCAAGGCGTATAATAAACCCATCGAACGAAACACGCCTTACAGGAGGGACATCATGAGTTCATTGTTATTCCAACACGGGACCTTGGCTAATCTAGTACCTGGCTTATTTGCCGGGACGCTTTCCATTGGGGAGCTGATGCGGCACGGGGACACTGGGATCGGCACGCTGGCCGGTTTAGACGGTGAATTAGTGATCTTAGACGGCGTGGTTTATCAAGTGGCTTCTTCTGGCAAGATCCGCGTGGTTCAGCCTGACGAGAAGGTGCCTTTTGCCAATGTGCATTATGCGCAGTTCCAACACGCTGAAATGGTGCACAACTTTAAGGATGCCGACATTCGCCCTGAAATCGAATCTGTGCTGAAGACGCGCAACACTTTCGCAGGTGTCCGGATGCATGGCCGCTTCAACCATGTGCAAACGCGCGTGGTCGGCGCCCAAACGGCACCATATCCTACGCTGCGCCAAACCGCTGAAGCACAGACTTTGTTTGAAGCCGACGATGTCACTGGTACAGTGGTGGGCTATTATTCTCCGCAACTGTATGCCGGCGTTTCGGCGCCTGGTTTTCACTTGCATTTCTTAAGTGATGACCACAAGTTCGGCGGGCATTTGTTGCAAATGGATGTGGCTGAAGCAGATTTAGGCTTGCAGCAGTTCTCTGACTTGCGCTTGCACTTGCCAGTTGAAGATGCCGATTTCCAGAAAGAAGATCTGGAAGGCAACAAGATCGTCGAAGATATCAAATTAGCTGAGAAGTAAATGAGAACGTCCTGAGAGCCGCTGGCCAATGCCGGCGGCTTTTTGTTATACTATTATCCGGTAAAAATAGAGGTTGCGCCGGTCATTAGTCGCAGCTGTTGAGACGTCTGCCAAGACGCAACAGCTGTCAAAAGGGGCCGGCGCCGAAAGCCGTGATTGGCACTCACGACTTGGGCCAAGCGGAAATACCGCTTGGACTGTCGCTTGGCGGTGCGCTATTTGGTCTGAACGGTTTCTTTCAGGCGCAATGGATCATCAACGCCGATAATGGAGATCGTGAGGGAATAGATCGTGAGTCAAGAACAACATACGCAGGTGCGCCGTGAGTTAAAAACGCGCCACTTGTCGATGATCGCGTTAGGCGGTTCAATCGGTACCGGATTATTTGTCGCCAGCGGTGGCGCAATCGCGACGGCTGGGCCAGGCGGGGCGATCCTCGCTTATTTGGCCATTGGGGTGATGGTATTTTTCCTAATGACCAGCCTTGGGGAAATGGCGACTTATATCCCGGTGTCTGGCAGTTTCTCTGAATACGCCAGCCGCTTCGTCGACCCGGCGGTGGGTTTTGCTTTAGGGTGGAATTATTGGTTCAACTGGGCGATCACTGTGGCCGTGGACATTGCCACGACTGCGATTGTGATGCATTTCTGGCTGCCTGGAGTGCCAGGGTGGATTTTCAGTTTAAGTTTCTTGTTGTTGATTTTTGTGATCAACATTATTTCTGTCAAAAGCTTTGGCGAAACCGAGTACTGGTTGTCACTGATCAAGGTGATTACTGTGCTGGTATTCTTGGCGGTAGGGATCATGACGATTGTGGGGATCCTTGGCGGTTCAAAAATCGGCTTTCACAACTACACGATCAAAGCGGCGCCTTTTGTTGGCGGCTGGCCGGCGACATTGTCGGTGTTTGTGGTGGCTGGCTTCTCGTTTCAAGGCACGGAGTTGATCGGCATCACTGCCGGCGAGTCCGAAACGCCGGAAACCAGTATTCCCAAGGCAATCAAGCAGGTGTTCTGGCGAATCTTGTTGTTTTATATCTTAGCCATTGCGGTGATTGCGGCGATCATTCCTTACACGTCGCCGAATTTGCTTGGCGCCAGCGCCAGTGATGTGGCGATTTCGCCGTTTACCTTGGTGTTTAAGCGCATTGGCTTGGCTGGGGCGGCTTCGGTGATGAACGCGGTGATCTTAACGTCGGTGTTGTCCAGTGCCAATTCGGGGATGTATGCATCCACACGCATGTTGTGGGCAATGGGCAATTCCGGCTTTGCCCCGCGAATCTTTGGCAAAACCAACAGCCGCGGCGTGCCGCTGCCGGCTTTGTTGGTGACCACGGCGGTAGGGGCGTTGACGTTCTTATCCAGCATCATGGGGCCTAGTGTGTATCAGCTGTTGGTGGCAGCTAGCGGCTTGACCGGCTTCTTGGCATGGTTGGGGATCGCGGTGTCACATTACCGCTTCCGGCGCGCGTTCATGTTGCAAGGTCATGATCTGTCAGAATTGGCTTATCACGCCAAATGGTTCCCGATCGGGCCGATCTTGGCAATTCTGATGAGTTTGGTGGTGATCTTGGGCCAAGACTTGCAGTCGGTGAAACACTTTGAAATCGGCCGTTTGTTGGTATCTTACATGTCGATCCCATTGTTTATCGTGTTGTTGGTGTGGTATAAGGTCAAACACAAGACGCATTTGATCCCGCTTGCGGAAGTGGACTTGACCCCGCATCGCGAACATCGCAAGTAACCAAAGCGCAGCGGCGCTCGACGAAGATCCCGGAGCGTTGAGGCTTCGGCGCGCGGGGCAAGCGTCGGCGCAGGCGGTGCGGCCGGCTGCAAACGCGCAACTAGCTCCGCTGCGCTCCACGTCGCTGCGTGTTTTCCGCCTAACTTTTGAGCTTTGCACTCGCTGCGCTCGCCTTGCAAATCTCAAAAGTTGCCGCGTGTGGCATCTAGTAAGCCTCGCCAAGTGCACGAGTCTTACTAGATGCCACACGGTTCACGGCCTGACCGACGCTTGCCCCGCGCGCCTGCGCCTCACCGCTCCTTTGTTATTGGCATCAGGATAGGAAAATTCAGCGCACAGGGTGTGAAATCCTAATTTAAGCGGCAAGTTTTCGATGTTTAAATCGGGGGCTTGCCGCTTTTGTGTTGGTAAAGCTGAATTTTGGGTGCAAGAGATGCGGTATTTTGTGAATGCAGGAGATTTTTCGATATTTCCGTTGTTTATGGGGCGTTGAGGTCAGTGGTCAAATCGCGGCAAGCGCGGGCTGATTGTGAAATGGTGCATTTTTTCTAAGGCGGGATGATGGTGGCAGGGGCCTTTGTTGACAACGCTTTCTTTTACCGCTACAATTTGGTCAGAAGATCTTGTTGGGGGCTTGAGCATGCGGATGACACCAGAAGTAAAAGTATTCTTATATCTGGTCACAATGGACGATGCGATGACCGTTGTTGACTCAACGCAGTGGCAAGAACGCTACCACTTGCAGCCACAAAGATTATTGAACAAGCTGATCAACCACCATTATTTGACACAGGTGGTGGCCGGATATGAATTGACCGCTAAAGGGCGCGAGGCGTTGGCGGATATTTCAGACTGGTTATGGATCCATCAGTACTATTTGCCTGGGGTGGTGGATTTCACCACGGCCAAGCACAAGGCGGCACACAGCACATTGCGAGGCTACAAGCTCGTTGTGGCCTTGCTGCAAGATACGTATGCCAATGCTGTGGCGGCATCGGATAACGATTATTGCGCCTTGTTGCTGCGTCAGCAGTTGAAGCTGGAGTTTAGCACGCATCATGACGATCCCGCGTTACATACGTTGATGCAGCTGATTTACCGGGAGTTGGATGTCAGCGCGGAAGTGTCATTGGAGAATTTTAATTATGAGACGTCTTGGCTGAAGATCACCAACTTCGAGAAACAATTGCTGACAGAGCTGCTGGCGCGCATGGCTTTGACCGTTGACGATTTTGAAATGGCGTTTGCCCAATGGCTGCAAACAGTGCCGTCGCAGGCGCGTTTCTTCACCAACTTTGAGGTGATGACCATTGTCATGTATGAGCTGGGCAATGATCAAGCCCGGTTGAATGAAGTTTATCAAGCTGCGGCAATGCGGCGGTTGAATCAAGAGGCGGCCACGAGTTTGCCGCCGAGTTCCGCCCAAGGATTTGGTTAGAGTTTCCTCATTTTTACATCATTCACGCTTTAATTGTTTTTAGCAGCGTATTGGCAAGGCTTTGCCTGACGATCTGATCAAGATCGCGGGGCAAAGCCTTTTTTCATGCTTTGATCAAGGAGTTAGTCGGCAGCCGACGCGTCATGTTAACTGCCATCAAATGTGAACGAGTCCTCGCGAAACGACAGGTACGAAAAGTTGACAGAAGCGCTAGGCTTAAAAAATCAGTTTTCGATAAACCTTGTTATATCAGGCTTTGAACGGTTATTTTTAAAAATCTCCAAAAAACTTTTGCCAAACCTCTTGACTATTTATGAAATTATAGTAAATTAAAAGACATGATTTCTAACCAAAAGCTAATCTGGTTTTAATCATAGAGAGGAGGTGAATCAATGCAAATGAAACAGTCAAGTAAGCCGCAGCAAAGTGTCGTCGCAGAGCTTAGCGGTGCAGAACTGTTGATCAACACGTTAGTCGAGCAAGGCGTCAATGTTGTCTTCGGATATCCCGGTGGCGCGATCTTACCAGAATATGATGTGATGTATCAAAAACACTTCAATAATATCCTGGTGCGACACGAACAAGGAGCCGCCCATGCGGCAGAAGGCTTCGCCAAGTCGACGAATAAAACCGGCGTCGTGTTTGTCACCAGCGGACCAGGGGCCACCAATGCCATTACTGGGATCGCCGATGGCATGCGCGACTCGGTGCCGATGGTAATTTTCACCGGCCAAGTCGGGACTAGAATGATCGGCACTGATGCGTTCCAAGAGGTCGATATCTTAAACCTCACGCATTCGGTGACGAAAGCGGGTTTTCAAGCCCGCAGCATTGAAGAAGTGCCACGGATCGTCAAAGAGGCGTTTGCCATCGCGACATCCGGGCGCAAAGGACCGGTGGTGGTCGATTTGCCCAAGGACATCATGTCCGGCAAGATCCCAGCAACTCAAGTACCAGATCTTGCCCCACGTGATGTCCCGGCCCAAGGCTTATCAGAAACTGCTGCTAACACCCTTGATCAACTGCGACAAGCCTTAGCCCAAGCGCAAAAACCTGTGCTCATTGCCGGCGGCGGCGTCGTTTCGGCCCAAGCTGCCGAAGAGTTCCGGGCTTTGGCCCATCGCCAAGGCATTCCAGTCATTGCCTCATTACTTGGATTAGGCGTTATGCCAAATACCGATCCGCTTTTTATGGGCATGGCCGGCATGCATGGCAGCTTCGCCGCGAACATGGCTTTGCACAACTGTGATTTGTTGATCAGTGTCGGTTGCCGCTTCGAGGATCGCTTTGCACCAAACACCAAGCGCTTCGCCCCGCATGCGCAAATCGCGCATATCGACATCGATGCCAAAGAAATCGGCAAGATCATCAAAACGACTTTCGGCATTCATGCCGACGCTAAAGCCGCTTTAAAGCAATTGCTCAAAGCAGACTCGACCAGTGCGACACACGCCGCATGGGTCGAAGAATGCCGCGATCGCAGGCGGGCACATCCTTACCACTATAGTCATGAAGATGGCGTGATCAAGCCGCAACAGCTGATCGAAACGGTGGGCGCATTGACTGAAGGCAAAGCCTACGTCGTCACCGACGTCGGGCAGCACCAAATGTGGGCGGCGCAATATTATCCGTACACATTCCCTGGCCAACTGGTTACCAGTGGCGGCCTTGGCACCATGGGTTTTGGTATTCCTGCCGCAATCGGCACGCAATTTGCGCATCCGGATCAAACGATCATCCTTTTTACCGGGGATGGGAGCTTGCAGATGACCAGCGAAGAGCTTGATGTGCTGGCTGCATATGGCTTGAATATCAAAGTCATCTTGTTAAACAATGGGACGCTGGGGATGGTGCGCCAATGGCAAGACTTGTTCTATGATGAACGGCGCTCACAAACCGTTTTCCATGAACAACCGGATTTCCAGAAGCTGGCGCAAGCCTATGGCATCGAGGATTATCGCCTTGATCCCCATGGGGACTGGAAAGCCGCCTTGACTGCGGCCCTTGCCTCAAGGCACTCGGCTTTGATCGAAGTGCCGATCCCGAAACTCGAAGCGGTGCATCCCATGATCGCGCCTGGTCAATCCAATGACCACATGATGGGTATTTAGGATCTTCATTGCAAGCGTGATGGAAACACAAGACGATTCATCTAATTTGTTGCTCGACTCTCAATACACCTAACACATACAATTACTGGAGGTAATTACATATGGCTGAAGTACACATGTTATACGAAAAGGACGTTACCACGAACTATCTGCAAGGCAAGAAGTTTGCCTTTATCGGCTACGGGGCGCAAGGTCACTCCCAAGCCAACAACTTGCGCGATTCAGGCTTTGATGTCATCATCGGTGCCCGTCCTGGTAAGTCATGGGACGCTGCGGTTCGCGACGGCTTTGAAGTTTACACCGTTGCTGAAGCAGCCAAGCAAGCTGATGTGATCGAAATGCTGACCACTGATGAAGCAATGTCTGAAGTTTACAAGGAATCCGTTGCGGATAACTTGGAAGCAGGCAACATCTTGAGCTTCTCGCATGGCTTCAACGTGTACTACGGCGAAATCGTACCGCCTGCAGACGTTGACGTCATCATCATGGCCCCTAAAGGCCCAGGTAACCTGTGCCGTCGTACTTATAAGGAAGGCTTCGGTGTTCCGGCATTGTATGGTGTATGGCAAGATTACTCAGGCCATGCCGAAGACGAAGCCAAAGAATTTGCCAAGGGCAACGGTGCTGCCCGCGCCGGCTTGTTGAAGACCACTTTCAAAGAAGAAACTGATGAAGATCTCTTCGGCGAACAGAACGTCTTAATGGGCGGCTTGACTTCTTTGATCGAAACCGGCTATGAAGTCTTGACTGAAGCCGGCTACAGCCCACAGCTTGCTTACTTTGAAGTCCAACATGAAATGAAGCTGATCGCTGATTTGATCTACGAAGGCGGCTTCAACAAGATGTATGCTGACTGCTCCAACACTTCTGAATACGGTGCTTACATCGTCGGTCCTAAGGTTATCGGCCCAGAATCCAAGAAGGCTATGCAAGATGCCCTTAAAGACATCCAAGATGGCACTTTTGCCAAGCGCTTCATGGCAGATTACCGGGCCGGCTTCCCAGAACTCAAGCAGCTGCGTGAACGCTCCGCTAACTCCTTGCTTTCTCGCGTTGGTGCCGAATTACGTGCGGCAATGCCATTCGTTACCGAAGCTGACAAGTACTCCACACCAGAAGCTTAATGTGATGAGCCGCAGTTCTCTGCGGCTCTTTGCTTATCGCGGGGTCTCAATGCAAATTGAGGCTTCGCCTTGAGCAGCTGAACTTCAGCTGTTCAAGGCGGCGCATTCCGCCGACAACTCATGATCATTGAAAGGATGGTGGCGATATTGGCTGTCAAAGAACAATTGACCCAAGCAGATGTAGAACAAGCAAGCGAGGTGTTGGCGCCAATTATTGCCCACACCCCACTGCAATATGACCCTTATTTATCGCAGAAATATCATGCCAAAGTATATTTGAAGCGTGAAGACTTGCAAGCGGTGCGCTCGTTTAAGATCCGCGGCGCGTATTATGCAATTTCTCAAACCACGCAAGAACAGCGCCAACGCGGCGTGGTGTGTGCCAGTGCCGGCAACCACGCGCAAGGCGTGGCTTGGACCAGCCATCACATGGGGATCCACGCCACGATTTTTATGCCAGTGACCACGCCTAAGCAAAAGTGCGATCAAGTGCGCTTCTTCGGCGGCGACAACGTGACCATCAAAATGATTGGCGACACCTTCGACGCCTGTGCGCAAGCGGCCAACGCCTTTTGCACGGAGCATCAGCAGACGTTCATTGCGCCGTTTGATGATTTCAACACGATGGCTGGGCAAGGCACCATTGCCACAGAGATCTTCCAAGACGCCAAAGCTGGCGGCTTTGCTGTGGATTATTTATGCGTGGCCATTGGCGGCGGCGGCTTGGTGTCTGGGGTGGCGACTTATACCAAAGGCGTGTCGCCGCAAACCAACGTGGTCGGCGTGGAACCTGCCACTGCCGCGTCGATGGCGGCAGCTTTTGATGCAGGGCATCCGGTGACTGTCGAAGGCATGGATACTTTCGTGGATGGCTGTGCCGTAGCCACTGCCGGCAGCAAAACTTATCAAGTGGCGCGCCAACACGTTGACATCATGACCCAAGTACCAGAAGGCGCCGTGGCGCAAACCATCTTGGATCTATACACCAAAGAAGCGATCGTCGCTGAACCGGCTGGGGCCATGAGTGTGACCGCCTTGGCCAATTTGAAAGACGAAATCGTTGACAAAACGGTGGTTTGCATCATTTCCGGTGGTAACAACGACATCAACCGCATGCAAGAAATTGAAGAACGCGCCTTGATCTATGGCGGCTTGCAGCATTATTTCATCTTCAACTTCCCGCAGCGGCCAGGTGCTTTGCGTGAATTCGTCAGCCAAGTCTTAGGCCCAGATGATGACATCACAAAGTTCGAATATACCAAGAAAGTCAACCGCGGCCATGGTCCGGTATTGATCGGGATCTTGCTTGGCGACAAGAATACATATCCGCAACTGGTTGAACGCATGGCCAAGTTCGATCCGAAATACATTAATCTCGTCGATAATCCAATGCTTTATGGCATGTTAGTTTAGGAGGACATTATGGCGCAACCGATCTTAGCGTTTCGCGATGTTTCGCTGGAACGCACCACCAAAACCATCCTCAAACATATTGAATGGTCGATCAAGCCAGGTGAAAACTGGGCGATCTTAGGCTTAAATGGGGCCGGCAAAACCACCATGCTCAAAATGATCCATGGCGACCTTTGGCCAACCAGCGGGCAATTAGAAGTGTTAGGCGGGGTGTTTGGCCACACCTCGATTCCGGAACTCACCAAGCGCATCGGCTGGGTGTCAACGGCTTTGCAAGACTGGCTGCATGGCGGCGATTTGGTGGAGAAAATCGTGCTGTCAGGCAAATTTGCCAGCATCGGCTTGTACGAGCGCTACACCCAAGCCGAACTTGATCAAGCCAAGGCGATCCTGGTGGAAATGGGTGGCGGCAAGCTGATCGGCAAGCCTTATGCTGTGTTGTCACAAGGCGAGCGGCAAGTGGTGATGATCGCGCGGGCCTTAATGGCCAAGCCGGAATTGTTGATCTTAGATGAACCATGCAACGGCTTGGACTTGTTTGCCCGTGAAGGCTTGTTGCAGCGTGTGGCTAATATCGCCAATATGGATAACGCGCCGGCTTTGTTGTTTGTGTCGCATTACACGGAAGAATTGATGCCGTGTTTCACGCATGTGATGCTGCTTAAAGATGGCGAAGTCTTTGCCCAAGGCGCGCGCGAGGATTTGCTGAATGCTGATAAGTTGAGTGAATTCTACGCCAAGCCGATCCAAACCGCGCAGATCGGGACCGATCGCATCGCGGTGTATCCGGCATAGTAAACCAGAGCGGAGCGGCCCGAATTTAGCGATGTGTATAAGATGGCCTGAGCTAATGGCGGTCTTTGCCATAAGCTCGGGACAGCTTATACGCGATCGCGTTGCGCCATGCAGCTCGACGAAGGCCACAACATATCCAGCGAGGACCTGGTAAAGGTCCGGATCGGTGAGGCTTCGGCATGTGGCGGCAACAAGCCGGCGCAGGCGGTGCGGCCGGTTCCAACTGCGCTGAGAAGCGCGCGTTTTCCACCTAAATGCCAAGCCCCGCATCGCTGCGCTCAGCGCGGGTCTTGGCATTTGCCGCGATCAGCACAGCGAGCCAAGCAAAGTGCACTTGTCTCACTTTGCTGATCGTTTCACGGCCTGACCGGCTTGTTGCCGCCACATACCTACGCCTCACCGCTCCTACGTGATTCGTATCAGCTGCTTGTTTAAATCGATGCTACGAATCCATGATTCAGCAAGGATATCGTGTCGAATTGCTTTGGCGTGTTGGACGATGAATCAGAGTGAGGCTAAGGATTTTAGCGATGTGTATCACGGATGGTGCGAAGATGTTCTTTGCCTTGGCGAGTTGTGACTGATACACAAGCGAGTTGCTTAATAACCAAGTAGACTGATAGTTAGAGATGGCGTGACAAGTAGGGCCGTCCTCAAATAACCGCAACCAACACGACCAAAAGCCGGCCAGTGTACCTCGTATCACGAGGCGCATTGGCCGGCTTTTTGGTTATGCTTGTTCTAGTTTGATCAGTTTATGTTGATGCAAGCGATCGATCGCGGCAAACAGCTTGCGATAGTCTGCTTCAATGGCGTCAAGCGACCAGATAAAATACTGTTTGGGGTGGGTTTTGGCGAAGGCTTGGGTTTGCGGGGTGATCAAACTGTCGGCTTCGGCGATCACCAAGTCGCATTGATTTAGCGTTTGGGCGTTGTGCAAATGGACAAATTGCAGATTCGTCAAGAACGTCGTCAAGCGCTGATTCATCGTGTCATTGGGCTCAACCAACACACAGATCTCAACGGCGGCAGGCGAGGTGGCCAAGCGCTGCAAAGGGGCGACTAAATATGTGACCATTTTTGCAAATGCTTCGGCGGCGGTGTTCAGCGCAGGCACCCCTAAAGTTGAAATCACGGCTAATAACTCGCGATGCAAGTGCGGGGTGACAAAGCGCTGATGCGGCGGCTGATTGAAGTCGCAGGCTTTGAGATAATCGCCGCCGTAGCGCATGAAACAAGCGATGACGCGCAAGAGGTTGCATGCGGTGGGGGAATCAATGGTATAATTTGCAGCCAGCATTTGGCACAAGCGCACATTGGCGCGGGCTGCTTGAGGAAACCACGCTTCAAGATCGGCTTGGATGGCTGATTGATCGCTGCGTGAGAAATTCAAATTGGTGTGATGCAAGAAGGTCATGCCGGCATTTTCTGTGGCAAGGTCAACGGCGGTGACATGGGGGAACGCATCGGCAGTGAAATAATCATAAGCGCCTGGCAGTGCAAGCGGCGCTAAGGTGTGGCCGGCTGCCAAGCGCAGGCGCGCGACAGCCAGTTGATAATAGCCGAATTCGTTCAACAAGCCAGCCGGGTTGGGCCGCACTTGGCATTGCGCGGCGATCGTGGCGCGATCAACGGCGCCAAACGGCCATCGTACGCCGCGGGTGGCACGCCAATAGATCTCGGCAATGGCGCGGCGGACCAGCGCTTCGTCGCCTTCGATGACGGCTTTGGCGTTGTTTAAGCGGATGCGATAGCGGCGCAGGAGTTTGCGTAAAAGGTTGGTTTTGCGGGTGAGTGTCGAGCGGCTGATAAAGTGTTTGGCGCAGAATTGATCGAGATTTGGGGTATGGCCTTGGACCAGCATGTCAAAATATTGCCAAGCCAGCGATGCTTGCAGCAGAAAGAAGCGATAATGATCCAAAGACGGGCGCTTGGCGGCATCTGCCAATAGTTTGGTGCGGGCTTGTTCTGGGCTTAGCGAATATTGCACGGTTAAGTCATCGACCAGCGCTTGAAACAAGTTGTAGGTGCGCTGATAGGTTTGGCCCATCGCTTGGGCCAAGTCGGCAATGGTGTCGGCTTGTGGGGTCCGCAGCAAAGTCTTGAGCAATTCAAGTTTGGCCATGGCCAGATTATCCAGAAACATCGCCTCAAATTCCACACCGCACCCCTCCTCTTCTACACTATTATATCAAAATATATAAGATTTTCTATAGGTTTTTCGCTGCCACGCAAAAAGTGGGAACCGTTTCCGGTTCCCGTAATTGGTATAGCTGTTATTGCGCCGCTTGTTGGTGGGCTTGGTCTAATTCTTGCAAGCGCTGGTCGATCAAGGCTAAGACTTGTTGTTGATCAAGTTCATTATCAACAAAATCTAACTCGTCCCCATTGATTTGCATCTTGGGACTTTCGTTGTAGTTGTCATACCATGTGTCATAACGCTTGTTGAGTTCTTTGTAATAGTCATATAAAGTCGGGTCGGCATCGATTTGTTCATAAGGCCGGCCGCGGCGCTTGATGCGCTCCAGCATCGTTTCAAAGGACACGCGGATGTGCACCAACAAGTCTGGGCGCTTCTTGTGGGCGGCATAAGGCAATTCTTCCATCATATTGGCCAACAAGTCGTCGTAGACTTTGACTTCGGTGTTGGTGACGCGGCCTAAGTCGGCGTTGAGGTGAAACAACAAGCTGTCTTCAAAAATCGAGCGGTCCAAGACGTTGTTGTCGTCACGATAAGCTTGCTTGATGGCGGCAAAGCGCGTGTTCAAGAAGTAGATCTGCAGCAAGAAGGCGTACTTCTTGGGGTCTTTATAGAATAATGGTAAGACTTCGTTGTCATCCACTGATTCATAGAAGGCTTGCGTGCCTAAGTGGTCTGCCAACATCTGAGTGAGGCTGGTCTTACCGGCCCCGATAGTTCCTGCTAATACGATCAATGTCATCATGCTCCCTCGACTTTTTATCCGGCTGAAATTAACGCGACTTCCATCATACGGGTTGGCTAATGCTTTTGCAAGTGTGATTGTTGGCCTTGAATCACAGCACAAAATGTATAAAGTTATCACATTATCATGACGAAATCAGATTTCGTAAATCTTAATTTGAAAATTGTTATCCATTACGGTTATAATTATACCGAATAATCGTAGAAGAATAACTGGGGGAATCGTAATATGCGAGGTCGGGAAGATATATTCCTGTCGATGTCCGAATCTGAGAAAATGAGTCTGTTTCGGCGCATCGTGAACGCCCGCGTCGCTCAAACACCGGTGGAAGACCGGTTGGAGCTGGAACGCAGTGGGAAACCGCTGGTCAAAGATGTGAATCTCAAACAGATCGCTTCGTTGACCGGACGAAATTATGGAAGCGTTTATAACACTTACAATGGATTGGTCGAAGCCCTTGAGCAAATGACCCACCATAAGGATGCCACGACCAAACGGCTTTTTAATGAACCTTCTTCCAAGGTCCGCTTGTATTTTGTGCAGCAAGGCCAGCCTTATAAGTTCTTGGAAGCCATGTTGTATCATAAGTACGTCAATTTCGAAGCGTTCTTGAAACATGAAGACACCAGCAAGGCCACCATGTTGCGCCACCTCAAGCCGGTGCGTGATTTTGCCCGGAAATTCGGGGTGCGCTTCTCTTATGAGACGCTGAGTTTGCAAGGTGACGAAAAGCGCATCCGGGTCTTTCTGACGATCATCTTCTGGATGGCTACTGATGGTGCCGGTTGGCCGTTTGATGAAGCAGACCGCACGCGCAAAGGCCAAGAAATCGACGCGATCATCAAGATGTTTGACATGGGCGTGCCGAATTTAGTCACCCGCGAAATTGCCATGTATTATTGGGCGGTGGCAGAACAACGCGCCAAAGACGGTTACACCGTTGCGTTAAACACCAGCCATTACGCCTTGAAATATCCGGTGCCAAACGTGTTTGAAGAACTGAAGGAACAACTTGACCCAACCCCGGTGTTTGTTCCAATGAGTATCAGCGAACAAATGGGGGAATCTGCCTCGCTGTTCTTCTTGTTCAACTTCTTGCCGTTTTATGTGACAACTGGAACTGATATTTCTTCGACTGTGGTCAAGCGCTTTGAACGCTATAACCCAGAGATCTATACCTTAGTCACAGAGTTTCTGGCCAAGCTGCCGGTGGATTTCTTAAGTGATGGCCAATTGCCGCAAGCCACAGTCAACATGTTGTTGGCTAATTTGTTGGCAGTCACCATTTCGATCTTGGAATTTGGTGAAGACTTAACTGAAGTGATCGCTTATGAAGTCAACGAGAAACTGCATCAAATGCCGGACAACTCCGGCTTGCGCAAGAAGGTCCGTCAAACGCTGGAACACATTATTTTCAGCCATGACTTGCAAGAATTCAGTCAAGTCAGTGATGTATTGACTGACTCCTTCTATCGTAACGTCTTGCAGCTGGTGGTGCAGTTCGTGCCGCCAGTTAAAGTCAAAGTGGCGGTGGTCATTGAACAAACTTTGTTAGGCTATATCGACTTGTTGGCCTTCTTAATGAATCAGCCTTGGATCGAGCTGGTGTCGCCAACTGATTGCCCGCTTGATCAAGTGGACTTGGTGATTGAAAGCTCCACGGTGCCTGATGCCGCTGAGAAGAAAGGCCATGCTTTGACTTATAAATGGGCGTCGACCAGCTCCAATGATTGGTATGGCGAATTGTATGCCACGATCCGCCAAATCTGGGATGATAAGCTAAGTGTGGGCGGCGATGGCGATTACTGATCAACATCAACATCCTGCACATGACTTGTGTGTGGCCACGGTGCCGATTTTTAACCGGCTGCCGCATGCGCAATTAGAGCAAGTCGAAGCCTTGGTGCATCATGAACACATTCCAGCCGGCACGCCGCTTTATTTGCCTGACAGCAAAGCCGATGCGCTGTATATCTTGCATCACGGCCAAGTCAAAATCGCCCGCGTCAGTGCAGACGGGCGTGAACAATTGTTGCGGCTGTTAGGCCCTGGGGATTTTGACGGGGATGCGGCGATGTTTGCCGATCAAACCCATACCGCAGAAGCCCGTGCCACAACACCGGTGGTGGCGTGTGTCTTATATAAGCACGACTTTCAAGCGCTGCTGAAGACTTATCCTGAAGTGTCGATGGCCGTGATCCAAGCGTTAGCCAGCCGTGTCGATGAATTGGAAACCCAAACTACTTTGGCGACCACAGCCGATGTGGCAGCGCGCTTGCGGCATTATTTGCGGACCCAACTAGCCGAACAAGGCGCGCACATCACGTTGCCGATGAAGAAGAAAGACCTGGCTGATTACCTTGGCACCACGCCTGAAACGTTAAGTCGCAAATTGACGTTGTTAGAAGACGCTGGGGTGATTTTACAAGGCCGCGGCAAGGTGATCGAGATCCTTGACCCAAGTCGCCTCGACTAGTTGCAAAATGCGCCTGGATGGTTTATTCTGAATGCAACAAACACATGATGAAGCGCCTAATATAAGGGGACTCAGAGACGTGGCGGCTGGTGTGAGCCACGACCCCCTTGATTCCAGCGTGATAGTGGGCGGGGAAGACTCGCACGGTGATGGCCGTTATCCATTTCGAGTGTGGCCTGATGGCTGAACTTTGGGTGGTACCGCGGAATAAGCCTTTCGTCCCAATCGGATGGAGGGCTTTTTGTGTGCATTCATCAAACAATTGGAGGAAAAACATGCTAGATATCAAGTTATTGCGTCAGCAACCAGATTGGGCCAAAACCAAATTAGCTGCGCGCGGCGTCGATGGGGTGCAAATCGATGAAGTGTTGGCCTTAGATGCCAAGCGCCGCGAGATCATCGGCCAAACCGAAGCGCTTAAAGCCAAGCGCAACGTCGTGTCTGATGAAATCGCGCAAGCCAAGCGCAACAAAGAAGACGCCAGCGACCAAATCGCGGCGATGCGCGAAGTCGGCAAGCAAGTCGGCCAATTAGACGGCCAGCTCAAGCAAGTTGATGCGCAAATCGAACACATTCTGGTGCGTTTGCCGAACTTCCCAGCCGATGATGTGCCGATGTCGTTGAATGAAGACGATTCGCGCGAAGAATACAAGTGGGGCAACATTCGCCAATTCGACTTCACGCCTAAAGCCCATTACGAAATCGGCGAAGCCTTAGGGATCTTAGACTTTACGCGTGCAGCCAAGGTTTCTGGCGCGCGCTTTGTCTACTATAAAGGCGCCGGGGCCCGCTTGGAACGCGCCGTGTATAACTTCTTCTTGGATGAACACTATAAAGAAGGCTACACGGAAATGCTCACGCCTTATTTGGTTAACGACGACTCGATGTTTGGTACCGGGCAGTTCCCGAAGTTTACCGAAGACGTGTATTCCATCACCAATGATGATCAAGACATGACCTTGATCCCCACGGCTGAAGTGCCGTTGGTCAACTATTATCGCAACGAGATCATCCCAGCCGACGAATTGCCGGTTTCGTTCACGGCACTTTCGCCAGCCTTTCGCTCTGAAGCTGGGTCTGCTGGCCGTGATACCCGCGGCTTGATCCGGATGCATCAATTCAATAAAGTGGAAATGGTCAAATTCTGCAAGCCAGAAGATTCTTGGCAAGAACTCAAGAATTTGATCCATGACGCCGAAGATTTGTTGCGCAAGCTCAACTTGCCATATCACGTGATCACTTTAGCCAGCGGGGATGCCAGCTTCACCAGTGCCAAAACCAATGACTTGGAAGTCTGGCTGCCAGCCCAAGACCGCTATCGTGAGATCTCCAGCTGCTCCAACTGTACGGACTTTCAAGCGCGCCGTGCCGGCATCAAGTATCGCGACGAGAATGGCAAGCCGCAGTTTGTCCACACCTTGAACGGCTCTGGTTTGGCAGTGGGCCGCACAGTCGCAGCAATCTTAGAAAACTACCAAAACGCAGACGGTTCGGTCACCATTCCGGAAGTCTTAGTACCATATATGGCCGGCCAAACGGTTATCACCAAGCCATAAACTGGTTAAACAGCTATGCTTCACGATTCAGATTTTGAATCGTTGAGGCATAGCTGTTTTGCGTTATGCGCGGCACCGCCGTTTGGGAGGCAATAAATTTTTTCAGAAAATAGTTGACGCCGCTGGCCCGGCTTGATATGATATCAAAGTTGTCTTTTAGATAACACCGGCGTTTCCAACAGGTCGACGAAATAAGTTGTTGACTTCACTTGGTCAGGCTGGTATGATATAAAAGTTGTCGCGACGAGGCATTAGCCTTGTTACTGAAAAAGTTATTAAAACTTTTTCTTGACAACGATCAGATGAAAATGATATAATTGAAAAGTTGATTGTAACATTTTCAACCAGGTAGTCCTTTGAAAACTGAACAAAGTTTCGTAAATGTGATAGGGCTTTTCTTAAATGAAAAGAATTAAACATGAGCGAAGTCAATTCGCTAGTAAATCTCGGATCTAAGGTTTCGACCTTAGTGA
>NZ_BAAFPR010000036.1:0-20258 GCF_042847315.1 Lacticaseibacillus jixiensis
CTAAAGCCGAAGCTTTAGATCCGAGATTTACTAGCGAATTGACTTCGCTCATGTTTAATTCTTTTCATTTAAGAAAAGCCCTATCACATTTACGAAACTTTGTTCAGTTTTCAAAGGACTACCTTGTCGGTAAGACACAACCAACGTGTTTAAGTTTATCATATCTTATCACACGTTGTCAAGAACTTTTTTGAAGCGTTCATTTGGTGAAGCGCTTCATAACTGCTCGCGACAACTTTTAAATCATACCAAGCTTTTCTGAAACTGTCAACAAGTTTTTTTGCTGACGCTTTGGAAACGCCGGTGTTATCTAAAAGACAACTTTGATATCATACCAACTCCAGGTAGTATCGTCAACCGAAAATCGAAACTTTTTCATGAGATGAAAACAGTCCGAATCATCTCGCGAATTCTGCGCCGCGATGTTCGGACTATCTGTTAGTTGACGTTATTTAGTTCTGAATTGTTCGGATGTTTCAACAGTTGCTGACATTCCGGGCATAATCCATAAACTTCCAAATGGTGGCCGGAAACCTTGAAACCCGTTTTACCAGCGGCGACATTCTCCACATCGAACGCTTTATCGTAATGAAAGTCGACGATCTTACCGCAATTGGTGCACACTGCGTGGTAATGCGGGGTTAAAGCAAAGTCAAAATGGACTGCCGCATCGGCTACGCTCATTTCTTCGATCAAACCCAAATCGGCTAACAGCCGTAAATTATTGTATACAGTTGCCACACTTAAATGGGGAAAATCTTTGACCAATGCTGCATGGATCATCTCTGCTGTTGGATGTGCCGTACTTTCAATCATGAAACGGATAATGGCGATCCGCTGCGGTGTCACCCGGATGCCTTTGTGCTTTAAGGTTTGGATGGTTTGGTCAAACACTTGATGCATCGTCTTCACCTACTTTATTGACGTGTTACTGCCTAACGCAAGAATAGCGCGAATACTTTCTAAAAACAAGTGTCGTTATGCGCTAACCAGCCAAAAACCAACACTTGCATCAGTTAGTATGTTGCGCCAGCCTAAACCCGCTTAGAGAAGAAAAAAGACCCCGCTAACGGGATCCCAACTGACGATCATTTACTGCTGCTGGAACTGCTGGAACTAGAGCTTGAGCTGCTGCTGTCAGCCTTGCTGAGTTCAGGCGCATCCGTTGTATATTCCACAGGCTTGCCATCGTGTTGGCTCAATACCGAAGTCCCTTTCTTCTGGGCTTTCTTCAACTTTGCCAAGGCAGTTTTCTTGTTGTAAGAATAATCGGACTTCACGACTTTACTAAAGCCTTTAGGGGTATAGAACCGTAACAAATCAGAATTCATCACCCGATCTGATAAGGATAGTTCCGTCGTGACTTGATTGGTGGACTGATCAATGGCTTTCTTCTGGGCTGCTGATAACCGTTTGATGACTTTGCCGGTTTGCGTGTTGTAGTAGGTACTGCCGACTTTAGTATACTGCGGTGTCACAAAATCGCCGTTTCTAAAGGCGACGGTTTGGCTGTGCTGGCTGCTTAACAAGTCGGAACCAAATTGGACATAATTAGACGCATCGATACCCACTAAGTTCAACAGGGTCGGTAAAACGTCGATTTCCCCACCATAAGTGTGGTTGATGCCGCCTTTAAGCCCTGGCATATGGATCATTAGCGGCACGCGCTGGAACTGAGCGTTATCGAAGTTGTTAAACGACTTCTTGCCCAATAACTTCGCCACAGCCTTCTTATGGTTGCCAGAGATGCCATAGTGATCCCCATAGAACACCACCATACTATTCTTCTCTAAGCCAGACTGTTTCAGCCAAGTCATAAATTCACCGATAGACTGGTCCAAATATTTGGCAGTTTGCACGTAGCCATCCACCGTATCATCGCCGGTGTCGGTTTTGGCAATCGTTTGGTTCTGTTTGTCTAAGGTATACGGATAGTGATTGGTGACGGTGATCAGCTTGGCATAAAACGGCTGCGGCAGCTGTTCGACGTATGATGCAGAATCTTTCATGAAGATCTTGTCTTTAAGTCCATACCCGACATCATAATTCTTGCCTGATTGGAAATAGCCTTCGGTGAACCAATAATCATAACCCCACGACTTATAGGTATTGTCGCGATTCCAGAAACTTGGCACATCCCCATGAAAAGCAGCGGTGGTGTAGCCATTCTGGCCCATAATGGCAGGCGCGGCTTGGAAAGTGTTGGTGGTCCCATCAGAAACCATCGCCGAGCCTTCAGGCAGGCCAAACAACGAGTTTTCAAGCATCATTTCTGCATCTGCGGTTTTACCTTGGCCGACTTGATTGAAGAAATTGTCAAAACTCAAGGTATCCGATTGATGATACAGCTTATTCAAGTTAGGCGTGACTGCTTGGCCATCCCACTTAAAGTCGATCAGAAACTGCTGGAAAGACTCCAAGTGGATAATGAAGACATTCTTGCCTTTAGCCACTCCGGCATATTCTGCGTTAGGGGTGACGTGATTGTTCTTAAGGTAACTTAGCACCGAGTCGATATCGCTGGCTTTGGCATTGGCCTTAGTCGCACTGGTTTGGGCGGTTTTCACCCCATCCACAACAGTATAAGCATTTAGGCCGAGATACTTAACAATATAGTTATTATCAAAAGTCCGCGTCAAAAGTCCGGAACGATCTGAATACGCCATACTCAAATTAGCGCCAAACAACAACACCGCCAAGAATGACACCCCAACGGCAAAGCGCTTCTTGATCGGGCGAATGTCCATGCGCAGCAAATGCGTTGCCAACAAGACGATCAAAATCGCCACATCCAAGAATACCAGCCAATCACTGGGCCGCAAGATTCCAAAAACCCCTTTGGACAAGTTATTGGAAACCGCCCCTGAACCTTTGATCAAAGCAAACGTGAGAAAATCCGAAAACTCTCGATAATACAAGATGTTGGCAAACAACCAGGTACTGGTCAAGACGTCAACTACTAACATCACGATATAAGATTTGCGTCCGCTCAAATACAAGGCGATCCCAAACAACAACAATGTCGTCGGGATTGGATTGAGCGCCAGCAGCAATTCTTGCATGCTGCCTTTCACCCCAAGATTGAATTTATTGTTGTATGCCCAATAAGTTTTCGCCCAAAACAAGGCGATGGCAAGGACAAAAAATCCGAGTCGGGAGCTAAAAAACGCTCGAACCTTGCTGCCGATAAGTTTCATCGTGATCCTCCGCTGATTAAAGTTGTTAATAATGATTGATTATATCACACCCGTTAGTCTACACATTTGTCTAGAAAAAGACAATTTTGGTGCAGGTGATTGACCGGTTTTTAAGGACATCTTAAGGTAGCAAGCCCAAACTGGCACGGTGTTGTGCGGTATCGCGCAATGGAATTCGGCTAGCTTGTCAAAGCCCCCCGGCAGCATATAAGCTGTGTTGCCGCGTGGCTTAAACCGCCTTTTGCTTGCCGTTATCGCCGCTTTAGGCACAAAAAAAAAACGCACCACCGAAGCGGCACGCAGGCGGATCAGACTAGTCCCCGAGGAGATCATAGATCTCCATCGCCACTAGGTCGATATCATCGAAATCAAATTTCTGGTGATGATCCATTTCTTCTAGGGTATAGGTTTCTGTCTTCGGGTCAAAGGACACTTCGCCCTTTTCGACACCGTCTTTCTCGAAGCGGCGCGTCTGCACGTCGCCATCGGTTGCTTCTTGCATCGCTTCAAGGCGCTTGATGATCGCAACTAATTGTGAGCTCTTCATACCAACGGCCCCCTTCCTGTACTTCTGTGATAGCGTACCATAAAATGGCCTGCTGTGACCATGAAAAAAGCTGAAACTCAAACTTTTTTAGCGTTTCCATGAGCATCCATGCGCTTGGCAGGCACTGCCAGCGCCAAGATTCCGCATACGATCCCCAAGTAATACGTTAATAGTCGCCATAACAACATCGCCAATACCAGCTGCGCAGGGGTCGCCACAAAATGCGCAAACAAGGTCTTAAACGTCAACTCTGCCCCGCCAGTGCCGCCGGGAATCGGAAACAATGACACGATCATGACGATCATCACATGTGACACCATCACCGTGACCAGATCCACATGCCCCAGCCCAAAGCTCAACAAGACAAAATATGGCACTGAGTAGTACAACACCAACTGGATCAACGTCAACCCAGCGGCGCGCAACACCTTTTGTTTTTCTTGTTTGAGATGCAGGCTTTCAGCATAGAAGGTATCGATTTTGTGATCCATCTTCAATTGCCACTTCTGCATCCGCACCCGGCCGATAAACCACCCGCAGGCTTTGACCGCCAGTTGCACCAAACGCTTGGTGAAGCGGTATTGATACATCACCAATAACAAGCCGATGATGACAACCACATGGATCACCAACCCGAACACGATCAGCCACGCCAGCGGTTGAAAATGCGTCGCCACTCGCCGAAAGCCGACAATGATCGTCAAGACGAAGTTGATCAGCACCATAAACTGATACACCACAAACTTCATCAACAACACCGAACTGGCCCGCCCGCCTTCGACACCAGATTGCATCAGCGCCACCAATTGCGCCGGCTGTCCGCCTGAAGCAAAAGGGGTGATATTATTGAACAGCTGCTCGATCAACGGCACCCGCATCGCTGAGCGAAATGGCAAGTGTTCACCAGGGTGTTCCACGAAGGTCTTGACCACCACGCTTTCCACCAGCCAAGACGCCAGCATCACCGCCAGCGCTACCACCAGCCACTGCAGCTGCATGTGATTCAAAGTGTGCCACACTTGCCGCACATCCAGGTCTTTCATTTCAAAGGCGAAGATCGCCACGCCAATGGCCACCATCACGAAGACGGCGAATTGATTTTTCTTATTCATGCCTTAACGCCAGCGTGGCTTGTTCGCGGTAGAATTTCTCCCACACCCGCGCCAGCCGGGCCTCCGAATATTCTTCTGCCGCCAAGCGACTCTTGTGTTGGTAATCTTGCTGCATCGCATCAGACGCACGCAACGCCCGCAACTGCTGATTCATGGCGGCACCATCTTTGGCCATCATGGCATACGGGCGGATGATGCCATCGTATAACGCCAAATCGCGCACCATCACCGGTGTTTGCGTGGAGAAGGCTTCAAGCACCGCCATGGGGAAGAGTTCCTCAAACGACGGCAACAAGAACACATCGGCGATGTTGTAGTAATCCACCATTTCTTCACGCGGCACGATCCCGGTGAACGTCAAGTTATCTGGCGCGTTAGCCACCGCTGACTTCAAGTGGTCGTAACCATTGGTGATCATCCCAAACGAAAAGCCGCCAGCCCAAATGAAGCGCATGTCGCGATTACGCTTGGCTAAGGCAATGAAATCATCGACGCCTTTGCGATCTTGCACTTGCCCGGCGCCAAACACCACGAAATCCTTCTGGCCAACGCCATATTTCTGACGCAAGCTGGCTTTATTGACGTCAGATTCAGGATAGAAGGTCTTGCGCGACACAAAATTAGGAATATACACGACCTTATGCGGATCGATGCCATATGCTGCTAAGCGCGGAATGAAATTTGGATTCACCACCACCAACACATCCATGCGCTTATAGAATTGCACCACATACTTATCCAACGTCCAGCGTGCCGGGCGCGGCAGACTCAGACTTTGATCCAAGGTATCTGGCAAGAAGTGAACATAGCCGATTTTGCGGCCGCGCTTTTTGGAGAAAGTCGACGCAAAAAAAGCCGGGTCGATCGTATGGTAATGACTCACCAGACTCGGCCGGTAATTGTTGATGGAGATCTTGAACTCATTTGGAAAATACCGCTTCAACAAGTCGATCAATTCAGTGTATACGGCGCCGACACCTTGGCCTGCGACTTTGTCTGCTGAACTGAACATATGAATATCGATCATTGCTACCCCTTTGCTTGATACTCTTGATCTGCATCCGTCGTGGTGGTGATTTCAGCATTCTGCGCAATGGCTTGTTCATAGAACGCCAACACCGCATCCCCGAATGTGTCGGCTGAAATTGCCGTCAGCTTCTCATTCAATGGTGCCGGATCGTCAAAGGCTTGCGGATGGGCTAAATAGCGCAGTACCTGAGCGCCCATTTGCGCATCTGTGGTAAACGTTGTGCCGATCGCCGGATCATCCAACAAGTTGTTGGTGTATTCTGCCGCCAAGGCCACGACTTTGCAACCTGCGGCCATTGCTTCGATATAGGTCAACCCTTGAGACTCTGAATCAGACGCTGAAACAAACACATCAGCACAGCGATAATAATCCGGCACTGCCGAATGATCCACCTCACCAATAAATCGCACATGTTGGCCTAAGCCTAGCGCTTGCGCTTGAGTCTCCAAATCAGCTTTAGCCGGACCATCACCAACCACTAACAACACCGCATTGGGTTGTGCCGCCAAGATCTGCGGCATTACCGCAATAACCCGGTCGATGCGTTTCTCGTAAGCCACCCGACTTAACGACAATAACACCGGCACGTCAGCCAAACCCAGCTCTTCGCGCAAATGCGGACGTTTGGCTGCTTGAAATTGCGTCAAGTCCACCCCGGTGGGAATGATTGCTTTAGGCGTTTTGATGCCATAGCCATTTAACGACTCAGCAGTGCGCTCACTAGGGCAGATTACGCCGGCGACATGGTATAAGTAAGCGCGCATGAATTGGCGCACATGATATGGCCGCAACAAGTGGCCATTCATCACGTAATGCAAATAGTCTTCATACATCGTGTGATAGGTATGCACCGTCGGAATCTTCAATTGCCGCGCCACGAATTTCCCAATATACCCCATTGAGAATTCTGTTTGCGTATGCACGATGTCCAGCTTTAATTCTTTGGCCACCGCATAGGCATGAAACAATCCGCGCACCGCGATGCGCCGATCTGTAAACGACACGAACGGCACGCTGGTGAACCGGAATAAATTCGGTTCCACAGCAGAATCTGGCACATGCGGATCGCTGGTGG
Organism: Lacticaseibacillus jixiensis; assembly: GCF_042847315.1. Lineage (NCBI taxonomy): Bacteria > Bacillati > Bacillota > Bacilli > Lactobacillales > Lactobacillaceae > Lacticaseibacillus > Lacticaseibacillus jixiensis. The sequence goes on from NZ_BAAFPR010000036.1 coordinate 6,962, forward strand.
TGAAAATATATACCGTATGCCCCTTGCGCTCAAGGTCATCTTTTAGCGTTTTGATCGATGTCGACACGCCAGACACCTGTGGGAAATACGTATCTGTAAAAATACCGATGTTCATCAGACTTCCTCCAAACGTAGGCAGCTTATTCTCTTATAGTATACGACAAGCCAAGCCTAGCGCCAAAAATCTCTTCACTAGCCATTGTACCAGACTGCAGCGACTTGCCTATCATTCGGAAGTCTCAATTTACCAGGCTAAACAATTCCTTAAGCTGTTGGCCCTTGATCCAGATCACAATCAAATTGTGCGATAATGAAAATAATACGATCAAGGAGGTGCACCATGCGACGAATGCAACACAAGAAGCGTAAACACTGGGGAAGACGCATCGTGATCACGTTATTGAGCTTGGTGCTCATCGTGGGACTTGGTGCTTACTTCTTCCCTCAGTTGAACAACACCTATCGCAACCTCAGCGGCAATGACACACCAGCAGACACTGCCGTTAAATCAGCCCTCAAACAACAACTCAACGCCCAGAAAACTGGTAATGCCGCCACCGATCAAGTGATCGATCAAGTCACCAACGCCATTGATCACACCCAGATGGCGACGTTGATGAAGGCTGCCGATGACCAACAAACCGCCAAAACTCTGCTGGTCAATGCCGGCGTTCCTGCAACCGCCGCCAGCACAGTGACCAGCACCATTTTCAGCGATCCGGCCTTCGATCCATTGCGCCAGAAACTGGCCGCAGGCGATTATGCTGGTGTCTATCAAGCCGCCAAGACCTTGCAAAATTCCGGCGACTACAGCCAACTCAGCAGCGCCTTACAAGCCTTGACCCAATAAACAACGCACAACCACAAACGGCTATGCGCCACATTCGATATTTGAATGCGGCCCATAGCCGTTTGTGGTGCTTGCAACCAATCAGAATTTACGAAAACGCGCCTGCCGCTTAGCCAACAGTTCCGCAATCGGCAGTGCTTGTAAGGTGGCAAATTCTTGCCCCAACGCGTGTTGCAAATCAGCTGCCAGTTCATCACCAGTCGGTACCACCTTTTCGATCACTTCAGCCGCCAGCAACTCTTGCGGCGTTAACTTCATCAGCGCTGCGGCTTGGTCGGCTTTAGTGACATCTTTAAACAAGATCGATGCAAAACCTTCCGGAGACAAAATCGCGTACATGCTTTCGGCGGTCATCCACACTTCATCCCCACACGCTAACGCCAAGGCCCCACCGCTGCCCCCTTCACCAACGATCACCGCGATCATTGGCGTTTGCAAAGTTGCTGCAGTCACTAACAACTCAGCAATCGCCGCAGCTTGCCCATTATCTTCAGCATCTTTGCCAGGATAAGCGCCTGGCGTGTCGATCAAAGTTAAGATCGGCCGATGAAACTTCTCGGCTTGCTTCATTAAGCGCAGCGCCTGGCGATAACCCCAAGGCTCTGGGCTGCCGCCATGCGTGGCTAGGCGCTCAGGCAGCGTTTGCCCCTTGTTGGTGGCGATCACCGTGATCGGCATCGTTTCAAGCCACCCGATGCCGCCGATGATCGCCGGATCATCACCATGCGCGCGATCACCATGCAATTGCATGAAGTCTCGACAAATACCGTTGATCAATTGTTGCGCCGGGTAGCGATTAGCCCGGGCTTGTTTGACCTGTTCAAACATGGCCAACCTCCTGGTGCAGCTGCAATAGCCACGCCAAGCGGGCTTTGAGTTGCGCCCGCGGCACAATGGCATCGATAAAGCCACATGCCAGAACTTGTTCGGCTTGTTGGAAACTGGCAGGCAATTTGGTATGCAGCGTCGCTTCAATCACCCGCCGGCCGGCAAAACCCACCCGCGCATGCGGTTCGGCCAAGATCACATCACCTTGCATCGCAAAACTTGCACACACCCCGCCCATTGTCGGATCACTTAACACGACAAAATACGGTAAAGCCGCTTGCGCATGTTGCGCCACTGCAGCTGAGATCTTGGCCATTTGCATCAGCGACTTGATGCCTTCTTGCATCCGCGCACCGCCGCTGGTAGCCACGACCACCACCGCCAAGCGCTGCACAGTCGCACGTTCAAACAACCGACACAAACGTTCGCCTGCCACTTGGCCAAGCGAACCCATCATGTAATAACTGTCCATCACCGCCAAGGCACAAGTCGACTCGCCGATTTTGGCCAGTCCGCAGCACACACTTTCGCTGCTGGTGGTAGCAGCTGCTGCTTGGGCACGCTTATGCGCATAGCCAGGAAAATCAACTGCCGCTAAGTTCAGCTCTTCATCCCAAGGCTCGAAACTATCGCAAAGCTGTGCGATCCGCGCTTGGGCACTCAAACGCAGGCCATAACCGCAATGCGGACAAACTAATTCTGCGCCAAAACGGCCGCGGTAGGCGCTGGTATGACAGCTGGGACAAGTGCGCCACAAACCTTCAGGAATCGCTTGGGCGCGCTTTAAGGTCGCTTCATCTAAGGCTGTTTGTTGTGGTTTGAGCATCATTATCCTCCACATAAGTGATCGTCGCCGCACCGGTTTGCACCGTGGGCTTAGCGATCAAATTTAACTGAGCGGCGACATTTGTTGTCACCCCTTGGATCTTGAACTCCTTTAACGCACGCTGCATGCGCTGCCAGGCGAGCGGCGCAGAATCTGCATGCACGATCAATTTGGCCAACATCGCATCATAATATGGGCTCAAGCGCGTGCCGACTTTGATACCAGTATCGATGCGCACCCCAGCGCCGCCTAAAGGCCAACGAATTTGGGTAATTTGATCACGCGCGCCATTGGCTTGCGCATTGATTCGACATTCGATCGCCACGCCTTGCGCTGGCAACACCCGATCACCTTGGGTCAATGGCATACCGGCGGCGATCATGATCTGCCAGCGTAACAGATCCACGCCGGTGACACATTCGCTGATGGGGTGCTCCACTTGGATGCGCGTGTTCATTTCCATGAAATACACCCCTGCTTCATCCACCAAGAATTCGATGGTACCAGCATTCACATAACCGACTCCTTGCGCCAAACGCTGGGCATAAGCTTGGAGCTGCTTGCGTCTGGCAGGTGATAATTGCAGACAGGGGCTGATTTCGATCAGCTTTTGTTTGGCCTTTTGCAATGAACAATCGCGCTCAGGGAAAACCCACACATGGCCGGCTTGATCGCCTAACACTTGCACTTCAATATGCTTGGCGGCTGTCAGGACTTTCTCTAAATACATGCTGTCATCCGCAAACGCAGCCATCGCTTCTTGCTGAGCCGGCTGCCACAAAGCACTTAAGGCTGCTTCATCTGCGATCTTGCGGATCCCTTTGCCCCCACCGCCAGCTGCGGCTTTAAGCATTAGCGGGTAGCCGATTTGGCCTGCAGCAATCTGGGCTTGCGCCAATTCATGTAACGCCTCACTGCCTGGGATCACCGGCACCGCGAATTTGGCAGCTAATGCACGAGCTTGAGCCTTATCGCCAAGTTGTTTGATTGTCAAAGCACTTGGTCCAATAAATACGATTCCGGCTTGCTCGCAAAGCTCGGCAAAATCACTATTTTCAGATAAGAAGCCAAATCCGGGATGGATCGCTTCTGCCCCGGTAAGCACTGCTGCTGCCAAGATGTTTTGCATGTTCAAATATGACTGCGCCGCCGGACCCGGCCCAATGCACACTGCCGTATCGGCTAACGCCACTGCCAAACTGTCAACATCCGGCTCCGCATAGCCAACGATGGCACTAGCCCCAAGCTCATGGATCACTTGGATCAAGCGCACCGCAATTTCACCACGGTTAGCCACGAAAATTTTGTTAAACATGGCGCCCCCTATTGTAAGGCAAATACCAGCTCGGCAGCACACGCCAGATCTTCGCCGATATACGCTTTGCCTTTGCCGCGCCCGATGCCGTTTGCCACCTTATCTAAATCCACTTCCAAGCGCAACACATCCCCTGGGCGCACCATATGCCGAAACTTCGCCTTGGTGATGCCGCCAAGAAAAGCAGTTTTGCCATGATTTTCCGGCAAGCTCAACAAGGCTACTGCGCCGGTTTGCGCCAAGGCCTCGATTTGCAAGACCCCTGGGAAAATCGGATTATTAGGAAAATGCCCTTGGAAAATGGCTTCATTAACTGAGACGTTCTTCACGCCCACAGCCCGCTGGCCAGGTTCTAAGGTCAACACGCGATCAACCAGCAACATCGGGTAACGATGCGGCAGGATCTGCATGATTTCTTGTGCTTCAAGCATCGGCTTCCTCCTCAACAATAAATAGCGGCTGATGATATTCAACCAAGGCGGCATCTGCCACCAAACATTCTTTGATCACGCCGCTAATGGGACTTTTGACTTCATTCAGCATCTTCATCGATTCGATCACACACACCACTTCCCCAGCCGAAACATGGTCGCCAACGGCTTTATATACCGGCTCATCAGGCTTCGGCGCCAGGTACACAATTCCGACTAATGGCGCATCGATACTCGGTTGTTGCGCCGCCTGGGCGGGTTTTGGTGCAGCTGGCGCACTGGTGGCTTGGGGACTTTTGGTCAGGTGCAAGTGCACGGCGCCATTGGTGTAATCTAATTCACTGATCTGACTGGCTTCAAGCTTATCGATCAACGTTGCGATCGTCGCTTCATCCATATGCATGGGCACCTCCTAGCACTAACACTGCATTGTGACCGCCAAATCCAAACGAATTACTCAAAGCAAAAGGCGTCTTAGGCAATGTTTGCGGTTCAGTCACTAAATTTACTAAGCAAGCCGGATCCGCTTCAGCACTTAAGTTGATGGGCAAAGTATCAAGATTCAACGCGGCTAAAGTCATGATTGCTTCTACCGCTCCAGCGGCCCCTAACAAATGCCCAGTCATGCCTTTAGTTGAGCTGACCAACACGCCATGATCGCCAAAGACCTTGGCAATAGCCGTGCTTTCCATTAAGTCATTCGCCACTGTCGCCGTGCCATGCGCATTGATGTAACCGATCGCTTCTGGGGTCAAATTCGCATCGGCGATTGCTTGACGCATGGCATTGGCAGGTTGTTCGCCGCTAGGATCCGGTGCGGTCATATGATAAGCGTCACTCGTTGCGCCAAAGCCTGCGACATAGCCTAAGATCTTAGCACCGCGCGCTTTGGCATGTGCTTCTGCTTCCAAGATCAATGTGCCGGCCCCTTCACCCATCACAAAGCCGCTGCGGGTTTTGGCAAAAGGCAGGCTGGCTTGTTTGGGATCCACTGCTGGCGACAAAGCTGTTAAAGCCGCGAAGCCGCCGATACCGATTTCATTGATCGACGCTTCAGCCCCACCGGTGATCACCACATCAGCCCGTCCGCTTTTGATACATTGCATCGCTTGGCCAATCGCCGAAGTTGCTGACGCACACGCCGTCACCACCGCATAGCTTTCGCCTTTGGCTTGAAAATGCTCTGCCAAGACCCCGGCGGCCATGTTGATGATCGCCATAGGCACAAATAACGGCGAAATGCGTTTAGGGCCTTTGGCGTTCTTCTTAGTGACTTGTTCTTCGATGGTGGTCAACCCGCCAATGCCAGATCCGTAGATCACTGCTAAGCGCTCAGGTGCCACCGCATCGCTTAGGTGTGCTTGTTGCGCAGCTTCAATGGCGCTATACAACGCATATTGCGTAAACAGATCCAGGCGTTTGCTTAACTTCTTGGCGACGCGCTTGGTTACGTCAAATGCTTTAACCTCACCGGCCACGCTGATTCCTGTGGCTTCAGCGGCAAATTTCGTGATCGCTGCAAGACCACAGCGACCTTGCAGCATGTTGGCGGTTGTTTCCGCCAAGTCATTGCCTAAGGCGTTTACGGTGCCCATGCCTGTCACAACCACTCGTGTCATTATCTTTCCTCCTCGCCTCGCGTCACCGCCTGGCAACGCTTGGTATTATCGTTATTGCACATTACATGTGCAAAGCAGCGCGACAGTGCGATAAGCTGTGACGCCGCTTTGAGATTACGTTAACCCGCCGTCGATGGTCAGCACTTGGCCGTTCATGTATTCGTTGTGGATCAAGAACAGGACCGCTTCAGCAACTTCTTGCGGAGTGCCGAAGCGCCGCAGGGGGATCGTTGCCAACATTTGGGCTTTGATCGCATCACTTAACCCTTGGGTCATTGCCGTGTCGATCATCCCCGGGGCTACCGCATTGACGCGAATGTGCCGTCTGCCGCCTTCTTTGGCTAAGGTTTTCGTTAAGCCAACAATGCCGGCTTTGCTGGCGGCATAATTGGCTTGACCGATATTGCCGATTTGCCCCACCACACTGGCCAAATTCACGATCACACCGCTTCTGGCTTTATTCATGACTTGAAAGGCCGGTTGAGTCACATTATACGTGCCGATCAAGTTCACCTCGACCACCTCGGCAAAAGCCGCTGGTGTCATTCTCACTGCCAATTGATCCTTGGTAATGCCAGCATTGTTGACTAACACATCGACCCTGCCAAATTGGGCTTGGGTCGCTTCGATCAAACCTTGAGCAGCTGTTGGGTCTTCGATTGGTGCCAGATACACCAACGATTGGCTGCCAGTTGCAGCAATTTCGGCTAACAATTGTGCTGGCGGCTGATGCCGCGCGTTTAACACCACATTAGTGCCGGCTTTTGCCAGCTGCAGTGCCACCGCCGCGCCAATGCCGCGACTGGCGCCAGTAACGATCGCGGTTTTTCCAGTAAGTTCCATAAACCCTCCTGTTAAAGCATTTGATCACTTAACGACACAACATGCACCTGAGGCAGCTGGCGCGAAACCAGTTTTGCCAACATCGGCTTGGGACTGATCTCAATGAAGTCCGTGGCCCCCTGGGCGGCTAGCAAGGCCACCGTTTGGGCAAAATCCGTGCCATGCGTCAACTGCGCCGTCAACGTTTCTGTGATCGTTTCCGGCACAAACGGCGCTTGGGCCGTGGTTGACCAAGTCGCCTGACCGGATCGCCAGTTAACTTGCTGCAAGGCCTCATGCAAAGCCGGTTGCGCCGATTGCATCAACGGGGTATGAAACGCCCCAGCGACTTCAAGCGGCAAATGCCGCAGCTTAGCCTGCTTCAACTCGGCAGCAAAAGCATCCAGCGCAGCGGCTTGACCGCCGACCACCACTTGGGTCGGCGCATTGCGATTGGCTTGCCAAATTCCAGCCGGCAAAGGCGGCAATTCTTGTCCTTGGCGCAATTGGATCGCCAGCATTTGTCCTGGCGTTTGTAAGGCGGCTTTGGCCATTGCTTGACCGCGCACCAGCGTCACTTGCATAATTTCAGCCAGCGTAGCCATTCTGGCGGCACAAACAGCGGCATATTCGCCTAAGCTTAACCCAATCAACACATCCGCTTGAATGCCGCTGGCTTGATACACTGCCAGCTCATAAGCCACAAGTGCCGGCTGCAGCAAATCTGGGTGTTGCACCAGCGGCGATTCACCAAACAAATACCCCATTAAATCAAAGGGCAAGCTGGCTTGAGCCTGCTGCATGGTTTCTTTGAACGTCAAACTATTTTTACTGTCAGAAGCCCCCATGCCGACGAATTCAGCCCCTTGGCCGTTAAACATCACCACTGTGGTCATGGCGCCACCAACCGTTCTTGTAAGCCGCTGGCAACCACTTGTTGCGCTTCTTGCATGATATTATCTAAAATCGTTTGCGCAGGCAAGACTTCATGCACTAGCCCGGCGATTTGCCCGGCCATAAATGAACCGCGCTGAGGATCGCCTTCTTGTACCGCGATCCTCAGCGAACCGTTGCCCAAGGCTTCAACTGCTGACATATCGCCGCCTTGAATCGCCAATTGTTTCTCTAAGCGCAAATATTGGCGACTCATCGGGTTCTTCAAGACACGCGCCGCATGTCCAACATATAAGCCTGTCACCAAGGTGTCCACGTCTTTGGCCGCAACGACAGCTTGTTGATATTGCGGATGGATCCGCGTTTCACTGGCGGCCAAGAACCGCGTGCCCATTTGCACACCACTGGCCCCCAAGGCCAACGCAGCCACCACACCGCGCCCATCAGCGATCCCGCCAGCAGCGATCACCGGCAAGTCAATAGCATCAACCACTTGTGGCACCAACGCCATGGTGGTCATCGCGCCGATATGGCCACCAGACTCCATGCCTTCAGCGATCACGCCATCCACCCCGCTGCGGGCCATACGCGAAGCCAACGCCACCGATGGCACCACCGGCAAAACGACGCTGCCGGCTTGTTGCAGCTGGTCAAGATAACGGCTTGGATCGCCGGCCCCAGTGGTTACTACGGCGACTTGAGCAGCAGCCACGACTTCGATCACCTCAGCCACGTATGGTGACAGTAACATCACATTCACCCCGAAAGGCTTATTGGTGTGAGCTTTGGCAATGGCAATCTGTTCTTTGACATAAGCGGCAGGCGCGTGGCCGGCACCGATGATGCCCAGGCCGCCAGCCTCAGACACCGCCGCTGCTAAATGCCCGGTCGCCACCCAAGCCATCCCCCCTTGAAAAAGGGGATAGCGCAAGCCGAGCTTGCGTAACATCGGCTCCATAACTACGCCGCCTTTGAAATGAAGCTGACCAGATCTTGGACTGTTTGAATGTTTTCATCCGTGTCGATCGTGACTTCAAAGGCGTCTTCGATTTCATTGATGATTTCAAAAATATCCAGGCTATCAGCATCTAAGTCGTTTTTGAAATTCGTGTTTAACTTGACTGCTTCAATTGGTTGATCCAATTGGTCAGCGATAATGGCTTGGACTTTGGTAAAGATTTCGGTGTTATTCATGAGTTACGCTCCTTTTTCTAGTAGGTCAATAAGATACTGCCGACTGCCAGTCCCCCGCCAAAGCCGCATAACAGCAGCTTCTGACCGCGAACCACCCGTGAGTCGGCGATACATTCATGCAATAAGATCGCAATGCTGGCGGCACTGGTGTTGCCATATTCTGCCATATTGTGCGGCATTTGTGCCGGCATTAACTTCAGGCGTTTGGCGATAGCCGTGAGCATTCGCGCGTTGGCTTGGTGCAATAAGTAAACATCTGCTGGCGGCATCCGCTTCAACGACGCCACCACTTCGCGTAAGGCAAATTGATAAACTGCCTGCCCATCCATGGCGAAGAATGGTCGATCACACCCCGCCCCAACTTGCAGCTGCTGGCTATTATCTCCGAAACTGTGCAAGTCCACTGGCGGCAAAGGCTGCCCATCCGCTTGGACCAAGACCCCGCCAGCCCCATCGCCGAACAAGACGGCAGTTTTGCGATCTTGCCAATCGACTAAGCGCGACAACGTCTCGCTGGCGATCACCAACCCGCAACTGGCTGAGCCGTTGAGCAAGTTAGCCGCCAGGTGCAAGGCGTAAACAAAACCTGCACAAGCCACATTCACGGTTAATGCATAGGCATTAGTGGCCTTGAGGCTGCCTTGGATTCGGTTGGCCTCGCCAGGCGTTAAGTGGTCCGGGCTCATGGTCGCAACAATAATGAAATCCAGTGCCGTTGCCGGCAGCGCACTTTGCGTCAATAAGTCTTGAGCCACTGCCAACCCCATCGAATACGTCGTTTCACGCGTTGCGATGCGTCGCGCTTTGATGCCGGTACGCTGGCTGATCCATTCATCTGAGGTGTCCAGCGTTTGGCTTAAGTCATCATTGGTCACGCGATGGTTTGGGACCTGCATAGCTGTGGCGACAATGCGCATATTCTTCCTCCTTTACCTGGATTGGTCTTGCTTTTGAATAAATGCCATCAGATTGTCTAATGCCGCTTCGATCAATTGAATGTCATGATCGTCAAAGCCTTGAACAAAACTGTCCACCATCTGCTGATGAAACGCTTGGTGCGCACGATACATCAAACGGCCTTTGCGGGTGAGCTGCAAGTTGACCACCCTGGCGTCTTTTGGGTCATGGACCCGCTCGACGTAGCCTTTGACCACCAGATGTTTGATGGCCACAGTTAATGTTCCTTGCGTCACGTGCAAGCGTTCAGCCACGGTGCGCGAGGTCGGTGCGGCGTGTAAGCCAATAGCATCGATGGTATGCATTTCCGAAATTGATAAGTCCGAAAAACGGCTGCGCCGCAACTCGGTTTCTTCAATGCGCAAGATATCGCGGTAAACTCTTTCTAATTTGGTGTTGATGCGTTTCATGATCGGACGTTGTGCCATTATCCCATGGCCTCCATATTCAACTGATTTGATATTCAAAGTATCAGTCAAATGAAGGCCTGGGTCAAGCGCCATCGTTGGCTTGAACGACGAAGCGCAACGTCGCTTCTCCCACAGTTTGCCCAGCCACCCTGGCCACACAAGTCACAGTACCCATATTAGCCCGGACTTTACCCATGGTCACTGTGATCTCCAGACAACTGCCTGCCGTGACTGGTAACGGAAATTTGGCATCATTGATTGCTGCTAAGTAAGCCGTTTGATTAGCGAAAATCGGCGAGTTTAAGATCAACACCGATGCCGCTTGAGCCATCATCTCGATCATCAGGCTATTGGCCAACAGTCCTTTACCAGGCGCATACCCGTTGAGGTGATCTTCGGCATGTGTCAAATATTTGTGGACAGTCACCGAGATGTCAGGTGTTAAGGCGGTCACCTCATCAACATAAAATATTGGAAAGCGATTCGGAATCAATTGCTGCACCGCATTTCCATCCAAGATCTGCATAAATTCACCTCCCACATCCAACAATTACTTGGATGATCAAAGTATACCGCCAATGGTTTGAATGTCAAACCTTTTTTTCGCGATAAATATTCCATAACTGTTTCACATCAAAGCTGACAAGGGTTATGAATACCATTATGAATATATTTATTAAAAGATGAAAGCCTTGTCAATTCGCAGTATAAAACCATATTGAGCTCAGGCACTGCAGCACTTGCTTTGGTACACAAAAAAAGCATTGCCTAAGCAATGCCTAACTACTGTTTTCATGTCTTGCAGCTTCCGGTTAATACTTCTACCGGCGATCGGGGTCGAACCGATACTCCCTCAACGGGAACTGGATTTTGAGTCCAGCGCGTCTGCCAATTCCGCCACGCCGGCATGACATGAACTATATTATACACGCTTTTGGAGTAACCCGCAAGCAAAGGCGGTGATCGGATTTGAACCGACGCATAGAGGTTTTGCAGACCTTTGCCTTACCACTTGGCTACACCGCCAGGATGTCTATTTGCTCCAAAAGAGCAATTGGGGTAGCTGGATTCGAACCAGCGCATGACGGAGTCAAAGTCCGTTGCCTTACCGCTTGGCTATACCCCAATCAAGGGCGGTATGTGGGGATCGAACCCACGTGTGCCGGTGCCACAAACCGGTGTGTTAACCACTTCACCAATACCGCCATGATATTAAAAGCAGGGATAGTAGGAATTGAACCCACACTGACGGTTTTGGAGACCGTAGTTCTACCTTTAAACTATATCCCTATAAATGGAGGATCTAGGATTCGAACCTAGGAACCCGAAGGAACGGATTTACAGTCCGTCGCGTTTAGCCTCTTCGCTAATCCTCCAGAAATGGCGCGGGACGGAATCGAACCGCCGACACATGGAGCTTCAATCCATTGCTCTACCAACTGAGCTACCGAGCCATTAACGGTTCCAACGAGACTCGAACTCGTGATCTCCTGCGTGACAGGCAGGCGTCCTAACCAACTAGACCATGGAACCAACATATTAAGTTGTAATTGCGGGAGCTGGATTTGAACCAACGACCTTCGGGTTATGAGCCCGACGAGCTACCAGACTGCTCCATCCCGCGATAATGTGTATAAGGAGAATGAGGGATTCGAACCCTCGCGTGGGTTTCCCCACCTGACGGTTTTCAAGACCGTTCCCTTCAGCCACTTGGGTAATTCTCCATATGTGCTGCTTAACTGACCCGTACGAGATTTGAACTCATGTTACCGCCGTGAAAGGGCGGTGTCTTAACCACTTGACCAACGGGCCATTACATAATAACGGAGAAGGAGGGATTTGAACCCTCGCGCCAGTTTCCCGACCTACACCCTTAGCAGGGGCGCCTCTTCAGCCACTTGAGTACTTCTCCATGATTACTATTCAGTTAATGGGCCTAAATGGACTTGAACCATCGACCTCACGCTTATCAGGCGTGCGCTCTAACCAGCTGAGCTATAGGCCCATATTACAGATTCCAGCGGGTGACGAGAATCGAACTCGCGACAACAGCTTGGAAGGCTGTGGTTTTACCACTAAACTACACCCGCATTACGGTATCGGGTTATGGCGCGGGACAGAATCGAACTGCCGACACATGGAGCTTCAATCCATTGCTCTACCAACTGAGCTACCGAGCCGACACCGGTTCCAACGAGACTCGAACTCGTGATCTCCTGCGTGACAGGCAGGCGTCCTAACCAACTAGACCATGGAACCAATTGCGGGAGCTGGATTTGAACCAACGACCTTCGGGTTATGAGCCCGACGAGCTACCAGACTGCTCCATCCCGCGATAATATTAAATTAATAAAGCGCCGGTCCAACGGCTGGTCCGATGGACCTTGTAGGGCTCGAACCTACGACCGGACGGTTATGAGCCGTCTGCTCTAACCAACTGAGCTAAAGGTCCAAGCTCTATCGCGGCGGGGGGGATCGAACCCTCGACCTCCCGGGTATGAACCGGACGCTCTAGCCAGCTGAGCTACACCGCGATGTTCCATGAACAAGAATGTTCAATCGGGAAAACAGGATTCGAACCTGCGACCCCCTGGTCCCAAACCAGGTGCTCTACCAAGCTGAGCTATTTCCCGAACAATGCACCCAGTAGGAGTCGAACCTACAACCTTCTGATTCGTAGTCAGACACTCTATCCAATTGCGCTATGGGTGCATGTGCTTTCACTGATCTCTCAGCGAAGCGGAAGACGAGATTCGAACTCGCGACCTCCACCATGGCAAGGTGATGTTCTACCACTGAACTACTTCCGCATTATTCAATTAATGCCGACTAAAGGATTCGAACCTTCGACCCTCTGTTTACAAGACAGATGCTCTGCCAGCTGAGCTAAGTCGGCATGGACTCAACCGGTGCTGCTAAGTACTTTGGGAGGATCAATTGCTTGATCCAATGGAGGATATAGGGCTCGAACCTATGACCCTCTGCTTGTAAGGCAGACGCTCTCCCAACTGAGCTAATCCTCCAATTCAGCGTGGCGGCTTCCTACCCTCGCAGGCAGTCACCCACCAACTACTCTCGGCGTAGAGAAGCTTAACTTCTGTGTTCGGCATGGGAACAGGTGTATCCTTCTCGCTATCGCCACCACACTGTA